>JBDRYS010000001.1:641725-962588 GCA_039803545.1 candidate division WOR-3 bacterium | reverse complement strand
GAGTGGTTGCATAAAGAGATACTTAAGGATAGAGCACCTGGCTGTTAATCCGCCTAAGGCGGATTGGGGGTTCGAGACCCTCCCGGGGAGTGTTTTTTATTTGGGGGTTGCATAAAGAGATACTTAAGTATAGAGCACCTGGCTGTTAATCCCCCATCCGGGGGATTGGGGGTAGAGACCCTCCCCGCCTGAGGCGGGGAGGGTTTTATTTTTGGCAACATCTATCACATGGTTCTTAATCAGGAAAGTTTTTACGTTTTTACTAACGAGCACCTGGCTGTTAATCCCCCATCCGGGGGATTAGGGGGTTCGAGACCCTCCCCGCCTGAGGCGGGGAGGGTTTTTGGCAATATTCTGTTTAATTGAGTTTATCTCTACCCAAAGGAGCTCTAATATTTAGCACTTGGCTATTAATCACTCAATAGGGGGACCGGGGTGTTGCTTTTATGGGGCGTATTAGGGATATTTTGATTAAATTCCTTTAGTTCTTGTTCTCTTCCGTTTTTAGTATCTACATCTGCGATTAAAGCCTTAAAAATCCTATGTAAAGATGATTGAGCAGTGGTTATTGTATTTTTAATTTTTTAAAAGTTCGCAATGTTTTTTTTCCAGTGAAGAAGTTTCTTGATTTCATGGAACACCTTGACGCGCAAAAAGATTATGATTGTTATTTTCTCTTGCCAGATTTCTGATAAAACTGGAACCTTTGGAATAGATTATTATTGATGAATGCGGAAAGCTTGACTTTCTGAATTGCATTGTTAATAATATTGCAAATGCGTTATTATAGAATATCGCAGGTAGTTAAAATCCCCGAAGTGGAATTAGAAAGTTGGGAAGGGGAATGATGATAATTCGAATAATATGCCTCTTGTTATGTAACAGGGAAAATAAAAGTTGATACTTGCCGAAAATAGATCTGTGGGTAAACGGTTTCCATACTTTCCTAATTTTGACAGCGTATGTGCGAGTAGCTTGAGCATAAATGAGTTAACAAAAGATCCAGACCACGATAGGAGGTGGAAAATATGGCGTTAAATAAAGAGCAGCATCAAAAGATTAAAGACTACTTTACTAAATTCAAGTCATCAAAGGCCTTTATGGATGAGTTGGAATCTCGTGAGGAACGGCGTGAGTTAATTGTACCTTTGCTTTCAAGGGAAAGGTTAAGATCGATGACCGAACTTGAATTCGGTGAGCTTATCTCTAAGCTTTGGGCTTCAGCATTATGGGGAAACAAGGAATACTTAGTGCAAAAAATAGTAGGCGAAAATGGTATGGATAAAATCATTGACGAACTTGAAAACTTATTATATGGACCAGAGTCATTTGATAGGAGATTTGATAGATTTTTAAGAGAAATAAAGGGGTTGGGGCCAGCCACAATTACAGAAATATTGTGTTATTATGACCCTAATAAGTATGGATTCTGGAATGACAAAGCGCGAAAAGCTTTAAAAATTTTGCAGTTTGATGCCTTACCATTGGCAAAATACAATATATCGGGTAAAGAGTATGTAGAGATAAATAAGGTTTTTCTTGAGATTGCACAGTATCTTAAGGAGTTAGGATTAAGAGATGCTGACTTATTGGCGGTAGATTACTTTCTGTATGAAGTATGGTTTACAGAAAAGGAGAAGACAGAAAAAGAAGAAATCCCTCTAATTCTTGAAGAGAAAGAATTCGACCATGATGAAATACGGGATTTTATAAGAGACATTGGTAATTGGTTAGGATTTGAAGTTGATACAGAAAAACAAATAGCTTCTGGTGCACGTGTTGATTGTGTATGGATGGCTAGAATAGCAAATCTTGGTGTGGTGACTTATGTCTTTGAAGTTCATAAGAGCGGTTCAATAGATAGCCTTATACTTAATTTGCAGAAGGCTCTTAACAATCCTACTGTTCAAAAGATTATTGCAGTATCAGACGCTAAACGAATTGAAAAAATTCGAGATGAGATTCAGGGCCTTCCAGAAAATTTTAGAAAATCGTTAGCATTTTGGGAAGTTAAAGATGTAATTAGCACGCATGAGCGTTTGTCAGAAGCCATGGAGAGTATCAACAAATTAGGACTTGTAAAAAGTAGATTTGAAGAATGGTTATAATTGAGAGAAGCTATCAATGGTGTGCTGAGCTCTTTGCGATTTTGTTGTTCAAATTTTGTGCCTTCTGTCAGGATGTTATATGTATTAGCATTCATATACGTAAAAGTTTACTCCTCTTTGGCTCCATAAGTTACCCTTATCTTTAAACCTTTAGGCAAAATATTAGTTAGGGGGCTAAATGCCAGTTATATGGATAGATTCCTCGAAGTAGTTTTCAATTAGTTTTTTTTCTGTGTGCGTGATAAAGGTTTTTCTCCAAAGTCTTTCCGCTCTGCATTTATCATAAATTCTTCAAGGATTTCTTCTTTAATTTCATCTTCTGTCTTTTCTTCACCCCTCTTCGTCAAGAAGTTTTTCCTTAGGGAAACTACATCATTCAAAGTTAGAGTAGAACAATATGCTGCATCTTTTATAGCCTGAAGTTCAGCGCTTTTTCCACTTTCATCCAGTTTTAATTCTGTTCTTGCAAGTTTCCCGCTTTATCAAGGGCAAGGATATCCAATATTTTCCTTGGTTTTGTCAAACTTGTCGTATTCGTTGTGATAATGAGCAATTCTTCTCCAATTATTTCTGGAAAATCCATTACCCATTTTTCAATGTCTTTCAAAGATTTTATGACTCCTAAAGTCTATTTCTTCGCTGGGCAAAAGCTGCTTATTTTTCTCGTTAAAAATGAGAAGCACAATATTTCACCCTTTTAAGAATTTGAAATATATCTGCATCGTAAGTAATTAACACCCAGTTGTTTGCAAGATTAAAGAACTACCTATGGACGGGTATGTGGCAGTCAGAACAGTGGAATTTCCTACCACCACTACTTTACCTCCCTTTAAATAAACTTTTTGCCCGTGTTTCTCCAAAGATAGGCTATGCAACTCCTGTTCCTATCCAAGAATTTCTGAAGTTTGTTGAGGATTTGTGTTTTATCTATTTTCTTTGCCTTCCTGTATATAGGTGCATTGAGGGCACTAATTGAATATCTTTTCTAAATGTCATACCCTCTTACAACGACCATACTGCACTGTTACTTGTTCAAGAACAAAAGGATGCAGTTTGGTCGCTGGTTTATTATTTTGTTATTTTTGATGGAATAGCCCATTTTTAGTATATTAATTTTGAGGAACACCAACCTTTTGAAAGGAGAGGGGTTTTGTTATATACTTTTGTATATTTAAAGGTGGATTTGTGAGAGTTTGGGTTTTCGAGGGTGTGAAAAAATTTTCACGGTTGGAGTTTGTCATAGATTTCACCTTTAGTAAAGGAGGAGGATGTGTACGGGCAGAAAAGCTTGTTTAATGGGAATTCTAAAAACAATTCTATTTCAACGAAAGACCAATTAATTAACCTTCTGAAGCAGGCGGCGGATCTCATTAGAACGCGAGTGGATTATACCTTTATTTTGTTCTTGCTTTTCTACAAGTCCATCTCCGATAAGTGGGAGAAGGAGTTTGAGGAAACAAAGTCAGAACTCATTAAGAAGGGGTGGGATGAAGGTGAGGCAGTAAAAGAGGCAACCGCTGATACTTATCATACTTTTAATTTTCCGAGGGAATACCTCTGGGATAATATGCGGAGAGAACCTCAGAAGATTTCCGAGAGGTTTTCCATCGCTGTTAAAAAGCTGGCAGATCTTAATCCCAATTACCAGGACATCTTTTCTCAGTTCGATTTCCATCAGTTTACCAGCAACCCAGAAAATGCGGTCATTTTGAACCAACTTGTTGAACTTTTTAGCAAATTTTCCTTTAAGGAAATCTCTGGAGATATTTTGGGAGATGCCTACGAGTGGATTTTGAAGTATTTTGCCCCTCAAAAGGCAAAGGAAGGTGAAGTTTACACCCCGAGAGAAGTTATTAAACTTATGATCGAAATTCTGGACCCTGAGCCTAAGAAAAGTATTTATGACCCCGCTTTAGGTTCTGCTGGAATGCTTATTGTTGGATATAAGCACGTTGAGGAGAAGTTTGGAAAGGACATAGCAAATACCTTGTTTTTGTTTGGTCAAGAAGTAAATTCCAAAACCCTTGCTTTGGCAAAAATGAACATGCTGCTCCACGATATTAACAATTTTCGTTTTTACCTGGGGGATACCCTCCTTTACCCCAAGTTCAAAGAGGGTAATAGCATTAAGCAGTTTGACTATGTAATTGCAAATCCCCCGTGGAACCAGGACGGTTACGATGAAGATAACTTAAAGAAGGGAGAATATTGGCAAGATAGGTTTAAATTTGGATTTGGCACAAAGCAATCTGCCGATTGGGTATGGATTCAACATATGCTTGCTTCGGCAAAGGAAAAGGTTGCTGTAGTTATAGATACAGGGGCTGTTTCAAGGGGTGGAAGGGAAAAGTTGATAAGACAACGGATAGTTGATGAAGACCTGGTTGAAGCGGTAATCTTACTACCCGAGAAATTATTTTACAACACTGGTGCACCTGCAGTAATTATTGTTTTCAACAAGCAAAAACCGGAAGAGCGAAAGGGAAAGATTTTATTGATCAATGCCAGCAAGGAGTTTGTGCCGGGGAAAAAGCAGAACACATTGTCCGATGAGAATATAGGAAAAATTGTAGATGCATACAAGGAATTTAAAGATGTAGAAAAGTTTGCGAAAGTTATAACGAAAGAGGAGGCAAAGGAGGCCGATTATAATTTAAGTCCTTCGAGGTTTGTGAGTGTGAGTGAGGAAGAGAATTATCGCCCATTAAGCGAAATCAAATCAGATTTAGAAAAATTAGAAGAAGAAAGAAAAAGGGTCGAGGAAAAGGTGAAGGGAATTTTGGAGAGGATATGATTCACATAAAAGAATTATATATTAAAAACTTTAGGTCTATAGAGGAAGAAAAAATAGAGTTTAATAAAGGATTAAATATTCTTGTTGGCCCAAATAATGCAGGTAAATCAAATATAATGGAAGCAATAGATCTTTTATTGGGTGACGTGTATCTGCCTAATTTTGAGCCATCTACAGACCATTTCTTTAATGGCGAAGAAAATCGAGAAATTATAATAGAAGCTTCCCTTGAGGGTAATGAGCTTGCATCAATCAATCCTGATTTTAATTCATTAGTTGCTGTAAGATATAAATTTTCAAAGCAAAATGGCGGCTCATTTGAAGTTAGAATTGGCGAACAATGGAAGCAAAAATATAATAAACCCTTTGGATATTATTGGGATTTTGAAAAGAAATTATTTTTTCTAAGGGTGAAATCTTTAAGAAATATCATGGAAATTGCTCCAATAAGATGGAAGTCTCCATTAAAATATTTTAAAGAAATAATTATTAAAAAAGCTCAGAAAGAAAAATTGGATGAGGTAATATCAATTATAGATGAAGCAAAGAAGAAATTAACAGATATTGATGAAGTTAAAAAAATAATTTCTGATTTAGAAAAAATTTCTAAAGACCAAACAGATATTAAAAAGATTGTACTCTCGCCATCTTCAACTAAATATTCCGATTTTTTAAGTGAAATGAAAATTTTAATAGATGACGGTTATATTTCTGAGGTCATTAAGAAAGGATTAGGTACGCAGAATTTAATTATTATCTCGCTGTTTAGAGTAATGGCAAAATACCTTAGAGATGAGGAGAAAAAATTTATAATTTATGGAATTGATGAACCAGAAATTGGTTTACACCCCCATAGCCAGAGACAATTGATATTTTCTCTTAAAAATCTTTCTGAGTACTCTCAAGTCATTATAACTACACACTCCGATCATTTAATCGATATAACTCAAATCGATAATATTATTAGAGTTGGTAAAGAAGATAGCAAAACAAAACATTATAAAATAAACCTTTCTTCTCAAGAAAAGAAAATTTTAGAAATACATGGCCGTAATTTAGAGGAAATATTTTTTGCTAAAAGAGTTTTAGTTGTGGAAGGAGACACCGAGGAAGGATTTTTTAGTGAAGTTTCTAAAAAGATTTTGGAGAAAACAAAAGAGGGTGAAAAAGAAGTTGAGATAAATTACTCTTTTGATTATAATTCTGTTTCTGTTCTTAATAGTAGAGGTGATACCATCTGGTTTTTTATCAAGCTTTTGAAAAGTCTTAATATTCCATTTATTGTTCTTATAGATGAGGACAAGCTTAACGATACACAGCAATTTCTTAAAAAATTAGAAGAAAATAATCTTATTGAAACTGAAGAAAAATTTCAATTAGAACCTCTCAATAGTGAAGATTTAAAAAATAAATTAAGAAATTACAATATTTTTATACATCAACCCTTCGAGAAAATGATTGCTGTAAATTCTAATAATGACACATTACGTAAAATAATAAATGCTATTAATTTTGTAAAAAAGCATTGGGGATATGAGGTTAATGACAAGGATTTAAAAACAGAAAACGATAATTTAAAAGAAAAGGTTTTTGAATTGCTGAAAAATAATAAAAGATGGAGAATTGGAAAAGCTATCGCTCAAGAACTTGAACCTGATGAAATACCTGATGCTTATATTGAAATAATTAAAAAAGTTTCAAAGTTATGAAATCAACTTGGCCAACAAAAAAATTAGGAGAGATTGCAGAAATTTATTCAGGGGGGAGAAGCGGAATTACCAAAAAAGATTATGTAGAAAGAGGATTTCCAGCTTTTAGTGCTGCGGGGCAAGATGGTTTCACTAAAGAAGCGTACGATTCTGGTTTTGCTGTAATTCTTTCTTCTATAGGATCAAGATGTGGAAAATGTTTTTATGCTGAAGGAGAATGGACAGCTCTGGCTAATACGCAAATTATAAAATTTGAAAATCCAGTAACTGCTAAATTTATGTATTATTACCTTAATGATGAGAATAAATGGCCTAAAACAGGGACTGGACAACCATTTATTTCTCCCTCTTTTGTTAAAAATTTAATAGTACCCCTTCCTCCTCTTCCCATCCAACAAAAAATCGTGAAGATTCTTGATACTGTTCAATCTGCTGTGGAGATTCACGATAAGATTATTGAAAAGACGAAAGAACTTAAAAAGAGCCTGATGGCAGAACTTTTTAAGTATGGCGGCCCATCCTTTAGAAAAGGAAGAAAATTAAAGGAAACTGAAATCGGAGAGATTCCAGAGGATTGGGAAGTGGTGAGGCTGGGGGAGGTTTGTAAAATTTATCAACCTAAAACAATCACCTTGAAAGAGATCTCAGAATCGGGTCCTTATAAAGTATATGGAGCAAATGGGGTAATTGGATATTTCACAAAATATAATCACGAAGAATCGGAAGTTTTAGTAACTTGTAGAGGATCAACTTGCGGAACTATAAATCTATCAGAGCCTAAGTCTTGGATTACAGGTAATGCAATGGTTGTCCATCCGATTTCTAAAGATCTCTTTAAAATGTTTTTATATTATCTGCTACTCAACTTGGATTTATCCGAAGTAATCTCAGGAAGTGGACAACCGCAAATTACTATAAGGTCTCTCTCTCCTTTCAAAATCCCTCTTCCCACTCTCCCTGAACAGCAGGAGATTGCGGAGATTCTTCAAACCATCGACCAAAAGATCGAGATTGAACAAAAGAAGAAAGAACTTTATGAAGAGTTGTTTAAGACTCTTCTGAATAAGATTATGAATCAGGAAATAGATGTTGATTCGTTAGACCTTAGTGAGTTGGAAAATTAATGATGGGCTTGCGGTGGCGCGGCTACAGAAAAATGAAAAAACGCCTGCTGTATGTTAAATTTTTAAATTGGCATAGGGGGAAATAAAAGATTATGTATTTAGAGAAGAAACTTGTGGAAGATTGGGCGATTGAGAAACTTAAGGAGCATGGATGGAACTATATTGAACCTCAAAATCTCCCACGAGAAAGCATTGAGGAGCCTCTCCTCGTTGAGAACTTGAAGAGGAAAATTTTGGAGATCAACAAAGATGTGGAGTTTACGGAAGAGGACTTAAAGACCGTCATCAATAAACTCAAATTTGCCCACACCGATCAAAACGGGCACAAAGAAATTCTAAGCTTCTTTAAGTATGGAGTCCCAATAAAGTTGGAAAAGGATAAGGTTGTAAAGTATGTTCAACTTTTTGACTTTAAAAACATTCACAACAATGAATTTGTCTTTTCAAACCAGGTTCAATTTTGGGGGAGAGACAAAATCCGCGTGGACCTTCTGCTTTTCGTGAACGGTATTCCTCTTGTGAACATCGAATGCAAAAATCCCTATACGGCAAAGTCGGATTACTATTCTGCATACAAGCAAATCAAGAGATACGAACAGACCGTTCCAGAACTTTACAAATATGTCCAAATCGGAATAGGTCTTGCTGAAAAGGTTAAATATTTTCCCATTGTCCCATGGCTTGAGGATGTGAAACAGGAAGTCTGGAGGTCGGAGTTCAAGAGCGATGATGAGGCTATCTTTGAAATGCTGAGTCCCAATTTGCTTTTGGATATTGTCAAAAACTTCCTTTTTGTTCGGGAATTCAGGGGCGAAATGACTAAGGTTATCGGGAGGTATATGCAATATCGAGCGGTTAATAAGATTTACCAAAGGGTAATGGATAATTTGGCGGGGAAGACCGACAAAAACAGGGGATTAATCTGGCATTGGCAAGGGTCTGGAAAGACTTTAACGATGATTTTCGCTGCCCATAAACTCTACTTTGAGCTTGGTAAACCTACTATATTTTTCATTGTGGATAGGCGGGAATTGGAAAGGCAATTTAGTGATGAGTTAAGCGCTTTGGATTTGCATTTCGGTTTTAAAAAGATAGAGAGTATTAGCGCCTTAAAGGATGTTTTGACGCATGACAACAACCGTGGGGAACGAGGTGCTTTCTTAACGCTTATTCATAAATTCAACCTAAAAGAGGAATTTTTACTGGACCAAATTGGAGAGGTTAATCAGAGGAAGGACATCATTTGTTTCCTGGATGAGGTGCACAGGACTCAGTATGGAATCTTGGCAGGGAAATTGAGAACTATTTTGGCAAACGCCTTCTTCTTTGGATTTACTGGAACACCAATTGCTCTCAAGGACAGGAATACCTACAAAGAATTTGGCTTTTTAAGGGATGACGATCCGGAACTTTATTTAGACAGGTATTTCATTGATGAGGCCGAAAGGGATGGTTTTGTTGTCCCCATCGTTTACGAGTTGAGAAAGGAAGAGGTTAACTTAAAAGAGCAAGACCTGGATTGGTACTTGAAAAGGGTGGATGTAGATGATATTGCGGAGGAAAGCGAGCTTAGGGATCTGGAAACAGCGGTAAGAAAAAGAATTAATGAGATCACCGTATTCCTGGAAAATCCTAAAAATATCCGGCAAATTTGCGAAGACATTGCACAGCACTATAAAGAACATTTTGATGGGAAGTTCAAGGGATTGATTGTTACGGGAAGTCGGAAGGCCTGTGTAAGATTTAAGAGGATTTTGGATGAATATTTAGACCCCAAATACAGTGAAGTTGTGATGACCTTTGGAGGAGAGGATGAGGAGATAAAGGAGTTTGTTCGTGTACAAACCGAGCGATTTGGCACTTCAGATGATGTTGAAATCGCAAATCAAATTACTGAGAAATTCAAAAAGGAGGAGTACCCCAAGCTTCTTATTGTAACGGATATGCTGATAACGGGTTTCGACGAGCCGAAGCTTGCTGTTCTATACCTTTACAAGATTTTGAAGAATCACAGGCTACTGCAAACCATTGCCAGGGTGAATAGACCTCACGAGGAGAAGGCCGCAGGGCTTTTAGTTGATTATGTTGGAATTTTTAAGTATATTGAGGAGGCTCTAAGTGCTTACGCCGTTGAAGACATAAATATCATAAGACAAAAGGTCATTGATACAGATGTAGCCTGGGAACAATTTCTCTCAATATTTGAGCGGTTAAAAGGAATGTTTTGGGGTTTGGTCGGAGATTTTAGTAGGGAGAGTTTTGACAGGGCCATCGAGATTTTAAGGACAAGAGGGGATGAGTTTAGCTTATTGTATAGGGAATTGAGAAGGAAGTTTGAATTTCTAAGTACCGATAGAAGAATGGTGAATTTTCTTGATGGGTACAAGTGGTTTTCTTTCCTATACGAGTTTTACAAGAAGCTTTTGAGGCCGGATATCAACGAGGGAAATTTGGAGAAGTATTTTAACAGGACTATTAGTTTAATCCACGATTTGATTGAACCCTCTGGTCTTCGGAGGGAAAAGCCGGCGGTTATCGATTTTGAAACTATCAAAGCACTTAAGTCTTCGAATTTAGCGGAAACCCAGAAGTATGTTGGAATTTTGAACAATTTGAAATACATGGTGGTTATAAAATCTCGGAATCCCATTTATAAGAGCATTGCGGAAAGAGTAAAAGAATTGGTAGAAAGGTGGCAAGCAGGTGTGGATATATCCCAGCTCCGTAAAGATATTGATGGTGTACTGAAGTTCATTGAGGATAAAGAAAGGGAGAGGGGGGAATCGAAACTCAGTGATGTGGAATTTGGAATGAAGTTGGTTTTAGAGAATGAAGGGGTTGTTGAGAGTAATGAAGCTGAAGAGCTTGCCAGGCAAATCTATGCAAGGGTTAGAGGTAGGCTTTATCCAGGTTGGGATCAAAATCCAGCAGTTTCAAAAAATGTTGAGAGAGACTTGAGGATGTATCTTGCCGAATTGAGACCAAAATATAAGATTCCTTATGAAGGTTTTGAAAAACTTTACAATAGGATTTTTGAGGTGTTAACCTACTATGGAAGGGGAAATTAATTACATTTTGATTTACAGGAAAGTAAAACATCCACGGATTGAGGTTTATAGAGACGCGGTGAAAGTGATTGTACCGAGAAATAGCTCGATGCAGGTTGACGAGTTTGTAAAGGGCCATTTAGATTGGATTAAAAGGAAAATAGATTATTTTAGGGAACTGGAAAATATCGCAGATAACTTGAGCTCTCACCCGAGGGATGACCTAAAGGGTGTGGTCGATTTTTATATTGGAGAGTGCGTCGAATTTTTGGGAGTTTCGCCAAGGAAGGTCTTTTTTAGAAAGATGAGGAAGTATTGGGGAAGTTGTAACTCTAAAAAGGGGCACATCATCTTTAATAAGGATTTAATTTACTTGCCAGATGATTTGGTGAGATATGTTGTGATCCATGAGATGTGCCACTTAGTTGAAGGTAACCACAGTAAAAGATTTTGGCAGTTGGTAGAAAAATTGGACAGGGATTTCAGGGAAAAGGAGAAGCTCTTAACCTGCTACAGGATTAAACTGGATAAGGCGGGAAGTAGAGTTTAAAAAGTGTTCATAAAGTTTTCTATTAAATTCCTGAAAGGATTTTTGTAAGAGGTGTTTAGAAAGATTTGAGAGGCGAGTTTTAATCGATTGCTTTTGTAGAAGAAATCTTAGAATTTCCGAAGTTTTTTTGATTTAACATAACGGGTTTATAATCTTTTTACTGATGCGGGAGGTTTTTGATGCTGCCTAGTTATGATGAGATCAGGAAAGTTATGCTGGAATATTTGGGAGACGGTAAGGAGCGGAAGTTTCCCGAGATACTCGATTATGTGGCTAAATACTTTAATCTCAGCGAAGAGGAACTCTCCGAACTCTTGCCCAGCGGGACGCAGACCAAGTTTGTGAATAGAGTCGTATGGGCGAGACTATATTTGGCAAAGGCGGGTTTAATTGAAACGCCTCGAAGGGGTTATGTCAGGATTACTGAACGTGGCTTGCAAGCTTTGAAAGAAAATCCACCGGTTATAGATCATGCATATTTGTTGAAATTCGAAGAGTTCAGAAATTTCTTTTATGGCAAGCGTTCAGTGGTCAAACAGGCTGAAGAATCATCAGAAAGTGAAGAGTTGACACCCTTAGAGGTGATCGAAAGGGAAATGGGAAAACTAAATGAGGCTTTAAAAGATGAGCTTATGAAAAAGATTCTGGAACGCCCACCCCGCTTTTTTGAAAAGCTGGTTTTGGAACTTATTGTTAAAATGGGGTATGGTGGTACTTTTGAAGAGGCCAGTAAAGTGCTTGGGAAAAGTGGTGATGAAGGCGTTGATGGCGTTATAAAGGAAGACTTATTGGGTCTTGATAACATTTATCTTCAGGCGAAAAGATATAAACCCGACCAGACTATCGGGAGGAAAGAGATACAAAGCTTTGTCGGGGCACTTCACGGGAAAGGTTCCAGAAAGGGAATTTTTATAACAACTGCGAGTTTCACAAAGGAAGCGAAGGATTATGCTGAGAGTCTTAAAGACATTAAAGTGATTCTTATAGACGGCGACAAGTTGATTGATTACATGATCAAATACAACTTAGGTGTGCGGGTTGACAGGGTTATTGAAATTAAGAAAATTGATTTGGATTACTTTGAGGAAGTTTAGTTTAGCCTGAGTTTTTGAAGTTTAAAGGAGGGTTTATGGCCAAGAAGCTTGTGTTTTGTTGGTATCTGGTTTTTATTCTCATAATCGTCTCCGCGGGGATCTATCTGTGGGGGTATATCAGGGTTAAGAGCTTTGAGAGGCGGATGAAAGAGAGGGAAACGGAGATACTTCAGAAAACGCAGATTATTGTGGATGAGAAGACCAAGGACTTTCTCAAGATTACTGCTTTGCCTTTGGTTTGGGCTGTGAGGAAGGATATGATGAGAGGGAATTTCGACGAGATCAACGAGTATATGGAGAGGCTTGTTCAAGAAAAGGGTTTTAAAGAGATATTGCTTGTTGATACAACGGGAACGATCGTGCTATCTACCGATAAGAAGATGCAGGGCCAAAAGTTTGGAGATTACTATCCTGTTGAATTTTTGCAGGCAAATGATGTTGTTATTATCTCTGATTCGGTGAACCTTCGGGCTGTTGCCCCCGTTATGGGTCTCAATTCAAGGCTCGGTACCTTGGTGATTACTTACGGGTTGGAAAAGATAGAAGTGAAGTAAAAAAGTGTGAGGTAAACTACTGAGCCTAACATTTTTCCCGATCGGCCTAAAGCTTGACCTCTTGGAATTGTTTAGTTGGCAAAAAAGGACTATAATTTAAAACACGCTATTCTCAGAGAATAGTTAAATTAAAGTGAGAGATTTTTATGCAACAAAGTACAAAGGAAGAAGTAGATGTACACCTACGATGGGCACTTCGTTCTGATTCGGAGGATTTTGTTTCACTGTTCCTCCTTTCAGAACCCTTTTATCAACTGATATTCGGAGACCGAATCGCAAGCGCAGTCAAGAAATTGTTTGAGAGCGAGAATAACCTTTTTAGTTACAAACACGTTTTAGTGGCTGATCTCCGTTCTGAAGTTGCCGGTATGTTACTGGGGTATGACTGGGAGACGAATGAAAGAGAGGGAAGCCGAACCGATCTTATGCTGTTGAACTTGGTTGGCATTGAGGATGCCGATAAATTGAAAGTTTACAATGAATTTAATAATTTCCTTGAAAGGTTTGAAAAGGACGAATATTATGTCAGCAATCTCGCTGTTTATGAGAAGTTCCGCGGATTGGGTATCGGCAATGCCTTAATGGAAATGGCTGAGGAGGAAGCAAGGAAACTCGGTGCAAGGAAGATGGTTCTTGATGTGGGAAGCGAAAACCTGAGTGCCCTTTTCTTTTACAGCAAGCTGGGATTTAAGATAAGAGAAGAGTACAAGATATCTACCGGTATTGGTTCGATCTTTAAGTTTGAGAGGATGGAAAAAGAAATTTAGAAGTTGTTGTTTTTTGAAAATGATGTTTGGAAGGTTTTTTTGTTTTATTAAATGAAATTGTTAAATATGAAACTTTAATCTTGACATTTCACGATGCATCATACATAATTATAATGTATTTCACTGGAGCAGTGCTCCAGGACCCCCCTGGTCCGCCAGGGGTTTTTTATTATGAACAAAAAATAGCTTTTCTAATTGACAGGCTAAATTTTTACTATTCTGTTAAGCGTTTAAAGGCTAAAACCAATTTAAACGCAAAATGGTTTGATTATATTTCATTTTGCGATTTCTATAAACTTGAATTATCTAAGAGACTTTCTGAGCATCTTTCAATTAATGGCATTTTTTATTTTACCTCACTAATTGTTAAGACTTCATCAATGAGCGAAAGTGCATTTCAACAGCATAGAACAAACCAAGTGCAATATTTGAAAATATTATCTGATCAAGGGATTACATTTTTAAAGGGGAAGTTTAACCAAAAACAAGTAAAATGCCCTTGAAACCTCAAAGAAGGTTTTTCCTGAGAAATTAATAGTGGTTGTCATACCATATGGCAACCGCAGTACACAGTTGAAAACAGTAGCTCACTTCAGTTACAGTATAAGAGCCGAAAATTATGTCGAACACTTACTCCCTAATCCTTATAGACTTAAAACAGGCGAAATAATTTCTAAACCATCAACATGGTAGACTGATTTAAGGATATCAAGCCAATTTTTCCTTGCATAAGGCAGCTTATTTTCTGATTCCATTTGCTGGGAACTATTCTTTTTGTTCAGCTTCTCAAAAACCTTATAATTAAGCTGAATTTTGAATTTATGCTGTATGTTAGGCGTGGACTTTCTCAGGAGGTGCAGGATTTTGTCAATCTTTTCCTTATCTCGGCTCCTTATTTTCCAAAGGTTTTTGGTGAGGTAATTGTGGATGTCCTTAAGAAATCATTTCAAGAGCCGGGCAATCTTTTGAGTTACGAGCATACTTACTTTGCAGAAGTAAGCGGTGAGATAGCAGGAATGCTTCTCGGATATGATTGGAGGGTCAAAAGTAAGGAGAATCTTAAGACAGGATTTTTGCTTTTGAAGCTTAGTGGTTTAAAAATGTTTTTGATGCTTGATACCTATTTAAAGTTCAACAATACCGTAGGAAGGCTCGACAAGTTTGAATATTACATAAGTAATATTGCTACCTATGAAAAGTTCAGAGGCAAAGGGGTTGGTAAGGCGCTTATGAGTATAGCTGAAAAGGAAGCTAAAAGAAGTGGTTGTATGAGAGTTGTTTTAGATGTGGAAAGGGAAAACGTTAAAGCCATTGCTTTTTATAAAAGTCTCGGGTTTGAGGAAAAAGAGAGGTTTGATATTTCTATAAACAAGGGCGGAGTTCTTTCTTTTACAAGGATGGTTAAGCTTTTATAAGGGGGGATAAAATGTTAAGAGACCTTATCATTAAAAATCGTAGTTACAGAAGATATTACGAGGATCATCAAGTAAGTCGTGAAACTTTGCTTGAACTTATTGACCTTGCAAGGCTTTCCCCATCCAGTATGAATTTGCAGCCCTTAAGGTACATTATTGTCAATACCCCCGAGAGGTGCGCGTTGATTTTTCAAAACGTCACCTGGGCGGCCTACCTTAAAGATTGGGGTGGCCCGAAGGAAGGCGAAAGGCCATCGGCGTATATTATAGTTCTCGCAGAAAAAGATCTTTCAAAGAATTATTTGATTGACGCAGGTCTTGCAACCCAGTCGATACTCCTTGGCGCTGTAGAAAAAGGACTTGGCGGTTGCATAATGGGTTCCTTGAATCGAGATAATGTAAGGAAACTCTTTAATATTCCTGATAAGTATGAAATTATTTATGCGATTGCCATCGGGAAACCAAAGGAGACTGTTGTAATTGAAGAAGTGGGGCCTGATGGAGATATAAGATACTGGAGAGACGAAAAGTACATTCACCATGTTCCAAAGAGGCGGCTTGAGGATATCGTCCTGGATTTGTAAGGATTTTAGGAAGGGTTTAATTTCTTTAATTTTTCTTGGGTGCACGAAGATCTCTTTAAAAGTGTATTTCATATAAGTTCTTCTTTGAAGTTAGTTGTTCTTTCTTGATAGGGGGTGTCAAAATTTTGACACACATAAGATATTGGATTTTAAAAATTTATAATTTCTGGCGCCCTTGGGGTGTCAGAATTTTGACACCCCAACAGGGCTTTGAACTTTTAAGTGTATGTTGATTGGATATTTCTGAAAAGGCTTATAATGGTACAAGATTTGCTATGCTTTTGATACAAAGGGGGTGAGCTATGAAAGTCCTAAAAATAGTAGGCTCAATAGTAATAACACTTACATTAGTTGGCTTGGCCAATGCCTTTGTATGGCCCACCAGTGGAACAATAACGTCTGTTGTAGGGTGGAGAGTCCATCCTGTAACTGGTGAGTGGAAGTATCATTATGGAACGGATATAGCTGCTCCAACGGGAAGAGGTGTCGGCAACGCTGGTAGAGGCAGAGTAACGGTTGCTGGTTGGGTTAGTGGTTACGGGAATGCAATTTATATTGACCATAGTGCCTACTCCGCTGGTTGGGAGACGAGGTACGCTCATTTGAGCGCTATCTACGTTAGGGTTGGGCAGTCCTTAACTTCTTTCGATTTAACGATAGGTGCTGTTGGGAATACCGGTGTATCAACGGGTCCACATCTCCATTGGGAATTGAGAAAGTATGGAGTTGCGCAAAAGCCTAATGGAAGTGTTGGACAGTATGTAACCAGAGGAACGTTCTGCGGAATATAATCTTTATTTTTGATTTAGAGCCATTAGCCTTTTTTATCCAGGCTAATGGCTCTAAAATTTTTTGAAGTATTCAGTATGCTCCTTTTTGTATCAATTTTGTTGAGTGCAACCTTAACGCTCCAGGATGCGGTTAAAATTGCTTTAATAAACAATCAAAGCATCTTGTTCCCATCAAATCAGCAATATCAGAGTGCAAAACTGGAGTATAAAATACATAATGCCCAATATTATCCTCAGCTGCGCTTTTTTTCATTGTCGGGAAATAACTTAAAGCGCTTTAGGAGCACACTTATTTTAAGTGATAAGGTTATTCCGTATTTAGGTACTGATCTTGAGGCTAATTTGTTTGTAAACCCCTTTAATACCAGGGATGGAGAATTAAGGGTTAGTTTGATTCAGCCCCTAAGCCCACAAAGAATTCTTGAAAGTTTTCTTAGTGAGAAAAGCACACGGGATAACCTGAATATAGCAGAGATTCAGAAGGATATTGCGAAGCAAAATTTAATTTTAGAGGTGGTAAACAGCTACTTTGGGCTTGTGAGGATTTTAAACAGTATCAAGAGGGTTGAACAGTCCATTAAAAGCACCGAATCTTTAATCGAGGTAATTAAAGTAAAAGTAGAAGGTGGTCTTGCAGCGCCATCGGAACTGTCCAACTTTTACTTGCAGAGAAATTTAGAGATTGCAAGCTATGAAGAGCTGTTGCAAAGTTTCAGAATCGCGAAGGAAGAATTTTTGAGGCTCCTGGGAATTGAAATTGAGGATTCTTTGGTTTTGCAGGAGGATATACCTCTGAATGTTGGTGATTTTGATCTTGAAACTTGCTGGAAAAGGGCCCTTCAAAAAAATCCAGAGTTAATGATTTTCAAGATCCAATTAAATCAGATTAAAGGCAATTTAAAGGCTCAGAAGTTATATTTTTTCCCGGATGTAAATTTCTCTTTTAATTATACGAGGCCTTTTGAAGTTTTTTCAGGGATTTTCTCCCCACAAATGGAACTTTCTTTGCAGTGGCCCTTGTTCACTGCCGGAATTCTGAAAAGTAGGAAAAAGTTGGCAGAAGAGCAATATAAGTTAGCGCTTTTTAACTACGAGGAATTGAAATATAGGCTAAGGAAGGAAATTGAAAATTTGCTGTTCCAAATAGAGGTTGCAAAAAAGAAGCTCAAACTCTATGAAGCTTCCCGCGAACTGGCCGCGGAAGCCCTTAAGGTTGCTGAATTAAAGTATCGTTCTGGCACTTTGTCTTACCAGGAATATTATTTTAACCTTCAGAGGTATGAGGAGACCGAGGAAAACTATTTTAATCTAAAAACGGAGGTGTTTATCCTTTACACGAGACTTTTAAGATTAATGGGTGAGCTCAACTTAGAGAGGATTCAGCAATGATGAAAAAAGCTATAATCCTGTTTTTCTCACTGGTTGTTGCATTGACTTCCTTGGTATTGGTCTATAGAGTATTAGGTGCGAGATTGAATGCTAAGGTGGTAAAGATAGCAGAAGTCACCAGAGGGGATTTGGTTCTAAAGGTTAAGGCTCCAGGTTTCATAACTTCGAGGAGAATCTTTACTGTAACAGCTCCAATTGCTGGTGAAATAAAGGGTGTAAGCGAACAGCTGGTGGCAGGATCCGGAGTCAAGAAGAATGAAGTGTTGTGCTATATTGTTCCAACTGCGGAAGAAGAAAAGAATTTGCTCGAAGATTTGAAGTTTGCAGAGATGAACTTTGAGCTGGCGGAAAAGGATTTGGAGGTGGCGAAAAGGCTCTATGAAATGAAGGCGATTTCCTATCAGGAATATAGAGCTAAGGAGATTTCATTTTTAAGAGAGAAGTCTAATCTTGACAAGCTCCGGGCAAAGCTTGAACCGAGGCCTGTTTATTCACCCATAGATGGGATACTGGTAAAGATAGAGGTGAAGAATGGTCAAATTGTCAATGGAGGAAAGGATTTGTTCGTGGTTGCAGATCTAAATTCCCTTGTAGCGGTTTTAAGTGTTTTCGAGTCAGACATTAATAGAGTTTATCCAGGTATGAAGGGCAATATCATTATCGATGGCGAAGTTAAATTTACCGGAGAGGTGGAAAACATAAGTCTGATGCGGGAAGAAGCTTCCTCAGGCACCACGCCAACTTATAAAGTTTATGTTAATATCACTGAAAAGGTTGATCCTACGGCAGTTCTGAGGCTTGGTGAGACTGTTGTAGGTGAACTGGTTTACAGAACGATAAGGAATGTAATGGTCTTACCTTTGGAGGCAATTAATTATGAAGCGGGGAGCCTTTCTAGGACTTTTGTGTATGTCTATAAGAATGGTAGAGCGAAGAGAAGGTATGTCTCGGTGGGGGAGACAGACGGGGTCCTAATCGAAATTAAGGGAGGATTGAAGGAAGGGGAAAAGGTAATAACCTATGGAAGTTACTACGTGAAGGACGGCGAGTGGGTTAAGGTTGAGAAATAATGTACCTGAGGGACCTATTTTACATATCCTGGCAAACCTTTAAGGCGCATAAATTAAGAACGTTTCTCTCGTTACTTGGAGTTTTCATTGGCATAACAGTTCTTGTGGTAGTTACAAATCTATCCCAATTAGCGAAGGGGAAAGTTCATGATTTCGTTTCGAAGATGGGTATTGAAACTTTTCGCATCGACTATTATTTTTTTGGTAATGTTACCTTCGAGACTGCGACCCGAGAGTTGCCTCGCCGGTTGACTCCTGAGGACCTTCAATTTATAAGAAAAAGTTGTCCCCATGTAAAAGAAATTTGTGAGGTCTTGTTTTTGATTTTTCGAACCCAGAGGGATCCTTTTATCATAAATGGAATGGGGGTATCGCCCAATTACGAATCCATGGCCGATGTCAGGGTTTTGAAAGGGAGGTTTATAAACGAATTAGATATGAGATTAAAAAGAGAGGTCTGTGTAATTGAAGAGAGCCCGGCTGTTTATAATTTGTTTGGGAGAATGCCCTCCATTGGGGAGTTTATTAATCTGGAAGGCAATTTCTATGAAGTTGTGGGGATTGTGAAGCGAAACAAGTTAGTTTATCCAGAAAGAGAGAACGTAATCGAGATTTTTATACCCTATTCAACAGTTTTGTCAAAATATGGGCAAGTGTATGGTGAGATTTATGTTTCAGCATTAAATTCCGCAGTAGTCAATTTGGCGATGGAGGAGGTCAATAAAGCTCTTAAAGTTTTGTTCAATGGCAAACAAGAATACAAAAGCTTCTCTCATTCAATTCTACTTAAAGAGAGCCTTAAAACAGTAAATTTCTTTTCCACTATTCTTTTGGTTATTTCAATTCTTTCGCTACTTGTAGGATGCATTGGAATTATGAATGTTATGTTAATTTCGGTTACAGAGAGGACTTCGGAGATCGGGATAAGGATGGCAGTGGGTGCAAGGAGAAGGGACATCTTTTTTCAATTTTTAATTGAGAGTACAATAGTTTGCTTAGTGGGTGGTTTTCTCGGAGTGGCGCTTGGGATATTCGCCACTGGAGTTATAGGGCCAATTTTTAAATTTGAACCCCGTTTTGAGTTTCTTGGGATGTTTGTCGGCACCCTCTTTTCAATAATGGTTGGTTTGATGGCGGGAGTTTTTCCAGCCTTTAGGGCAAGTAGATTAAATCCTTCTGAGGCCTTAAGATATGAGTAAGGAGGTGTTTAATGCGGTACTTTTTTGTTTTTGTGATAATTTTGCTTTTTAGCTGTGGGAGGCGTGAAACCGTTTCCGAGAGGTTGGAAAGATTTTCAGAGAAAGGGGTAGTGGGAGTAGATTTTAACCATTATCATACTTTCTCCATTTTGGGTAATCCTGTGAAGGCTGAGACTTTGACAGTCAATAACCCTCATTACGAAGGAATCAGAGATTATGTGATCACTGAATATTACAAAGGTGTCGTGGTGAAAAGGTATGAAAGTCCAACCTTTGGGAAATCCGTGGTTTTTTATTGCCTTGTTGAGGACAGAAAAGTTAAATTGGAATATGTGAAAATCGGTGACAAACTCGATAAGGTTCGAAGAACTTTTGGATCTCCCAAGGTTGATTCTGATTCGCTCTTAGTTTACGTGACTTCAGCAGGCAGCGAGATAAATTTTTACTTTGAACGCGGTAATTTAAGGAAAGTTGAGTGGAAGCTTTACATTGACTGAAGTTATTTGGAGCTGATTTAAAAAGTGCTTAACCAATCTGAAAGTCAATTCTCTCAACATGTTCCAAAGAGACGGCTTGAGGATATCGTCCTGGATTTGTAAGGAAATTTGACTAAGTGACGGTGATATTATGTAGGTTAGTTGTTTAAACTTTTTGAATGTGCAAAAATTTTTACTTCGCACAGGCTAAAAATACAACTTGACATTTCGCAGACATGGGGATATTCTAAAATTAAAGAAAGGAGGTGTTTATGGTTTTTAACCTGCTTTTGTTATCTTACCTTTTAAAGCTTTCAAACTTTTACATCCTTGTGGATGTTAAATCGCAAAGTGAACTCATACTAAGTGGCCCAAAGTACGAGGGGATTTACCTTTTTTATGTAAAGGCAAATAGTGTCAAGAAGCTCTCTGAAGGCAATGCATATAAACTGGCACTATCGCCGGCGAGAGATAGGATTGTCTACAGAGATTACAATAAGGTGAAACTTCTCCATTTTGATGGTACAGAAAGGGTTGTGGCGGAGCAGCCAGAAAAGGTAGGCTTCCCTGTTTGGGTCGATGATACTTTAATTGCTTACACATATAATGGTGAAATTCTCATTGTTGACACCCTCGGGAACCTGAAACATTCTATAAGCGGTGTGAGAAGCTATTATATTGACTATTCTCCGAAAGCAAAGATGTTTGCTTTTCAGGAAGATGATCAGATATATTTGATCGATTGGAGTGGCAATAAAAAGAAGGTCAGCGTTGAAGGCACTTGCTTTGCTCCCATTTTTTCACCAGACGGTTTTTATGTTGCCTACAATGAAATGAGCAAGGGAATATATTTGTATAATTTGAACTTGAACGAAAACTTTTATGTATCTAAGGGTTCCAATCCTTGCTTTTCATCCGATGGGAGTTTAATTGCTTTCAATATCTCACAGGATGATGGACACAACATTACGGCCTCTGAAATTTATGTATATTCAGTGTCAGGAAAGATAACAAATAAAATTACCAATACTAAGGAGATTTCTGAAATAAGGCCAATGTTTTCACCAGACGGAAAGAGAATTTATTTCTGCAGCCCTGAGGGGCAGGTTGGCTATTTAAACTCCAGTAAATTTCTAAGGTAGGGGGTAATATGAGACGGTTAGTTTTAGTCTCTATCCTTTTCCTATATTCTTCACTTTATGCATGGACTATCTGCTTAGACCCAGGTCATGGCGGAAGTGACCCGGGTGCAACGGGAAGCTACTATACAGAGAAGGCAGCAAATTTGGATGTTGGGCTAAAGGCGCAGGAATTTATTCTTCAAATACCAAATGTAACAAGTGTAGGAATGACAAGGTCTACCGATGTAGATGTATCCTTAGAAGCAAGGGTAAATTATGCTAATTCCAACGATTTTGATAGGTTTATCTCAATTCACCAAAACGCCTACGATGGAACAGTGCAAGGTACTGAGACATACTGCTATACCTCTGGTAGTTCTTATAGTTTCAATCTCAGGGATTCCACTCATAGACAATTGGTGGCGGCGTATGGGTATAATGATAGGGGAGCGAGGACGGCGAATTACTATGTATTGGTTTATACAAATATGCCTGCCATCCTGGGTGAGGCATCCTTTATTGATTATAATGGAACTTACAACGAATCCTGGAGGTTCTGTTACAACTGGTATGCCCATGTGGAGAGGCAAGCCTATGCCTACGCCAAGGGTCTGGCAAAGCACTTAGGTTTATACTATCCCTCTTTCGTTTGCCATACTAATTACCCTGATAGTGTCAACGCAAATACTAATTTTACCGTAAGGGATAGTTTTTATGTCGCCCCTCATCAGGCACCTGCCGATGTGGTTTTTGAGATCAAGTCTTATGTTTCGGGTACGGTTTTGTACCAGGAGCGGGTATCCAATCTTTCAGCTGGTACCTGGATCAAGACCTTTGGGCTTAATCCACCGATCTCCCTTCCTGACAGTGGCAGAGATTACCTTGTTTATTTCGTGACCTACGTGGTGCCAGCAGGTGGAAACTGGGACAACAAATATACTTATGTATCAACCAGGCTACTTCCCACTAAGGTTAAAAGTACGGGAGGTGTACAGGACACGAGTTACATAGTTTACAAGAGTTATCCTACTCAAGTTTACGCCTGTTCAACTTTCACGGTGCAGGATAGTTTCTATATCGCACCTTCTCAGGCACCGGCAGACCTTATTTTTGAGATAAAACACTGGCAGAGTGGCAATGTGCTTTATAGCGAGCGTGTCTCTAATCTCTCCTCTGGGTACTGGGTAAAGACTTTTGGATTAAATCCAACGATTTCTCTTCCTGATAGTGGTTACGATTACCAGGTCTATTTCCTCTCTGTTTTAACCCCTCCTGGAGGTGGTTGGTCCAATAGATATACTTACAAATCTACCTATTCAGACCCTACAACGGTCAGAACTAATCCACAGGTAGATACCAGTTATGTTGTGTTTAAGTCTTACCCCAGCACTGTCATTGGAGATTCCGCCTTCACCGTTGTCTGCAGTTTATATGCTGCATCCTCTCAAGCACCTGCAGATCTTGTCTTTGAAGTAAAGGATAGAAATACAGGGGAAATATTAAGTAGCAAGAGGATAGTGAGCATATCGGCTGGGTATGTGAATCTTTCTATTAGCGATACCATACCAGATCAAGGTGTTGACAAAACTATCTACTTCCTTGGTATACTCACCCCACCCGGTGGTGATTGGTCGAACAGATACACTTACGGGTCAACTTATACAAATCCTTCCACATTGCTTGCTAATTCCCGTATTTCCTGCCTTTCTTACCCCGATACTGTTTACTTTGATTCTGTTTTTAGTGTAGTTGATACAGTATATGTTGCTTCTTTCCAGGCGCCTGCTGACCTCATTGTTGAGGTTAAGGAGCATAGCAGTGGGATTACTCTAAGGTCAAAAAGGTACTCAAATTTGAGTGCTGGGTCTTACAGAATTGAGTTTGTCGATACTGTTAACTATGCAAGTCTCACCGATACGCTCATTCACTTCCTCTCGGCCCTCGTGCCTCCTGGTGGTGGATGGTCTCAACGTTACACTTATGTCTCGACCTACGCTGATCCTACCTTGGTTGTAAGAATTCCTTCTGTTGATGAGGGCAGACACTTGCTCGCCTCGGATGTACAAATTTACATCCGTGGTAAGGAACTAATTGTAAAAACAGATAGGCCTGCCGAGAACTTGACTTTAATTGTTCATGATGTGATGGGTAGGGAAGTGGAGAGAGTTGAAATTAATGGAAAGTTTGAAAAGAGAACTTACTTAAACCTCAGTAAGGGGGTTTATTTCTATCGTCTGTTGCAAGATAACAGGACTGTAACTAAGGGTAAAATTGTGTTAGTGGATTAGATTAAAAATTTAATTCGGGCCCCGCGAAATCATCGGTAATAGTATTATTGTTAAAGTGATAAAGTGGCTTTTTAATTAAAGAAGTCGATTCTCGTGCAAACATAAAGAATTGACTGGATAAATAGGGGGAATTGTCTCACAGAAGAGTCTTACGATGTAGTTTGAATTTGTATAGACTTTCAATCCTAAACTTTTTTCAAAATTGTTCCTTTCCTACCGCTAAAATTCAAACTACTTGACAGAGAGTTCAAACGGATGCATAATTACACTAACCCTAAGGGAGGGTAAAATGAAAGTATTTAAGATTGTTGTAGTAATAATGTCGATCGTCCTTGGTTTTGCCAGCGCGGAAAACCCGTCGGAGATAAGAACGACAAAAGATGCTGCCTGGTTACATGTGGATAAGTCACAGGTTCCAGTGGAAGAGTTATACACACCCTCTCCTGGAATTTCTGATGAGTCGGTTAGAGATCTTACCCAGGAAGCAACAAAATCTTCAATTTTCCAGAAAGGTATTGAGATGCCTGAAGGGGGGGAACTCCCAAATACTATGGGGCACAGATGCTTTGATTAGGTCCGGAAATTATAACTTGAGATGGCTTTCCACATCCCACGCGGCTGATATGCCGAACAAAAGAACTTATGTCACAATTCTCAGACGCATAAGTGACGTTGATGACACAGTTCTTCATTATTATTCCGATGACGGACTTAATTGGTCTGAATGGTATCACATTTATTACCCTGCGGGCGATGAGATCTGGCAGACGGAAGTTCTTGTTGGGAGGGGAACAAACCCGTGGATTTATACCTTTATGAGGTCTACCATTCAGGGGTCGGCAAACAGTGGTGCACTTATATTAAGAAGGATGAAGGCTGACGCGAGTACCTGGAACTGGATATACATAGCTCAACCAGGAGATTCTATAAGACGGTTTGCCGTTGATATGGACGAAAATGAGGTTCTCTATCTTGCTTATGAAAGGATACTCCCATCTGGGAATATTCAAATTTATGCGATGAATTCAATAGATTCAGGACTTACCTGGAGCTCACCGGTGAGTATCTCTTCAGGAAATAGGAGAGACCCTGAGATTGCTATTGGAAAAGGTAACTATTTTTATATTGCTTATGTAGTCAATGATTCGATTTTAAGAATAGGTAGGAATACCAATGGTTTGTCGGGTACATGGGCTTTCATAGATGTCCAAACTGATAGTGAATTAGAGTATACACCAAGTATAGCTGCATCACGGTTGCAAACTCCTCCAAACCAAACCGCATGGGTACTTTACAGGCACCGCCATCCTTCCGCTTACGATGTCCATTATGCCTACACCACAGATGGGGGAAATTCCTGGACTTACAGTGTTTGGCCACCTATGAATTACAATTACGGCGATATTCAATATCCCTGGGTAGAAACCTCTATAGACTATCCCGTGGACATTTGCGCTGCCCTTGGGACTTCCTATTCAGGTTATGATTCTATAGTTACGGTTTGGGCATATGCAAGTGATCCAACAAACTGGCGTGGTAGAGCAGTTGTCAATGACCATAATGCGACCGGTGAATTTGGAAGCCGGGTAGACTTAAATTATTCGAGGGGTGGAACGACTGTTACCTATAGAGAGTATGGAAGCGGAAACGTATGGTTTGACTACTGGTTTAATACAGGCGTTGCGGAAAATAATAATTCCCTTAAAAATTCAATATTTTCGAAGTCGAGATTGGTAAGCATTGAATTCACCTTATCTTCAGAGAAGACCCTTGAACTTAATGTTTTCAATGCTTCTGGAAGGAAAGTCACGTCCTTCGAAAAACATTTCCAGAGTGGCCTTAACACTGTGGAGATTGAGCTGCCCTCGAAAGGTATTTACTTCATAAACATCGATAATAAAACTATAAAGATTGTTGTAGCAGATTAAAACAATTTAAGGGCGGGGAAGGCTTTCATTATTTGACGGTCTTTCCTGCCCTTTCTTTTTGTTGGAGACCTCTTCAAAGTTTTTAAAATTTTTAAAGTCGGCTTAATCCTTTGAACTTTAAAGAAGATACAATAAAATTATCCTATGCACTTTCTGCTTATGCTGCTCTTTCTATACAAGATTGAAAGCGGTGAGATGCAGATCTTGAGGCAGGGTGGAAAAGAGTTAATTAATTTTTATGGCGGTGTTGTTGTTAGAGATACAAATACACTAATAACTTCACCCGCTGCTTTGTATCATCAGGAAGAAGGTTTGATGGAGCTTTCTGGTCCCGTTCAAGGCGTGCAGGGTGAAAGAAGTTTGCGCTGCAATTTTGCGAAAATTTATGAGAAGGAGAGGATTTTTAAAGGTTATGGGAACTGTGAAATTACGGGCATTGGTGAATATTTGAAGTGTGATTCAGTAATTTTGAAGGAAAACGAAGTCCTTGCTTTCGGAAAGGTGTTTTTACGGAGCGTTAAAGATTCTATAGAATCAACAGCAGAGGAGGTTTTACTGAAGAAGGATTTAATAAAGGCACAGAAGAATGCCTCCATCACCTACTTTGGAGGCAAAGACACAGTGGTTCTGAGGTCTGAGTTTTACCTTTACAGGGATACGGTGCTTTACGCGTCAAATAAAGTCAAAATAAAGGGTAAAGACTTCGAAGGTGAAGGTGATTCCTTAGTTTATATGAGGAATTTAAGACATGCTGAGCTTTTGAAAAATGCATGGGTAAGGAATAACACCAGTGTAGTGAAGGGGAACGTCATATATCTTTATTTGAACCAGGACAATAAGGTGGACCACTTAGTGGCTTTTGATTCACCTTCCCTTTTGAACAATGAAAGGGATAAAGAAATTTACCTTGAAGGGGATTCCCTTTATTTTTACAGCGAGGGCACCGATAGTTTGAAGTGGTTTAGGGCCTCAAGGGCAAAAGGTTATTACAAAGAAGGGGTAGAAAATGTCAATTCTAAAGGCGATTAACCTGCAAAAGTCCTATGGAAACAAGAAGGTGGTTAATGGTGTTACCGTTGAAGTTAAAAGTGGAGAAATTGTTGGCCTTTTGGGTCCAAACGGAGCAGGGAAAACGACGACTTTTTACATGATAATGGGTGAAGTTAAACCGGATAAGGGGCAAATTTTCCTTGATGACATTGAGATTACGGATAAACCAATGTATCAAAGGGCTCGCCTTGGGATCTCATACCTTCCGCAGGAGCCCTCAGTTTTTCAAAAATTAACGGTGTTTGATAATATCTTTGCCATTCTTGAGTATCGAGGAGTATCGAAGGGAGAAGCGATTGATATTGCAGAAAAGTATTTAAAGATGATGGAGATTTACCACCTTAAGGATCAGCCTGCTTACACCCTTTCGGGCGGTGAGAGAAGAAGGTTAGAAGTGGCAAGGGCTCTTTCTCTGAATCCTAAGATACTGCTTCTTGATGAACCCTTTACCGGTGTTGATCCCAAGACCCGGCAGGAGATTCAGGACATCGTTATAAGCCTGAAAAATATGAACATTGGAATATTAATAACGGACCACAATGTGAGAGAAACCCTTGAAATTACGGACAGGGCTTACATAATTTATAAGGGCGAAATCCTTATCGAGGGTAATAGCCAGGAACTTATAAATAACGAGGAGGCAAGAAAGATCTATCTTGGTGAGAGGTTTAAATTATGATCCGCAAACCAAGACTTGATCTTCATTTAAGGCAGGAGCTAATTCCACTCCCTCTCATTATTCAGGAGGCAACCCTTCTCGAGATGGACCTTTTAGAGCTAAGGGAGGCAGTATTAACAGAGATGAGCTCCAATCCTCTTATTGATATAGATAAGTACAACGATTTCAAAATCCTTGCGGCAAAATATGAAGATCTCTCAAAACTGGCTGAAATAATGGAGGAGAATGTTGAATGGCAGGGCGAGGAAGAAGATGAGGATCTGAAGGTCCGCAGAGATGAATTGATACCAGCCCAGGAACCCAGTATTTGGGAGAAGCTCGAAATTCAGATTGAATCCTATTTTGATAGTGAAAAGGATAAGAAGATTGCCTATGCAATCCTGGAGCATCTCGATAGTTTCGGGTATCTTGATAAGGAACCGGAAAATCTGGCAAAAGAGCTGGGAGTGGACCTTGAGGATTTAGAAAGGGTAAGAAGGGCTGTGATTGAGTTTGAGCCTTTTGGCTGTGGCACTAAGGATTTTAATGAGTTTGTGTTGTTACAGGCACATGACAAAGGGTACTTCATCTCCCCAGAGGAGGTTCAGGATTTTTTGAAAAAAAACGAGGATTTTAGAAGAAAACTCATACCCTACCCCTTCTTTCAGGAAGAGGTGGAGCATACAAGGTATGTGATACCGGAACTGATTTATAAATATGTTGAAGGCGAACTAACTCTATTTGTCAATGAGAGTTTTTATCCCCAGATTCACGTTTCAAAGGATTATCTTGTCCTCCTTCAAGGGGCGTCTCAGGATGAAAAGACAAAGAAATACCTTGAAGAGAAGTACAAGAGGGTTGAAAGGCTAATGGAGAACCTTTTGAAACGGAAGAGTTATTTAAGGAAAGTTGGTGAGCTCATTCTTGAGTATCAGGAAGACTTTTTAACGGGTAAGACTAACCGGCTCAAGCCTATTACACAGGTTGAGGCAAGCAAAAAACTGGAAATACCGATATCTACTTTGAACAGGATCCTGAAGAATAAATATGCAGATACTCCAAGGGGCATCTATTCCCTTAAGTTTTTCTTCCACAGGCCTTACGGGAAGGGTGCTGTCTCCACGGTCTCTACGGAGGACTTAGAGGAAAAATTAAAGAAGATTATAGAGTCGGAGAATAAAGAGAAACCTTATACCGATGAGGAGATTGCCAATCTCCTGAGATCAACAGGGATTAAGATTTCGAGGAGAATGGTAACTAAATTGAGAAACAAACTGGGGATACCAGACTCAAGAGAAAGGAGAATTTAATGGACCTTTCATCCTTTTATCGCTTATTTTTTTATTTGCCCCAACGCCTTTTTTCGCCCCTTAAAGTTAGAGAAATTCCTGAGGATAGGGTGGATATATGGGTGCACTGTTCTTCCCTTGGGGAGGTGATGGCGGCAAAACCGCTGGTGGATTGCTTTCTAAGTAAAAAGCTCAGAATTTTAATGACTGTGTTTACTCCTGCGGGTTTCAACAAAGCATCGGAATTGTGGAAGGAAAAGGTAAAGGTTTTAAGGTTTCCCTTGGATTCCTATTTCCACTTGAGGAAAATTATAGAAAAGACGAAGCCTAAAATCTTTGTGAACTTAGAAACAGAGTTGTGGCCCAATCTGCTAACCTTGATAGGAAAAAATAAAATCACCGCTTTTCTCGTGAATGGTCGACTTTCGGAGCGTAATTTTAAGAGGTCCCGCTTGATAAGGGGGACGTTTAAAAGGCTTTTAGAACCTTTTGAAAAGATTTATGCACAAAGTGAAGAAGATAAAGAGAGATTTATTAAATTGGGGGCGAGGAAGGAGCAGGTGGTAGTCACTGGGAACATTAAGATCGATTCTATTGATGCTGATTTGAAGGGTTTCAATCGGGAAGAGCTGGGGATTCGGAGTGAAGACTTTGTCATCCTTTTTGCCAGTTTGAGGGAAAAGGAAGAGAGGCAAATTCTTCCCATTATTAAGGAACTTCTAAGCAGATTTAAAAATTTGAAAATCTTCGTTGCTCCAAGGCATTTAAACAGAGTTGAACCCATTGCTTCTGAACTTACCCGGATGAGAGTTGGTTTTGTGAGGTGGAGCGAGGGTAGATTGGGAGGAGAGGGGGTTTTGATTATAGACGTTCTTGGAAAATTAAGGAATTTCTATTATGTTACTGAACTTGTAGTTATGGGAGGAACCTTTGCACCCTATGGAGGGCACAACATTCTTGAACCTGTCTCTGCTTCGAGGGTTGTCGTTGTTGGCCCCTTTTACAGCAACATTAAAAACGAGGTTAAAGAACTTAGAGAACAAGGGGCCATTTTCGTTGTAAATAACAACGATGAACTTGTAAAAAAGATTGATGAACTTGTGGGGAAAAGAGACTCACTAAAACAATTGGGTGAGAAAGCAAGAGAGTGGCTCCTTTCCAAGCAGGGAATTTCAAAACAAATTTGTGAGGAAATTTTACTCCATCTTGAGGAAGGCAGTGGGTTTTAACACCTCACCGAAATTTTCAAGTAAGATCATCCTTTCAAAAATCCCGTAAACCGCGCTACCTGATCCACTCATTGAAAGGATTCGAGCTCCGAGGGAACTCAATATATCTTTGACTTCCTGGATTTGGGGGCATTTTTTTATAACAACGGGCTCAAAACTATTTTCTATCTCAGAAAGTCCCTCCAGTTTGTTATTCTGGAGTGCATCGGCAATTTTCGAGGCCTTTCTATAAGCCTCCGAAAATTTGTATATGGTTCCCACCCGGTCAAACTCCTGGTAAGCCCATTGGGTTAAAATTTGGCAGTCTGGAAATCCGAGGATGAGTGGATATTGGAATGAAGAGTGGAAAGGTTCGAGGATTTCCCCTTTTCCCGTTGCAATAGCGGCGTTTTCTTTTAAAAGGAAAAACGGAACATCGGATCCAATTTGTTCCCCTATCTTTATGAGTTCCTCCTGGGAAAGATTAAGACCCTTTTTTTCGCTTAAAAATTTAAGGAAGTAGGCGGCGTTTGAGCTGGCACCCCCAAGTCCAGAGCCCACAGGGATGTTTTTCCTTATTTCAATCTTGTAATTTACTGGGATTCTAAACTTTTTTTCAACGAGTTCCTTTACCCTGTAAAGTATGTTGTCCTTTGTGATGGAGGCCCTTCCAATGCACACAATTTCAAATTGTTCAGAAGGGTAGATTGTGAGGGTATCATAGAGCCCAATTTTGTGAAAAACGGTTACAATGTTGTGATAATTATCGCTCCTTTTTTCGGTAATCCAAAGCCCTAAGTTAATTTTTGCATAGGATTTTACAATCTCAACTTCTACCATTTGCCTCTGCCTGTTAATAATTTTTCAGTATATTTGGCAATTATGTCAAACTCTAAGTTCACCAGGTCGCCTTCTCTCAAAATGCCGAGGGTTGTGTGATTAAGGGTATAAGGGATTACCGCAACTTTGAAGGTTTTTTCTTTGATGTCAAAGCAGGTCAAGGATATTCCATTTACCGCAACGGATCCCTTTTCTACGAGGTACTTCATATAAGAGGGGTCGTGAACCCTGAAGATGAAGATTCCACTTTCTGAGCTTACCTCTTTTGAATAGATTTCCCCTGTGCAGTCCACATGCCCCAGCACAATGTGACCACCCATAAAGGAAGAGGGGGTAAGGGCCCTTTCTAAGTTTACCTTTAATCCCTCTCTTAAGGTTCTGCCGAAGTGGGACCTGGCTAAGGTTTCGGAGCTCATAAAAACGGTAAATAGGCCGTTTCCCACCTCCTCGGCAGTCAGGCAAACGCCATCAACGGAGATGGAATCACCGTTTTGAATTTTGAGGGAAGAGATTATTTGAACCCTTGTTCCACCTGTGACCCTCTGAACTCTCTTTATTTCGCCTACCTCTTCAATGATGCCTGTAAACATGATTACCGCCAGAGTTTCATCTTCTCCCTAACCAATTCCATTGTCTTCTGAACCTCTTCTCGGGCCTTTATCGAGCCTTCCCTTAAGATGTCAATTACGCTGCTTTTATCTTTCTCAAATTCTTTTCTCTTTTCCCTTAAAGGCTCCAAGTATTGATTGGCTTTTTCATAGAGTCTCTTTTTACAATCAACACAGCCAAGGGCTCCACTCTTGCAATTTGTTTCAATTTCAGGAACTTCTTCCCTGTTGAAGGCCTTTTGCATCAAGAAAATAGGGCAATTTTCAGGATGGCCGGGGTCGTTTTTCCTTATCTTTGCGGGGTCCGTATAGGAGGACATTATTTTCTTTTTCAAAGTCTCAGGATCTTCGGAGATTAGGATTGTGTTGTTGTAAGATTTGGACATTTTCCTTCCGTCGGTTCCAAGGATTTTAGGAAACTCTGCAAGGAGAGGCTCGGGAATCGGGAATACCTCCCCATAGGTGGAGTTAAACTTTCTTGCCAGTTCTCTTGTTATTTCAAGATGAGGCAGTTGATCCTGTCCGATGGGTACTAAATGGGCCCTGTAGATGAGTATGTCCGCTGCCTGAAGTACGGGATAGCCAAGATGCCCGTAAGATATTAGGTTTCCATAAGTTAATTCTTCTTCAGAATCTACGATTCCATGGTGAGTTAGTTCGTCAAGGAAACTGTCCTTGAGTTTGCTTTTTAGCAGAGCAATTCTATCTTCTTCGCTCTTAGTGGCGATATTTTGACTTTCCTGCAGGAACTTACTTACGACTGCCTCTGCAAAGTCATCGAAGGCCCTTTTCTTTGAGGCGATCTGGGAGGCCTCTATGTTTTGAAGGTATTCTTTCAGGGTTGGATTTCTTAGAAGCCTCGATATGGTTATGAGCATCGAGAGTAAGAGGTGAAGTTCAGCATGTTCCTTAACGGCGGATTGAACGAAGATTACCGATTTCTTGGGATCAATGCCGACGGTGAGCCAGTCGATGGCCATATCGATGATGTTGTCCTGAAGGTCCGAGGTGTCGGTTTTTGTGGTCAATACATGCCAATCGGCAATTTCGTAAAAACATTCATACTCGTCCTGCAGCCTCTTCCAATTTTCAAGGACACCAAAAAGGTGTCCAATGTGAAGTTTACCTGTTGGCCTATTGCCTGACAGTATTCGCTTTTTCATGGTTTAATTTTCCAAAAAAGATTGCAAAAAGTATAAAGGATGTTAGGGCCATAAAACTTCCAATGTAAAAAGGTGCTCGTGGAGAAATTTTGTCCCATAAGAGTCCTGCAATCAAACTTGCAGGGAAAAGACTAAGGCCTACTAAAGTGTGATAAACCCCATAGGCAAAGCCCCTCACTTCCCTCTTGGAAAGGTCTGCAACAAAGGCCCTTAAAACACCTTCGGTAAGGGCATAGTATATGCCATAAGCTCCGAAGAGAACCCACAGGAGATTCATCTGAGGTTTGGATATGAGTGCAAATCCTAAGTAAACTAAGGAATAAAGGAGGAACCCAGCCATTATGGTCTTTACCCTTCCTATCTTGTCAGAGAGGGTTCCAAAGGGTGTTGATAGACCTGCGTAAAGTATGTTGAAAAGGGTGTATAAAAGGGGAATCCTTTCTTGAGGAAATCCAATGTTGGCACTCCTTAAAAGCAGGAAGGTATCAGAAGAGTTGCCAAGGGAAAAGACCGTCATAATTAGAAGAAGTATTTTGAATTCCTTTGAAAGACCTTTTAGGCTAAGGGAGAAGTTTGCCTTTGTTTGACCATCCGATGATGGTCTGACCTCCTGCACCATTGCTATTAGAACGATTATTGCTATAATGCCTGGAATTAGGGAAAGGAGGAAAATCATTCGCAGGCTTTGAGCGTTGTCCCATTTTAAGTGTTTGGTGAATAGGAATAAAAGTCCCGATGCTAGAAGGGGGCCCAGGACTGCACCGAGGGTATCCATTGATCTGTGGAACCCGAAACTCCTGCCTCTATCTTCAGGGGTGGATGAGTCAGCAATGAGGGCATCCCTCGGTGAGGTTCTGATACCCTTCCCTACCCGGTCGGCAAACCTTGCAAAAAGTACATGAAACCATTTAGAAGCAAGACCTATGGTGGGTTTTGCTATAGCAGAAAGGCCATAACCAATTAATACGAGGGGTTTTCTTTTCTTTATTTTGTCTGAAATGTATCCTGAAACAGACTTAAGCAAACTTGCTGTGGCTTCTGCAATTCCCTCTATGGTTCCAAGGGCAGTGGCACCGGCGCCTATAACCTGAGAAAGGAAAAGTGGAAGCAAGGGATAGATCATTTCGCTGGAAATATCAGTAAACAGGCTTGTAAGCCCCATCGCAACAACATTTTTACTTAACTTTTTCCCTTTTTTCTCGGTCATGTGATTATTATAAACGGTTAGATGTGGAAACAAATAGTTAATCAGGTGGGAAAATTTGATACTGGATCCCTATAGATTCTATCCAGTTGGCTCGAAGATTACCTTTTTGGTGGTAATTTCCTTAACTGCTGAGATGTTGAAGTATTTGGGCCTTTTCTTTCCCATTGGACGCAGAATTGATGTTATAATAAATTTTGAAAGACTAATGCAAGGAGGTTGAGCTTGATTAAAAGTTTATTTAAGAATCTGTGTCCCAATTGTGGCGGAGATATATCTGCAGAAAGGCTTTATAAGGGTCTTGTTTGTGAAAAATGTCTGCCCATAGAAATCGAAGGGGATCTATGTGGAGCCCTTAAGTTTGGTAAAATAAAAGTCCTTTGCGATATCAGAGAGGAAGTCGAAAATTGGAAGAGGTTTTTTAAAGAATGTATCGGTTCCGAACCGTGGAGTCTGCAAACTACATGGGCAATGAGGTTTTTCTTAGACAGGTCCTTTGCACTATTGGCTCCAACGGGTGTGGGTAAGACATCCTTCGGGCTTTCCTTAGCTGCTTATCTTGCGCGGAAGGGTAAAAAATCTTACATCATCCTCCCAACGCGCCTTCTGGTTTATCAGACGGTGAAGAAGCTTGAGGGTTTTGGAGTTGAAGAGGATAAGATGCTCTTTTTCGGTGAAGAGGATAAAAAGGAGGAAAGGGAGGCAAAGTTAAACCGCTTAAGAGATGGGGAGTTTTTGATTCTTGTAACGACTTCTATGTTTCTTTATAAACATTATCAGGAAATTCCGAGAAACTTTGCCTTTCTCTTTGTAGATGACGTAGATTCCTTCCTGAAGACTGCCAAAAATATAGATAAGGCTTTGCTACTCCTTGGATTTCTTGAAAGCGACATCGAACTTGCGATGGAAGTTATAAGGTTGCAATCGAAATTGTATAAAACTCAGGAAGATTGGGAGAGGATAAATGCTTTAACTGAGAAATTGAGGGAAATTGAAGGGAAGAGGCGGAAGGGAGTTCTCATTGTTTCTTCCGCGACCTCCAATCCTAAGTCTAATAGAATCAAGCTTTTTAGGGAACTTCTTGGGTTTGAAGTGGGCACTCCCACCTTTTATCTCAGAAATGTGATTGATGCCTACGCCGATTTTGATAAAATTGAACTGTCAGAGTTGATTAGAAAGCTGGGAAAGGGTGGCCTTGTTTTTGTTCCCTCGGATAGGAAAAAGGAGTATGTTGACGAAGTTAAATTTTATTTAGAAGAAAGGGGAATTCTAAGTGCTACCTACGAGGAGATCGACGAAGAGGTGCTGGGGAAGTTTGAAAGAGGAGAGATAGAAGTCTTGATTGGTATTTCTTCTTACAGAAATGTCCTGGCTCGTGGAGTTGACTTGCCCCACGCTATTCGTTATGCCATTTTTTACGGAGTTCCCAAAATCGTTCTTTCCCTTAAATTTGAAGAAAATTTGAGCCACTTGATATGGGCCCTTAGCTCTTTAAGAACCTTCATTATAAAGAAGTTCCCTGCCTACACGGCAAAGATAGATGGCTGGATAGTTCAACTTAAAAAGTATCAGTTTGTAACGGAAGATGTTTTGAATTCCAATCCTGCGATTAAAGAGAAAATTGATAAACTGAGGGCGGAGATCGGAGGCTTTCTTAACTCGGAGGAGGTTGTAAATCTCTTAAAAGGATCGACGGAAGTCACCCTTATAAAGGATGAAGAGGGCTACAAGATGGTGATTTCTGATGTTACTGGATATTTGCAAGCCAGCGGTCGTACTTCTCGTATGTACGGCGGTGGTCTTACAAAGGGTCTTTGTGTATTGTTAGTTGATGATCTTAGGGCTTTTAACCATCTTCAAAAGAGGGTAAGGTGGTTCAGTGAAGATATTAGTTTTGTTCCCTTTGAGAATGTGGATTTGGAGAAGGTCCTTGAGGAGATTGATGCAGATAGAGAAAAGGTAAAACAGTTCATGAAAGGCAAACTGGTATTGAAAGAGAACGAGGATATCTTGAAGCCCGTCCTGGTTATTGTTGAGTCACCTAATAAGGCACGTACCATAGCAAATTTCTTCGGAAAACCCATACGGAGAAAAATTTTCAATCACGATATATTAGAGACTTCTCTCGATGATAAATATCTTATGATAACTGCGTCCCTTGGACATATTCTGGATTTAAACGAGCAGGAAGGCTACTATGGGGTTTATGTAGATCGGGAAATAAAGCCTGTTTACGAGCCAATCGAAGGTAAAGAGGAGATCATAAATAGTATAAGGTCTGCTTCTCTTGAAAGCTTCGAAATCTATGTGGCAACGGATCCCGATACTGAAGGTGAGAAGATCGGATGGGACTTAAAATTACTCTTGGAACCTTATGTTAAAAATATAAAAAGGATGGAATTCCATGAAGTTACAAAAAAGGCCATTGTAAATGCAATAAGAAATCCGAGGGATTTTGATGAGAACTTAGTCAAGGCTCAGATTGTGCGTCGAGTCGCTGATAGGTGGGTAGGTTTTGAGTATTCACAACTTTTACAAAAAGCCTTTGGGAAGAGCAACCTTTCGGCGGGTAGGGTTCAGACTCCAGTCCTTGGCTGGATTATTGAAAGGGAAGAACTGACTAAACAAAAGATTTATCGCGTAAGCGTAGAATTACAGAGAGGCGATAGGAAATTCTCCTTAGATGTCGATTTTGATAACGAGGTAGAGGCAAGGGAATTTTTCCAGAAACTCGATGTCATTGAGGTGAAGGTGAAAGAAGTAAAGGAGGAGATTAGAAATCCATTACCGCCCTATAGGACTGACACGATGCTTAAGGATGCCAGTGACAGATTTAGGTTTTCTTTACCTAAGACAATGGACCTCGCTCAGGACCTCTTTGAGCTTGGCTACATCACCTATCACAGGACAGATTCTACGAGGGTCTCTGATGTGGGAATGGGAGTTGCAAGGGAGTTTATCGAAGAGACTTTTGGAAAGGAGTTTTTCCACCCCAGGAGCTGGGGAGAGGGTGGTGCCCATGAATGTATAAGACCTACAAAGGCAATTGAAGTGGAGGATTTGAGGTCTTTAATTCTCAGTGGGCAATATGAGACGCTTAGTTGGGATCATTTGAAACTTTATGAGCTCATTTTTGACCGGTTTATCGCTTCCCAAATGAAACCCGTTAAGGTAAAGGTGAAAGTGGTTGAGGTAAAGGCTATAAACAAGAGTTTTGAGAAAGTGCTTATTACCGATGTAATTGAGAACGGTTGGAATATGGTTGTGCCTCTGGAACTTCATCCTGATCTCGAAGGTAGAATCGATGTAAGAAATGTTAAAAAGAGGAAAAGTTTGCCTAAGGCTTATCCTTTTACCCACGGAGAACTGGTCTTCAGGATGAAAGAGCGGGGTATAGGAAGGCCATCGACCTACGCAACGATCGTTGCAAAACTTATTGAAAGGCAGTATGTGGTGGAAAGGAGGGGATACCTCTTCCCGACGCCCATGGGCAAAAAGGTTTATCACTACCTGAATAACTTGGAGAGGGTAAAAAAGTTCCTTTCTGAAGAGTTCACAAAGGTTCTGGAAGAGCTTATGGATAAAGTGGAAGTAGGAGAAAAGGATTACCAGGAGATTTTGTTTGATCTGTACAGGGAAATAAGAAATAGAAGGGCGTAGAAATTCGCGTAGTTGAGTATCTACTTTTCAGCCCATCTGAGAGAGGTTTGCAATGTCGCTTGGAATTTCAATCCAGTTGTTTTAATCAGATTCTTTAAGGGTTTGTTTTTACAAGCGTTGGAACGCCCATTTTGATATAATTTCTCTATAACTCCATTGAGCAATTCTAATTGTTCAACTATTCTTGTTTTCGGTTCCTATCGGCGGAGGCTATCTTACGCCATCCTTAATCTATTTACCTGTTGGCAGTTATTTCAGAGACCTAATTCTTTTCTCGGCTTCTTCTGGTGTGATCTCTCCACGCTCGAGTTGCTCTAAGATTTCTGTTATTTTGTCCTTGGGGAAGGCAGGTTCTATTCCAATTTTTCTCAAAAATTCTTCAAACCTCTGCCGCGCTGTTGGATAGGAGATTTTAAGAATCTTTGCAACTTCTGAAAGGTTACCACGGGTTTTCAAGAACAGATAGAGCATTTCGAGGTCCCTGTCCTCAAGGTCGCAGAACATCGGGATTTCGAAGTTTCCTTCAACTTTAGCTTTGCAGGAAGGACATTCAAGGGTCTTTATTACCAGTTTTGCCCCGCATCCGGGACATCTTGTTGGTAGTTTTGCCATGGTTATTTCAGTCTCTTTATTTTCTTTTCTGCTTCTTCAGGAGTTATTTTTCCAGCCTCGAGGTCTTTAAGCACGTTCTCGACCTTCTTCCTTATGTCCCTGCGAGACTTCCTGAAGAAAGGGCGAAGGAGAAAGAGGAGTCCGAGAAAAACGAGAATCCAGGGCCAATCCCTGCTCCAGTTTATAAAAGGTAGGAGGTTCATATTCTCGAGCCAGATCAATAGCCCCAACGCGATAAAGAAGATTCCCCATTTAAGTCCACCACGGATCTTTGTTGAAGCCATTATTAGAACAAAAAAGGCCACAATCACTAAAATCAAAAGAATGCTGATAAGTTCCATTATTCTTCCTCCTTCTCGTCCAGTTTACGACTTTCTCTCCTGTATCGTATGTGAAATCTGTCTTTTCCCTCTAAATACGATACTAAAGATAAAATTCCAAGGATTACGAGGATAAGGGGCCAGTCCCTCCGCCACACCCAGTGATATATGCCCATTTTATTGAGCCATATAAGTAGCCCAATGATTATAAGTAGAATGCCACCACTCACCATTTTTACCTCCTAAAGCATTTAAGTTTAATACCCCATTGTTTTACTCAACGGTTATTTTAACAACATCCCCATCTTCACTTATAATGTCAACGATGGTGCCATTTGCACCTTCCTGGACTGCTGTTATAAGTTGATTAAGATCTATTTCGTTCTCGTCCAAAACGGCCTTTGCATCCTTTGGAATAAAACTGGAGAGGATTTTAATTAGACCTAAGGGTACAACTATGTTTATTTTGTTGCCATCAGAACTCTGGACATATATTCTGATAAACTTTCCCGTTTTAGGTGTTGTTAGAACTTCTCCCATCGCATCGAGGAGTTTCGCTGCCTGTTCGGCGTTTATTTTCCCTTCTTCTACCATTTTTAGCACCCTGTAAACTTCTTCTTTCATTTTTACTTCTCCTCAAATTCGAGGGTGAAATCTCCCCCCATTACTTTTACTTCTGCCTCTCTGAAATTTTCTTCCCCAAAAATGTAGTATTCTCCAGATTTTTTCATTTCCGAAGGTAGTTCCACATCGCCTCCAAGGGCTTTAACCTGCATTTTAAGGGGTTTCTTTTTAGTCTTAATTTCAACATCTCCCCCCATTACCTTGCAGGTCAATCTCTCAAAATCGATTTTGCCGCTAACATCTCCGCCTTTTACATCTATGTTGACTTCAGAATAAAAGCCTTTAATAATAACATCCCCGCCCAGGACCGAGAGGTTTATTTTCACATTCTGTGGAACTTTCAATGTGCCTTCCTTTACAATGCTCAGATCTAATAGGTCTTCATCAATTCTGTGCCGACCCTCAAAGGAGGCAGTTATTTTCTCATCTTCTGAAGGCTCAATTTCCAGATCACCGCCTAAAATCTTTATATTGAGCTCTTTGATGTTTTCAAAGGTTTCTGAATGGAATTTTTCGTTGGTAAGAGCAATTTCCAGAGCTGATCCAATGGAGGTTCTGACCGTTTCGCCAACGCCTGTAAAGACCTCATCGAGCACCTCGGAGACGATTCCTAATCCTTGCGGCTTTCTTTCGCTCTTCTCTGTTTCCTTTTTCGATTGTTCCCTTGTCGCTTCAGCTTCTTTTATTGCCCTAATCAGCCTTTCGGCCTCTTCTGGGCTGATCTTCCCTTGTTCTAAGAGGTCCAGCACCTTTTTGATGGCTTCTTCCATTTTTCACCTCCGATAGTTTTAAAAATATAAATTAATTTTTAAGTTTTGTCAAGTATGCTTTTAGTTTTATAAAATTAAGAGTAAATTCCTCAAGGTGGGCTTAAAAAAAACTAAAGTCTTGTGTAGAAGAGGCTAACTTTAGAAGGCGAGAGGAGGAAGAGAGTTTTTATTGAAATTGCTAGTGGACTGGGTTTAAAAACACCAACAAGGGGCTAGGAGGTTTTTTGAAATTAATAAATCCTGTGATTTGACATATTGGCTTTGTTTGGGGTGGATTTGAAGGTTGGGAATTCTAAAACTTCGGGGCGGGCCTTCGGCCCGCCCCGAAGGATTTTCAATGGAGTTTAAATATTATCAATAAGCTTCTTTGGTGTTTTTATAAAGATTTTGGAGTTGGCTCTATATTCTCTTCTTCACTGTTCTTGCTGAAACAACATAAAAGTCTTTGCAAAATCGGGACTCTTTCTCCCTGTAGCACTTTTTGTACTGCGCGACTCTTCTCGGAGAAGAAGCACTTAACTTTGTCAGCCATTTTTAAATAACTCACGAGGAAAAGGATCTGAAAATCGGTAATGTAGCCGCAGGAATTGCCATCATAGGTGAAAAGGCTGTAGTTGCAATAGCAATAGCCGTCCCGTTGTTTTTCCCAGTGCTGGTGAAAACAACGGCCATATTATCCTCGTATGTTAAATTCAACTTTTTGTTTATCAAGGTGAATAAAAGGAGTGAAACAAAGATGAAAGCGATGTTAGGAATAAACAATAAAAGTACGACCTTCCACTGTGCAATAATCATAGTTGCCTTGCTGAAGAAGATGATGAAAACAATTGCGAACATTGAAATCAGAGACAAGGAAGGGAATAAAGGCTGGATTCTTTTGAATCCTTTTTCACCAAGCCATTTCGTTAGCAGAATGCGGGTTAGGTATCCCAAGATCATAGGGGCAATGAGCACGAGCAGGATTGATTTTAACATTTCTGCCATTGGTAATGGAATACGAAAGTTATGTGCAAAAATTGTCATCCAGAAGGGAATGGCAAATATTGCAAGGATAAAGCTTAAGGCAACGATCACGGTGGCAAGTTCAATGTTTCCCTCTGAGAGCCCCGTGTATCCTATAGCCATACTTGAGCAAGGACTACCATAACCAGCATGAATCCCAAGGAAAGCGTGGGGTCGGTCAAGAATAATTTTACGAGTATCCATCCAAAGAGTGGAGCCCATAAGAAATTGAAAAGGATGGAAAGCAAAATTGCCTTGAGATTCTTAGTAGCCTTAACGAGTGATTCCAGTTTAAGGTTTATCATCATCGGGTAGATAATGAGAAAGACAATGAAAGTTGTGAGATTGGATATCGCGACTCGATGTGCCTTGATCCAGGAGGCACTTTGTTTCCCGATCAAAAGGCCTAAAATAATGGCCAGGGTTACATACCCAAGTAACCACTTATTGAGATGTTCTTGGAGTTTTTTCATCATTTTACCTACTCCTTTAAAAATGCTCCTACAAACATACCTGAGAGGATTGCGTAGACAAAAATCAGTATATTAAAAATTAACGTAAACTTCCATCCAAGTACTGCAATAGCAAAGGGAATCCATGGTGCTTTTATTGCCCAGGCACTGATCGTTGTTGCAATGATGTTTGCACCTGCGCCTTTGTCTCTAAGTTCCTTAAAGAGTTGGTAGAAAATATACGGAGGACCCACCATTAGGGATCCGAAGACCGCACCGATTAAAATTCCTTTGATTCCACTCTGTTTACCGATTATCTTCCCTATGGTCTGTTTTGGAATTGTAACACTAATGAGAGCACTGAGCAAAGCCAGGGCGCCAAAAACAACAAAGAGGTTAAGATAAGTTTTTGCCGCGAAAAGTAATGCACTGCTAACTTTTGAGGGGTTGAATATTGCAAGAACAACTGCTATAAGAAGAATTATTATTTCCAATACCCAATCTTTTATTATAGTTTTCATAGCATTACCTCTATTAGAATTGCCACAAGGATCGCCGAGATTAATGCGAATGAGTTTCTCAAAAGTGCGAACTTTTTACCAAGAAATTTAAACTCGAGAGGAAGGGCAACGACACCTATTGCAACCCAGGTGAAAAGGAACGCTGCAACGAGGGAGTATCCGGCATTGTGAGATAATAGATACTGGGCTATTGGATAACTGGAGGCTGCAGTTCCCATCATTATGGAACCGGTAAGAGCACCGACGATTATACCTTTAAATCCCTTGAATTTCAGTAAGAATTGCGATACAGCCTTTGGGGACAAAAATTTATCAAGAATACCAATGATAACGAATATGGCAAAAAGTCTCAAGGAATTTTGAAAAAACACCCTTCCGCTTTTCTTCAAAGCTTCAACGGCTTTTTTTCTGTCTCCCCTGAAGAAGTAATAAACATAGAGGGCAATAACGATCGCTAAGAGGATTATCCCTTCGAGAAGGTTTGGACTCATTGGGGCCCCTTAACTTATCATCTTTTTTATCTCTATCAATAAGGATTTCAAGTCAGCAATTTCCTTTCGCAATGCTGCTATGTCCTTTTTCATCCTTTCAACTTCTTCTGCTAAGTCTCCCGTTTCGCTCTCGAAATTATGCTCATGGTGGGTGTGTTCTTCTTCAATGGCTGCAAATCTAACCTCTCCATGAAGATATTCTTCCAATACATCCTTTACCCTTCCATATGCACCGATGACGGGAGTGATTCCATAGTCTTCGAAAAATGCCTGAGCTCTCGGTCCCATACCGCCCGTGATAATTACATTTACCCCCTTTTCTTTTATAAACCGTGGTAAGTCACCTGGATTGTGTGATTCTGCATAAGGATTGGGGATAGTTTCTACGTTCTTTACGACATTACCTTCAACATCAACGATCACGAAGTACGGGCAATGTCCGAAGTGATAACTCATTGTACTTTCAAGTCCCCTATTTTCATCGCTTGTGAAACATATTTTCATTTTTTACCTCCTTTTATTTTGAAGCCATAGATTAATCATGGCTTTCTTCATTTTCTAACTCTTCAAGCCTCTTTTTGAGTGCTTCAAGATATTTTTCTATTGCCTCTTTCTCTTGCAAGAGAAATTCTTTCTCATTCTTAAAGTTGTCCCAGCACCAGCCGTGAGGATGCCGGAATTTTGGGTGCCTTCCTTCTTCCCCCCAACAAGGTCTGTAAGGCGGGCAAGGTTCAGGATATCCAACTCTCATGGCCCATCCAGGGCCAAATTCCATACTATTGTGACATCTGCCTCTTCTGCACATATTTACACCTCCTCGCTTAAAAAATTTTTAAATGAATCAATTGCATTTTTCAAGGCATCCAGCTCTTTTGCGAAAGTGTTAAGCGCTTCAAGACCTTTTTCAGTTATTTTGTATACTCTTCTTGCGGGACCTTCAGAGACTTCCCACTCCGAGGTAATAAATCCTATTGCTTCTAAGCTTCTAAGAATTCTGTAACCGAGGCCGTTTTCTACGAGCTCTCTAAAGGCGGGTATATTGGGGAAACGTTCTTCTATCTTTGTTAAAATTTCGTAACCGTGGAGCGGTTTTTGGGATAAGAGTTTCAAAATAAGCCCCTGCAAGATATAGCTGGGTTGTAAACCGGCATATCCTACCTCGAATTTCGTTATGCAACAGCGTCTTTTCATTGCAGATATATTATATATTCATATAGGTGAATTGTCAAGTATGTTTAAGGTGGATGGATTATTTTCGTGAAAAATCGGTAAAATTGGCCATTAAAAGAGGGATTGAAGAAAGGTACTGGCGATTTGGATTAATGGTGAGAATGATTAGGTTCGTGTATTATCGAAGTTGTTCTTTAAATTTGAGAAAATCTCCTTTTACCTTATGCATTTCCAGTGGAAAAGGTTAAAATTGGTCAGCCCTCAGAAATTTGCCTTTTTGTAGAAGACTTTTTTCGCAATTTCGGCGGTTACGATGTAGAGGATTACAACGAGCAAAATAGCTAAAAATAAGTGAATGGGCAGGGGTGCAAATCCAAAGATTTTTGCAAGGGGAGTAAAAGGAAACAGGAAAGTGAAGGCCCCTACGGAAAGAGTTGCCAGTAATAGGTATTTTCCAGGTTCACTTTTGAATAAGGATCGCCTGCTCCTTACCACCAGAACCACCATTGAGGCTGAAGCAACGGACTCAATAAACCATCCAGTCCTGAACAGGACTTCATTTGCATGGTAAATTAATAATAGAAGTCCAAAGGTCAGATAGTCGAAAACAGAGCTTAGTGGTCCAAAAATTACCATAAATTTGCGTATCAATTTAATGTCCCAACGGTGAGGATACTTTACAAGTTCATCATCAACATTATCTGTAGCTATTGTCATTTCAGGCAGGTCTGTTAGAAGGTTCGTAAGTAATATTTGTTTTGGCAGAAGGGGAAGGAATGGAATGAGGAGGGATATGCCGGCCATACTGAACATATTTCCGAAGTTTGCACTGGTTGCCATAAAAACGTATTTGAGCGTGTTTACAAAGGTCTTTCTTCCTTCTTTCACGGCTTCAATAAGAACATCCAGGTCTTTTTCCATTAATACGATGTCTGCAGCATCTTTGGCGATGTCCGTGGCATTATCAACGGATATTCCCACATCGGCGGCGTGAAGTGCTGGGGCATCATTTATTCCATCTCCTATGTATCCTACTACATTGCCTCTTTTACGAAGTGCGAGGATTATGCGTTCCTTTTGGTTGGGCTCAATTTCTGCAAAGATGTCAGTATCCATAACGCTTTTAAGAAGGGCTTCATCACTCAGCTTTTTTAATTCCGGGCCTGTAAGAATATTCCTCTGGAGGAGTCCTATTCGTTCAGCAAGGGAAGCAGCAACAATCTTACTATCACCGGTGAGGATTTTGAGTTTTATCCCTAAGTTATTCAGATTTTGGATTGTTTCGGAGATTCCGGGTTTAGGAGGATCATCAAATACGAGGAAACCCAAAAATATCATTTCGTTTTCATCCTCTTTGTCAACGGGGACTCTTTCTACATTCTTGTAAGCGATTCCCAAAACGTGGAAGCCTTTTTTGCTATGTTTTTCGTAAATTTCTTCAATTTTTTCTTTTACAGAATCTAATTTTACAATTTTGCTATCTCCAAGCTCTACGAAGGTGCAGATTTCTAAAACATTACTCAAGGCGCCTTTGGTTATCATTAAATTTTCTACCCTCCACTTAACAACGATACTCAATCGTTTTCTCACAAAATCGTAGGGAATTTCATCTAATTTTGTGTAGCCTGACACATCGTATTTGTGGTCCCTGCGGATTGCCTCATCAATAGGGTTAGAGTATCCTGTTTCGAAGTACGAGTTGAGATAAGCATAAAGCAAAACTTTTTCATTAAATTCTTCGCTTAGGTCAAGGGCTGACTGCAGGCTAACTACCCCTTGAGTTAGGGTTCCGGTTTTGTCAGAGCAGAGAATATTCATGCTTCCAAAGTTTTCTAAAGAAGAAAGCCTTTTAACTATGGTTTTCAGTTGTGCCATTCTTCTTGCACCATGAGAGAGATTTACGCTTATAATTGCTGGCAACAATTGAGGTGTAAGTCCAACGGCGAGGGCTAACGAAAAGAGAAAGGAATCCAGAATAGGTTTCTTTAAAACGACATTTACGAAGAAAATTATAATTACGAGGATTAGAGTTACCTCCATCAAGAAGTAGCCAAAGTGTCGAACTCCCCGTTCAAATTCTGTCTCAGGTGCTCTGAACTGCAAATGCTCTGAAATTTTGCCGAATTCCGTGTTTTTCCCTGTCCTTACAACCAGTTCTTTTCCTGTTCCACTAACAACGCTTGTGCCCATCCACAGCGCGTTTTTTCTTTGATTGATTGGGGCTTCTTCTGGTGAAATTCCTTTTTCTTTTTCTACTGGAAAAGTTTCTCCCGTGAGCACTGCTTCATTCACAAAGAGGTCTTTTGATTCAATAACTATTCCATCAGCGGGCACGATGTCACCTGCATTGAGGATTACGATGTCTCCAGGAACTATTTCTTCCACTGGAATTTCAATTTTTACGCCGTCTCTTAAAACTTCTGCTTTGATTTGCACGATGGAAAGGAGTTTGTTAATGGCATTTGATGCGCTGTATTCTTGCCAGAATCCAAGTACTCCACTTATCAGGATTATCGAGAAAATAATGACTGCATCAACCCAATCTCCCAAGAAGAGGGAAAGCAAAGTTGCGATTATTAAAAGGAGGATAATAGGGCTTTTAAATTGTGATAGAAAGAGTTTATAAGCGTTTAATTGTTTCTTTGCTTTGAGGGCATTGGGTCCATATATACGTAGTCTGCTCTGGGCCTCCTTGCTTGTTAACCCATTATCTGAGGTTTTTAAAATTCTTATTACGTCTTCGACCTTTAAACTCCAGAAATTCTCGAGATTTTCATTTGCCATTTTAATTTCTCTCCTTAAAAGTTTAGAAATTTTTTCATTGAAAGCTTTTGTGAATATGTAAGTTTTTGGCTGGCGAACATTGCCTCAAGGGCTTTAGATTTTTTATTTGGGACTTTGACCCAGCTAAGGTCTGCCCTTCTTTGAAATTCAGAATCGGAAAATAACATTAAAGAATAAAATTCAACTTGCATTGCGAACTTCAAGATTATAATTAGGGCGACTGGTATTGTCAAAATTACGGCGATATTGGAGGAGAATAAAGGGTGAAAGTATTTCTGATGTCAAATATCAGACTCTTAGGTTTTTCGGGTTTGCGGGCTTGATTGAAAGATTATGCTATTTGTTAAGCCCTTTTTAAGTCGTGATTCAAAGTCTGCTCCTGCGAGAAAGTAGAGTACCGGGTACTACGAGAGAATCACTTAAAAAGTGTAATAGGTGGATCAGCTTTTTAAGTATTATTCTGCATAAGGGAGTTCAAACTCCTGGCATAAAAGGTGCCATAAGCATTTTTTATCGAGCAATGTCGGGGAATTTTACTTAGATTTGCAGAGTTTTTTATTCCTGTGCCTTTATTTCTCTTTCCAGAATTTCCAGCATTTTTCTTGCAATGGAACTAAGATCCCTTGCTTCTTTGATTGTTATATAATTTTGCTCGAAACCCTCACTATGAAGTTTCCAGGCTTTTGCCCATATATCTTCTATTGATTCGTCGATTTTGTAAAGTGGATCGTGAGAGAGCCTATAGGCGGAGGCGTTTAAGTGATAAACACTCCAGAATTTAACCTTTTTGGCCTCTTCATATTCAGGTAAGCCTTTAATCTCTGCAAGAATTTTGATGGCCGTGGAAACGATAACATAAATCTTTTCACACGCCCAACGGGCATTTCCCGCCAAAAGGTAGTCTTCTAATTGTGCCTCTTCCTCTTTAAGCCGTTGGAGAAGGAAATCTTTGGACATATAGATAAATTTTGATATAATGGGAAGGTATGTTCAACAGGCCGGAGGCTACTTGGTAATTTGAAAGTCTATGTTTGATGGTTGGGCTTAAGGCGAGAAAATTAGAAATCTTGAGGTCAATTTTTTAAGAGAAGACTTGCCCCTTTTTCTTTTACCAGCTTTAAAATTTAGGAATGGTTTCAATTCCTCATAGGAAGGCTCGCAACACTCAAGTTACCAGCCATATTCATTACTTACATCCGGTTTCAATTCCTCATAGGAAGGCTCGCAACCAAAAGTTATTGAGGCTTACCACGATGATCCGCTTTGTTTCAATTCCTCATAGGAAGGCTCGCAACTCAGCCATTTTGTTGACCCTCCTTTGTGTTGCTTATTTGTTTCAATTCCTCATAGGAAGGCTCGCAACGGGGGCAAGACTTCGATTATCTGGTTCCGTTTAGCAGTTTCAATTCCTCATAGGAAGGCTCGCAACATTGAGGATGAGACAGGACTAACCCCACGTGAACAGAAGTTTCAATTCCTCATAGGAAGGCTCGCAACTATCCCCGCCGACATCACTGTCGGTGTGGGAAGGCAGTTTCAATTCCTCATAGGAAGGCTCGCAACAATGCTGAGAAAACCTCAAGCGGTATTTTTTGGGCAGTGTTTCAATTCCTCATAGGAAGGCTCGCAACAACTAATTACTTTGTTTTTTGAAGCAATTCTTTTTGCAGTTTCAATTCCTCATAGGAAGGCTCGCAACATATTTGGCGGTTTAAGGTTAATCAAGATTTTTACGAGTTTCAATTCCTCATAGGAAGGCTCGCAACCAAGAACGCATATAAACGCATAATGAAAAGACAAAGGGGTTTCAATTCCTCATAGGAAGGCTCGCAACCACTAAACAAAAAATGAGTAAGATTGAATTGACAATGTTTCAATTCCTCATAGGAAGGCTCGCAACTCGAATACGAACTTTGGCATAGGATACCAAGTGATGATGTTTCAATTCCTCATAGGAAGGCTCGCAACAAATCTGGGAATCTCTCAGGGGTGTATTTTATGCACGCGTTTCAATTCCTCATAGGAAGGCTCGCAACCTGGAGCGGATTGACTTAGATTTAGGAGGAGGTATCCGAGTTTCAATTCCTCATAGGAAGGCTCGCAACAAAAGATTAGAGTAATGAAAACACCTAAAATCAGGTAGTTTCAATTCCTCATAGGAAGGCTCGCAACGCACGATATTGCTCACGCATGCGCATCAGAGTGTCTACGTTTCAATTCCTCATAGGAAGGCTCGCAACCCTCGTTCAGAAATTTCCGACGTAGGAACCCGGAGACAGTTTCAATTCCTCATAGGAAGGCTCGCAACTCATATGGACACCGTTCTACAGAAACGCTCTGAAACAAGGTTTCAATTCCTCATAGGAAGGCTCGCAACGAGAGAGGTTTTTGTCTGCGAGCACCGTATTTGGAAGTTTCAATTCCTCATAGGAAGGCTCGCAACTTTTACTGGCGAAATCAATATTATCCCATGTAAGAGTGTTTCAATTCCTCATAGGAAGGCTCGCAACGCGGGCGAGAAAGAGAGAGAGTATATCATCCCAGAATCGTTTCAATTCCTCATAGGAAGGCTCGCAACCCGTGTTTCACTGGACGAGAGAGGTACAGGAGACCCTGGTTTCAATTCCTCATAGGAAGGCTCGCAACATGTAACGTGGGGCAACTCTGTTTCTTCTACTGACATCAGTTTCAATTCCTCATAGGAAGGCTCGCAACGCTAAAAGTACCTACAAATTCCCTGTAGCGAAAATAGTTTCAATTCCTCATAGGAAGGCTCGCAACCTTTGCAGATACAATCCATCCTTTTGCAGGGATAGTAAGTTTCAATTCCTCATAGGAAGGCTCGCAACTCATAGAATCCAACACATCCACGAAAATCATAATGCAATGTTTCAATTCCTCATAGGAAGGCTCGCAACTCTCAAGAACTCAAGAACATCGTAAACAAGTAAGAAAAGTTTCAATTCCTCATAGGAAGGCTCGCAACATAGAGAACTTCTTCGAGGTGAAGAGAACCGTGAATTTCAGTTTCAATTCCTCATAGGAAGGCTCGCAACGACAGTGCTGGTAGGCGAGGAGTTTGAAACTGACGAGTTTCAATTCCTCATAGGAAGGCTCGCAACTTCCCACGCCAGAACTTCTTGCTTTTTCCAGTGTTGGTTTCAATTCCTCATAGGAAGGCTCGCAACATCTTACCGTTTGCCCTGAGAAGATCATCTATACTGTGTTTCAATTCCTCATAGGAAGGCTCGCAACCCGTTATATTTATTATCTACTAACTAAACTGAATTTTCAAAGAACTTTTACTAATAACTTATTATTTTAGGCTTTGTTTGTTTTGTCAAGTGCTTTTGGTGTCGTCGTACCCCTGTGTTTTTTGCACTATTAAAGGTTGACGACTTTACGGTTTTAAAAGGGCTATAGAAAGACCTCATCACCGCCTTTCTTTAGTCCAATTATTTCTCGATTGGTATACCATGAGCTCCTAAAGGTATAAATGATGACTGAGTCCTCTTCTGGTTCAATAATCTTTGATAATTCCATTTTTAATTTTTCGAGTTTAGCTGGAGATATTTCTCCTTCAAAAACAGAATTTTGAACCCAGTAGAGGTATTTACGGCAGGTTTTGAGTACCTTAGCAACCCTTTTAACGTTTACGTCGTAAACTAATATCACATTCATATCACCACCAGGCGACAAAAGGTGTGTATTCTTCTTCTCCAATAAGGTGTTTTTGTAGTTTGTATAACTCGAGTCGAATGAGTTCTCTGTAACTTACATGCCTTCCTAACTTCCTGTGTTTGATAGTCGTTTTGAGTCGTTCATCGAATTCTTGAACGAAAAGTTGTTTGCCTTTTTCATTTAATACAATTCCGTTTAATTTTTCCTCGAAATGAGATGGTTTAATGATTCCTTTGTTTATAACGCTGAATATGAGCCTGTCTCCAATTATGGGTTTGAAAATTTCTGCAACATCAAGATTGAGGGTGAATCTCCTCATGTTGGTTGAATGGAGAAAACCGATGCGGGGATCAAGATGGGTGTGATAGATTTCGCTTAAACAGACTACATAAACAAGCGAATTGGAAAAACTGATGAGAGCATTGATCATATTTTTTGGCGGCTTCCTGGTTCTCCCCTCAAAAGTGAAGTTTTCGTTTTCAATTATTATGTTGAAGGAATCATAATAGTGATCACGGATGTTTCCTTCTATTGCCATTAGGTTTTCTACGGAATTAGCTATACTAATGCTTGGTTCCAGGTTGGCTATTCTTTCAACGATCTCATGTAGCGGTTTTCCGCGGGCAATATAATACTCAAGAACTTTAATTATGTTCTTAACAGCGCCCCAAACGAATTTTTTTGCGAGCCTGAGCCTTTTGGTAGTATCAAGATAATGCTCAGCTTGTTTTAAAATCATATAGCCTGAATTTAGGTGTTCTCTCGGGTAAAAGGAACCGATGTAAAATCCATAATAGTTGAAGAAGTGCACGACTATTTCGTTTTCATTTAGAAATTCTAAAAGGCGTTTATTTAAGGAGACTTCCCCAAAGATTAAGATTTCCTGCGTGTTTTCTATCGGAACATATTTCTTACCTTCTGAAGATTCGAAGTATATGGTGTTTCCCTTTCTCTTTATTTCACCGTCTGAAAAAATGTAAAGTGTACGTTTCATGCCCAGCAGAATTCTCTATAACCGCATTTTGCACAGAATCTGTTTTTTGTTGCAGGTGGAGGTGTTTCACTTTTGATGATTTGGTTTATTCTATCTATGGCCAGATTTAACTTCTCTTCCATTTCTTTCGTTAGAGATAGGGGAATTCTTCTTTTTTCCTTTGGAAAGAGTAGGATGCCTTTTGCATTTATGCCATATTCTTTTAATTTGAGCAAGTAAAAAGCTAATTGCATTGTTGCACTTTTAATAAATCGAGAACTCTTCTTCACTTCGCCAATAATAACTTCTTCATCTTGCGTTTTAACAATGTCAATTACGATATTTTCTATTTGAACTTCCTTTGTGTCCCTTTCATAAGATTCTTGAGAGATAAGACGTCCGAGCTCGATGAATGGATTTTCTTCCCAGGGTGTCAACTGTCTCGACATAAGCCACACCTCTCTTGGACAGATGTAATAGTACCAGATTAGTGTTCCGGTGATCATCTAAAAACTTATTGGCGTTTTGCGGTTTTTATTTCTTCCCACCTTTTCTCCTCTCTGTTCGGTCCGTTGAGGGAATAGGGGAGTAGGCGATATAAATGCCTCTTTCTTTGATTTTGTAAATTTTCAGTTTATCGCTCTTTATTTTCAAAGTGGTAGGATATAAGATGCCTCTCTTCTCTTCAATAGGGAATAGGTAGCTAACCAATGGTAAGTTGTCTTCCCTTTTTAAACACCTTTCATGCATTAGATAAAGGTGACCTTTACCCTCTACAATTTCTGCTTCTTTTAGAAAAGGTACTGGGAATGGTGTAACAATTTCCTTGTGCGTGTTTGCATCTTCTTCTTCAACTTCGACAATTTCTGGGTCTGATTCAAGGGAAAGAGGCGACTCACTGTCACCACAGGTTAGGGGAGAGGTTTTTAAGGCTTCTTTGTAATCCTCAAAGGGGATGCTTTTGTTGTCTTTAAATATTATAGCTATTTCCAAATTTTTTGAATAGCAGAATTGTCTTGTTAAGGCGTTTGTGAATTTTCCGCCGATAAAATCTTCCCACTTGGTGATGGCGGATGTGGTATAGCTTTTCACAACACAGGGTTTTTTAAGGCGCGAACCTGCCCACAATATTTCATCCTCTAATTTTTCCAAATACTCAATGGGGCGTTTGTCATTTTTCGATCTTTGTATAGCATTTGCGAGGAGTCCTATTACAGCAGAAGAAGGTAAAAGGGGGTAAGATAAGGCTGATTGCCAGGTAAAGGGTATGCGGATAGAGTAAAGTGAGTTTAACCTTATTTCAAATATGAGGCCTTTCATTTTTCAATGAGGTTTATAAGCGTTTTAAAAATTTCGTCGATCGTATTTTTTGTCTCTACGCCAGCAGGTGGCTCATTTCCCCAGTATAAAAATTTAGTACCTTCAGGCATAAGGCCTATGGTTTTAGCCTTGTAATCGGAATAGATAGGTGAAACGGGGAAAGGTAGTGGCCCATTCTCAGAGTATGCAACCAAGAGTTCGATAGGGTTTTGGTGTGGGAGGGCATGTGAGAGAGAAGCCCCAATTTGGCCAGATATCATCAATCTATAGGCCTCAATTGCAACTTTAATTCTCTCTTTTCGTTCATTGTCATCAATTGCATAAGGATTCGTTCCGCTTAAGTTTTGTTCTACAAGTCCAACTCTTTCGACGTCAAAGGCTGAAACAAAGGCGTATATCCCAGAAGCATAGGACTTGTTAAAAATCATTTGTGCTGCCCCTTCACCTTCAGCTACCGATTCCTGCTGAGAAACGCGGGTATGGATTACCTGCTTCTGCGTAGTGTCGTAACCTAAAACTGGCATTAACCAGGAAAACATGACTCGTGAAGATCTTCTTAATGGCGGAACCTTTTGCTTCCCTTTTTCTCTTGAAGTTTCTGATTCTTCTTCCTCCTCACCTTTTCCTTTTGCCTCTTGGGCTATTAAGTATCCATGAATATCACAAATAACACAATTCTTCACAAATTGTTCTTCATCTTGAAGTTTTTTAGGTTTAATTTGTTGTAGTTTATCTTCTGATAATGAAGCTGGTCTTATAGGTTCTCCTACTTTGCAGCCAGCACATAGTTTCTTTGAAGAATACTGTCCATTTAATATTAAATGCCTCATCCCTTCATAGTGCCAGTGTTTAAGCATCCTTCCTGAAACTGCTGGGGCTTCGATCCGATTTCCATCTTCATCGAGAAACTCCATTACCCTAATATCTGTAACATTCCCTGCCACAGCCTCATTGTTGAGGTCGTGGACATTTAACTGGATTTTTACTGCAAAGGTTACAAATTTTAACATTTTATAACCCCCTTTTTAATTCTTCAATTTTCTCAAGGAGCAAAAAGAGTCTATCTTTAATATATTGAATAGATTTTGGTGTATTCTTAGCCAAATTATAACCAATGTTCCCTTCTTCTCTTTTACTGTCAGTTTCCCCAAATCCTTGTCAAAGGTATCTAAAATTCTATCTTCTTTAAAGGAAAGATCACGAACATCGCGGTCTACTATCCCCTTTTTAAATTTATACATTCTCCATACATCATAGTTTGAGTTTTTGAGCTCTTTCACCAGATCCAAAGATATGTTTTCATTAGCAAGGAATTTCATTTACTAAAAACCTTTTCTTCTTTTAAAATCTCAAGGGAGTATTCTATGGCAGCAAGGGCATCTTCCTTTGTGAGTTGAGGATAATTTTTAAGAGTCTCCACTGTGTCCCAGCCGTTAGCAAGGATAAACTCAACAGAAATAGGAGTTCCTTTTATAATAGGTTTCCCAACAAGGATTTCGGGATTAATTTCTATCCTGTCTGTATACCTCATTTTATATCTTCCTCTGTTCCCTTTGGAGGGAATGAAAAAGCAAGCATAACAAGTGCAAGCTTTGTAGATTCAAAATCTTCATTGGCAAGTCGGAATACTTCTTTAATTTCTTCTTCGTTTGGCAAATAAATCCAGTTTTTAACTTCTTTCCCTGCCTGTCTATCTTGTTCTTGTTGCACCCTTCTCAATTCTCCTTCCCGTAACATCTTTGCGATAGTTTCTTCAAAGTCCCTTGAGTTCTTTCTCGCATTCCTAATGTCATCCGCATACCCATATTTTCTTTCCCTGATAAAATATCTTAGTGTTTTTGCAAGACTTTGCAATGCTGGATTCTCAATTATATTTGATGGTATCATACCAACCTCCCTTAAAAGGTAATTTGTTGTCTCTAAATATAAAAGATTTGTCCAATTGTTTGTAGATGTTTCTTGAACATATAAACGAGCAAATTTGAGTAAAGAATCAGCTCGGCGATAATAAATTGAATTGTTTAATTCGTTTAATGCTTTATATGCCCCATTCATGAGCAATTTATCTATTGTTGCTACGTTAAAAGATGTTTGCCTAATATAATCTAAATAATACTCAACCTCTATCAAGAAAATACCGTCAACATGATATCCTTGCTGACGGCTCAAAACTGCAACAAATAAACCAAATCCTTCTAAAATATCTGCAGAAGAAGGAATTTTGGATAAAAACACAAGAGGAATAAGAATTTGAGGAATGTTTTGACTAAACCATTCTTTTCTCACCAGGTGTTGCAAAGCAAATATCTCTTGCAGTTTGGAACCAGTGAGTTCTTGATTTGGAATAGGAATCACTATTACCTCTTTATCAGCTACAGAGAAGATAAAAGAGGCATACCACATTCCAAGAAGTGCAAGAAGTGCACAGGTTTTGCAGAGCCTCTTCGGACTGGATGGTCTCCCAATGTAATATCTTCCCCTGTCTTTTTTGGGCTCAGAGTCAAGTTTATCTCTTGAATGATGATAACCAGATTCTGCCGCAAGTCCTAAAACAGTTCCAACCTTCTCTAATTCATGTCCACAAACAGGTTCGTCTTTTTCATTTTTCTTCATTAGAAAAGGATGACCATACACATTTAGAGAAAAATTATCATCAACTTTAAAAGTTATGTTTCCAACAAAACCTCCACCTTTTCCTGACTTTTTAATCCCGGGAGTATTTAGAGGAATATATTCAGAGGATAGCAATCGTTTGCAAACCAAATTAAAAGTTTTATCAAGTTTGCCACATTCACTTTCACTAATATTAATTATTACTGAATAAAAACCACCATTATTATGTATAGAGACCTTTTCTATTCCAACCGCCTCAATCGCTACCCTTGCCAATCCATAAGCAATCTTGACTTCCAAATCAGGAAAACCCGTTGCAGGGGTGTAAAGGGTTAAGGTCATATTTCTCTCCATATGCCTAATCCATCAACTATAAATTTTCTATCTTCAAGCAAAATTGAACCGGGAGACCAGCATAAACCGAGTGGTTCCAATTTTTTCCCCGCACCTTCGCCAGGGTCCCATTCTCTACCTACTAATAATTCAATATCTCCCTTTATTTTTAAGTTTTCAAAGTGCTTTACATGAGCCCAAATGGGGTCGTCTCTCTTCAAAGATATGCACACTTCGCCATTTTCCTCTTTCCATTCTCCAGGTAATTCATTAAATTTTGGATCTTTGATTTCAACAATTTTGTGTAATTCTACCAGTCCAAACCCATACTTTCTTTCTCCTCCGAGCTGCAATCGATTGGCTAACTGGTCTTTAAATTTAACCTTTTTTTCTAAACAGGTTATTATTACTTCATCCTTTATTGAAAGTGAAATATCATTTTCTGAAAATTCTCTTACCCAGATAAACCCAGACATAAAAACTGGCTTTCCATCATCAATGGTATAATGGCTGATGAATTCAACTTCGTGAAGCATCCCATCCTCAGCGGTAAGGGATTGAGCCTCAATAGCAGTAGATGCCATTGAACTTATGAATCTTTTCTCAAACTCATATTTAGAGAGGAGGCCAAACATCAAACCTTTTTCAGTATATTTTGGATAATACAGTTCGCTTTTTTCGTTACTCTCTATATATGGATAGAGATAACCCGGCCGAATCACCTTTTTCAGAAACTCTCCAACTTTTTGATAGTCATCTAATCCAAGAAGTGGCGTGAGTTTTGCTGTCAAAGCACCCCAGAGAGGTTTACCAGGGACATATGGTCTTGTCCTGTAGAAGTGCATTACCTTGTGGAACCCGATATAAAGTGGAGATTTCAAGCGAAATGTCCATTTAAAGAGCCTCCAGCCCATTATTGCTCCTCGCTATCTTTGGAATTCTGGTTATTAGCTTTTTCTTGTGAATTTGCAAAAGCCTTTGCGTGGTACTTGGCATAAATAAGAGATTTCTCCAGCACCTGAATAGCAAGCAAAAGATCGTCAAGCCTTGAGGCAAGCCCGTCGTCTTTTCTGATTTCTTCAAGTAAATCGCCATTGCTTATAAGACTAAGTTCTTTTAATAACCCTGTGGTTATCTCTTCCATCTTTTCAGCACCTTTTTCTTCATTGCTCCCTCTTGATTTACAGAAAAGCGCAAAGGCGTAAAGACCTTGTTCTTGTAACACTCCCAGAGCTTTTGTTATCAATGATTCTGCTTTTTTTGCATCTGAATTGAAGGTTTCTTTAATTTCTTCAGCAAATTTATATCCATATTCTGCACAAAGTCTATCCAAATTCTCCATTTTAGCAATCCTCCTTTTCAAGATTGAGAACTTTTAATCGTCCCATTCCCCTTGTCCCCATTCCTCCAATGCCAAGGGTCTCAAAAAGTTTCAATCCTTTCTCTACTTGAGTCTTAACCCAGGAAATACCTACATCTCCATTGCCTTCGGTTTTTAATTCCTTCTCTGCAATTCTAAATGTCTTTCCAGAATTGTAGACTATCTCAAATTTTAAGATAGTTCCCCTTGGAATAGCTTCATAAGTAAATAGAGCACCTTCTTCCGCTGTTCCCGTCTGTGGGTCAATACTAACGGAAGTTCTTACTTCAAGATTGCTATTAACTATCAAAGAAAACAAATTATCTGAAACAAGGACTGCTCTCTGTGTAACCACCTTGGGTATCCCTTTTTGGTCTAATTCATTAAGATTTCCTTTACCAGTGCCTTTATTCAACATAAGCCAGCCAAAGTTTAACTTATTTTTAAGCAGTTCTCCCAATGGATAAAATCCAACAGCAGGAGCTTGGAATTCCTGTTGTAAGCCTAATCCTTCCAGAGCCATAGGTGAAGTCACCCATACCGGACCAGCCATTGATGCAACCGGGAAAAAGAGGATATGAGCATCAAAGAACTGGGCAAGTCCTTGCATACTATAGCCTGTTCCCTTGGAGAAACCGTAAGGTATACAGACTGGACAGGCAGGATTTACTTTTCCACAGTGTTTTTCACCACCTCCACGGCCAGCACAGGAATATTCAGTATCCCCATCTTTCCACAAATATCTATTAGTTGCTATTGCTGTGTATGCTCTTGCAGTTCCACTGAGACTCGTCCCAGGTATCTTTGGAAGATTTGTTCCTGGCTCTCTTATTATGGGTAAATCCACTCTTCCCAGCCTTGACCCACCCGTGCCAATATGGATTGGATCAAGGGTTATTGCGTAATATTTTTTAATCTCATACATATTCTCACTCATTTTCAACCTCCTGTGTTTTTGCAGGTTTTATTTTCCTTACCTGAAGGTTCCAGTATAAGCAAATGTCCAGCAACCCATCCTTGGTTGCATGGAATAGTTTATTAAATACTTCTTTATCCTCTTCTGGGGATAATTTTAGAATATTGATAAGAGATGATTTTACAAAATTCTCCCAAACCGAATTCACTCCGTAATCCTCATACCTTTTCTTTACCTCTTCCCAGTAAGCATAAAGTTGAGAGATCCCGAGTTTTTTTGACTTAACAATATTCTGTATTTCATTCCATATATCCTCCAACCGCTTGATCTCATCAAGAGGCCTCAAATCGTCACCAATTCTAAATCTGTCAGAAGCGTTTTCCAGAAAGGACAGATTAAAATAAGATGTTTCAATCTTTATGCAATCATTTACTTTAAGTTCTTTCACATGGACTACATAATCGCCATTTCCAGTATAGTCAAAGGAATAATTTCCTCTATTGGGGTTATTACCATTAAATCTAATGTAGGGATGCCACTCATCCTGTTGATTTGGGTCACCTGTAGAATAAGAAATATGCCAGATAATCGGAACAGAAGAATAACACGGGTCAGGATTTAGTTTTAATCGTCGGACATATTTACCTAATTCATTGATAGATACATCATCGATTGGGTCAATTTTAGCATTTATTGTTTTTGTTTTATTCTTAAATGCTTCAATAAGCCTTTTGCCAGCATCCATTGCCACATATAAAGGAGTTCTTCGATGAAAGCCGATGATACCTATATGAAACGGTAATCTATCTCTTACCTTTGAAAATTGAATCTCATATTCCTCAAGAATCTGTTTTGCAATACCAAACGCATCATAAGCAGGAACAAGAGCCATAAACTGATCAGGATATTCATAGATTTTTATATAAGGTTTATAATCCTGAAAACTGTCGTCTGCCGGCTTAGCCATTGATATTTTATATCCTTCTTGCCATTTATTATCGTTCTCTCTTTTTATTTTTATATTTTTTCCCTGCATCCATAGAGCAATCTCATTTAGTGTTTTCCCCTTATTGGACAGGATTTGGAGGTTAGTCTCGGTTATAAAAAGCCCATTCTCTTTATCAACACAAACAGGGCTGAGCCTTACCCCATCAATGTCTATATCCAGTGTTGCACCGACAGAGATACCAGGGTTAGGGTCAATGGTAATCTGTATCCGTTTTCTTCTTAACTCATTAAAAGGGGTATTGGCGCCAAAAGGATATTTATCAAGGATACTTTTAAAAATGGTAGTTTGAATAAATTCCTGTGTTGTTTCCCAGCATCGCCTGATTCTTCCAGAAGAAGATGTCTTTTTTGATAGAGTAGATATCAGATTACCATTTAGCCAGTCGGTTAACTCAAATGAACAGATTAAAAGAGCAACCCTATCATTGTGATCAGAGACCTCATCGAGCCAGATAGTCTGCCGTGGATGTTGTTCAATCCAATTTTTTGCCCGTCTTTTTCTTCTTTCAAGACAATGTTCACATCCATCCGAATTTTCTTCCATGAGTCGCAACCGACATATCGGACAGACTTCAAAGTTTGGTGATGTATTGGGCCGTAAATTAGAAAATTTTTGGGGGACAAGGTTATTTCTATATGGAAAAGCGGTATTTTTTAAAGCGGAAAATCTCTGTGATGTTAAATCCTTAAAGTCTTGAATACTTCTGCTTACTTCTATACAAGGTGAGATTTCAGGTTCAAAATTTTGCATTGTTTGGGTTAGTTCATTAATCAAATCATTCCAAAAATCAAGAGTTGAAATGTCAACATCAGGAAAACTAAAATAGATTCCTGTTCCATCCCTATAAATTTCGTTTCCAAGAGGGTATTTAATTTCAATAATTTTTTTAAGCTCATTAAATGAATCAGTTATAGCATTCATATAACCAATTACATCCCCTATTTTTATACCCTTTGCCAAAAGAGCATAATAATCCACATTTATTCTTAGAATTTTCCACTTAATTACTGTTGTTTTGTTATGATCATTGAAGTCAATTGGTTCAAACCATCCTTCTAAAATCATTTTAGAAAGTGCAGATTTTAGAAATGCAGCGGCAAGAGAGACAGCATCCCACAAAGTAACATCATTAACTGGACGCTGGGTATCACCTACTGTACATTTGTATGCCTTGTTAAAATAGGAAATAATTTTAGGATAATTTTCAATCCACCAATTTTCATCAATTGAAAAATAATTATATCTAATGTGTTCTAAAATAGGGGTTATGTCAGCTATTAAGGAGTTTCTGATATTGGTAATATCATTTTTAGATACGATAGGGATTTCTTCTAATCCAAAGGCAGAGGCAGAGAAAGTATTGTTTTTATCTGCTTGTTTTTTCTTTTGTTTAGGATCACCATGCTGCCATGGGAGGTCTTTTTCTTCAGCGCCTGATACATCATGAGCAGCAGCTAGTATCTTGAGAAGAGCTTTATTTTTGAATTTACAAAGATCCCTTTTTAGATGGTACTTTGCAAATTCACAGAAATTCTCAGGAGAAACATTTGATTGAGGGATATTGTTAATAACATTGTTAATCGAATCAAAAATACTTCTAACCCAATTATCAGTTAGAAAGTTGTAAAAATTGGAATTTAATCTCAGTGGATTATTATCGCATACTCGCCTATATCCAAAATCCCCGCCCGCTTGGCTTTGAGCCTGAATAAACTCTTCTGAAAGCTTTCCAAGTAAATGCAAGTATGCTCCAATCTCCGCAAGAAGGATTGCAGTCCTGTTATCCTCTAATTTCTTAAGAAGACTACTCATTTGTCCCCCCCTCTATTTTGTCAACAACTTTTTTCAATTCATCAAAATTCCCAAACTTGTGGGCGTCCGATATTTCTTTTATAATCAATCTGCTTTCTGTTTTATCCCAGTTATTTTCAATTACCCCATATCCAGAGGATTTCTTCGCTGAAAAACCATATTTTAACATCATCTCTTCCAAGCCCTTTATGACATCTTTAAGGTCTTTGAGTACCTTGTTTTTCAGTTCAGGAAGGGGTTCTCCCAAATAGTAAAATGGCAAGTATACGAGTCTGAAAAATCCCTTTGCACCTTCGGGCACAACTTCATAATAGATAGGATTTTTGCCTGTTTTTGTCTTTCTGTCGTGTGGATTAATAACTTCCAAATCTATTCTGTCCCAGAATGTAGGATAGAAATAGAGCATTCCAGTAAGAGAAGGAGCTTCATCTTTACCAAACCGTTCTTTTAATTTGCTTCTGTAAGCCTCTTTTGCATTGGGGCACAAATCATCAAGATATTTTGTCCAGCCCTTTGCCATTTCTTCCATTCCTTTCTCTGTTCCAAATAAAAGGGTATGCTGATAGCGTATCTCAGCGAACTTTGATGGATCATTTACTACTGGCTCCAGATGAGACTTCATCATTGTCCATCTCAAGTTCCCTTTCCAAGCCATTGAAGATGTAAACGGCACGCCAAATACCTTATCTTTTCTGACTGGGTTTTCAATGATATAAAGAGGCACATCATCCTTAGATATAAATGGTTTTTTCAAGATGATGGGAAATTCAATAATCCAGCTTCCGTGTGGAAGTTCTGAAATGTCTATTGACAAATCTATACCGAGAAGTTTAACCTCAGATAACTTGTATCTTAGCTGGTCATTATAATTACCGTTTGAATGAATGAGGCTTTTTAAGCCTGATGGCTTTTTTCTATCCCCAGCCTTGGCATAATTTCTAAATTCCTCTTTCTCAAAAGCTGACAATAAAGCCATTATTCTTGATAAAACATCAGTTAATTCTTTATATTTTTCGGAACCTGAAGTAAGTTGATCTATATCCTCTTTTCTTTGAATTCGAAAATCCACATAAAAATCGTGGCTCATCAACTGCCTCCTTTGTCTTCTAAAAGACTCTGCAGATAATTGTTAATAACGCTTTCATTTGGAGGGTTAAATTCTCGCCAGACTTTAAGTTTATGATTTTTTGTAAATTTTCCTAAAAGACTTGTCCACGGGATGGTTCTCGTGCCATTCCCATCTAATGCTTGTTTTAAATTATTCAAAAAATTGTTTCTATTAAATCCCTGAAAACCTTCAGGAATCCAGCCCCAGATTCTAAATTCCCATGTTGTGTTGTTAATTCTGTAGGCGCATGAAACATTGATTTTTGAAGCAACTCTCTCAAAAGTTTCTTCCTTTTTAAGAGATTTTCTGCAATTAGAGCACCAAAAGTTTCGCCGATTATTTCTATCTTGATTTACTTTTTCATAACAGGATGAACAAACCCTATCCGTGGTTCCAAACAACCAATTTTCTTTTCTTTCCTTTTTATTTGTGTCCATATCTTGCCACAAATTTTTACCATCATCATATCTCAGCCAATTCTTTATCGCAGGAGAAATAGGAACTGAACCTGTCTCTATCCACTTCTCTAATCTTTGGTCGTTGCTAACGGGTTTTATCCCGTCAACCTCTTTCCACCAGTCATTATTTTGAACCTCAAATTGAACCTTCGCAAAAAACATTTCCTTTATATTTGGCAGTGCATCGTTTGTATCGTTCCTTTCTTTAATGTTTAGTTTGCGAAGTCGTTCACTTTTAAGGATTTTGTCCAATGCACCTTGGAAGTTTTCAAACCTTAATTCGATTTTATCTATCAGTTCCACAACTCCATATCCATGTTGTGTTTTGGCTCCTATGCCACCCCACTTTGCAGCAATAGCTAAAGGAACGAGCACAAGGTTTTCATCAAAATCCCTATCCAGTGGAATTATGTTCAAATCAATTTCTCCTTTAAGACCACTTCCCAGATACCATCCTCTGTTTCTTTGTTGAGGTTTTATGTTAATTGCTCCACCATCAAATATCTTTTCTCCACCACTTATTTCCAGCCTGAAAAGTCTCCTTATTCCAGTTGCTCCAAAAATAAGACATGCAGGACAATATTGCATTTCATCTTTTATCTTTTTTGGGCAACGTTCATCTCCAGCAGGGTCGCAGGCAAATTTACGCATACCCCTTAAAATGGCTTCAGTCCACCATCTTAAAGAACCTATAATTCCAGTGGAGTGAAGCCAATCACTTTTTAAATCAATATCTCCTGTCCAAATGGGTGTTATGATTTTGATTTTCATAACTTCTCCTTTGAATATTGTTTACATATCCGTTTATCTCCTCCACCATCAACCACCCCCCAAAATAATTTTCATCGTCTTCTTTTTGATATTCTTTTCTTTCAGATGCAGCCGAGATGTCGCAAAGTTTTAAAATATGATGAATAAGTGCTGCCTGTATTCTTTTCTTGTGCTGTTCTAAAATTCCTCCGCTTCTCGCCCATATCCTTAAGCCCCTTGCCATGTTTTTTAGATCTTCAATAGTAAGTTCCTTTAACTCTTTTGGGAAGAATTCTTCATCCAAGGTCTCCGTCTCATCAGCCCATTTAACTCTACCGTCAGAATCAACAATTCCCTCAAGGATTGCCTGAACATCCGGCCTTTCAATGTTGTCTCCAAGAAGCCCACTGTCAGTATGATGAATGGCAACGGCAAAGACAATTGCATTTTTTAAATCATCCATTTCGTTTTCTTTTGTAAACTTTTTATATAGATATGCTGCACCGATTGGAGCATGAAAGGGTTTATGTATTTTTTTATTTTCTTTTCTTTCCCGGTTAATAGTTTCTTGCCATTTTGCAGTTAATTTTCCAATATCATGGAAAATTAACATTTGGCTTAATAAAAACTTTATCTCATTGTGGGTATACAAGTAGAAAATTCTTTTAATGGTATGCTCCCAGATAGGAAAGATAAAATCAAACTTTTCTAAACACTCTTCAACGTGCTTTGTGTATTCTTCTTCTGGTGCACTATATAAAGTAGGATGTGTCATTTTTTACCCCCAAATTCTCATCATAATGGCTTTTTTCAATGATATAAATGTTGAAAGGCTGAATTTCTCTTATTTCTTCAAAATCCCAATTTTTGGAGCTGTGATCGTATTTTAATTTGTATTTTAAAACTTTATTATCTTTATTATCTTGAAGTTGCTGTGCAACACCAATATCAATATCTATCGAATTTTCTCTTAAATTTGCTGCGATTTTACGGATGCTGTTTCTAATAATGTCTTCTTTCTTTTTGCCATCCCCCTTAGAAAGATCGATTACTACCAGTGTTACTGGTTTTCCGTTTCTTACTTGAATATTTTGCGGCTTTGTATCTGCATACAGCACACACTCATATAAATCTATCAGTGTGTCCTTTGCTTCAAAATCGTTAGCATGATAATCGAGAATATCAACAAAAGACAAAACTTCATTGAAATTTTTAATGTTAAACTTTGGATTTTCATCCAACCTTTCTCTCAGCCAATTAATTGTCTTATCTAAGTGTTCTTTTTCATAAGGTCTATATCCCTCTTTGTCTTCAACCGGGAAAATTATCATCTCCCCTTCTTCCCCTTCATATCTTGCACACCTTCCTGCTCTTTGAACAAGACAGTCTGCAGGTGCAATCTCAGTCAATAAAAGTTCTGCTGAAAAATCAATCCCTGCCTCGAGAACTTGTGTTGAGACAACAATTCCTACCCCTTCAGGAATTTTAACTTCCCCATTTTCTTTGTGAGGGATTAAAGATAAAGCAGTATTTTCGTGTCTTTCTCTATCTTTCTTCGTAAATCTTGAATGAAGAAGAACGATCTGGTTCTCATTTAATCCTAACCTCTTTTTTATTTCTTCATATATCTTCTGTGCCCTTTTAACCTGATTAAGAACTATAAGGGTCTTCTTTTTCTTCATTATTCCTAAGAGCTCATCATCTATATTAACCTCATTATTTGCATATAAAGGTTCATCACAAATTTTGATCTGTAATTTCGAACTTACAACATCTTCTCCAATTATCTTAGAGTAGTCTTTAATATTTTCAAAAAGGCTCTTTTCAAGACTTTCAGGCATTGTGGCGGTCATAATAACAAATGGAATTTTGCTTTCGTAGAGAATTTCCATTATGGCTCTCATGATTGAGAAAGTAAACTCATCTCTGTACATATGGGCTTCATCAAAAACGACAAGAGATGAGGCAATTGCACCCGCAGGCATATCGATATGGTGTCCAACCTGCTGACTCGCCCTTGCAAATCCATAAACAAACTGGTCAAGGGTTGTGACCACTATATCTGCAATGAAGAAGGGTGCGTCGGGGATATCACCGTGCTGTATTTTTACGGAAATGTAAGGTGAGACTCTTTTAGCGTATTCATTGATTCTTTGAGTTATGCTGTTTACCATAACCCTCATTGGTAATACATAAATCAGTCTTGGGGCGATGTAAAATTTGTTTTCTAAGAATTGGGATAAAAAAGGAGCGAGTACAGCTTCTGTCTTCCCAGACCCAGTTGGTGCCTTAATTAGAAGGGGATATTTTTGATTGCTTATCTTTTCAAATACCTCTGCTTGGAATGGATAAGGATCAAAACCAAATATTTTTTTGAAGACTTCCTGCTCGGTATCTTTCATTTCATTCCCTCCAAATTTCTGCACACCCAAATCCTTGAGAATTTTTTGCGCCGAGGCCTGCTTCAAAGGCCATCTGATAAAGCTTAGGGGGTAGGCTTAGTTCGAAAATACCATCCCACCCTTTTATTACATAACCATCATAATTTAGGATTCTTTCATCTTTTTTGCTTACTTTGTATGGCTTTATTGATCCTCCTTCTATTTCCTCACCAAACCAAATCCTGGCTTTCCTTTTTAAGTTTTGTAGAAGAAGTTTTTCAAAATCGTCCTCGAAGGGGCTGTAATAATAGACCTTTTTCCTACTATCGGCGGTTGTGACCGTGCTATATACCGTAATGGGTGATAGGGTTTTTACAAGAACCTTTTCTTGGTATTCTGGGGTTGCCTCTACTTCAATGGAGGCAAATTCGAGGATTTCGTTACCAAGTTCTATACTGTTCTTCTTAAGCAGGTTCGATGCAAAGGACTGGATAAATTCATTGTAAGGTGAGGCAACGATGAGATAGATATCTCCATGAAAGATTATATGTTTTGCTCTTATCTTTGCTTTTTCAGATGGGATTAAACGTGAAAAGGTGAAAAATTTTATTTGCCTCTTAGAGGCTGGATCTTTAAATCCCTCGTTGTGTAATTTTTCCGCAAGCCAGTCGTCAAGGTTCTTGTAAATAAAGGCCTGAATTAAGGAGTTGTAATGTAGGGGGAATACTGATATTCCATTTTCTGATTTTAAACGAATCTTTAAACGCATTAATTTGGAAAATTATACTTATAAGAGAGGGTACTGTCAATACCCCGGCGATTAATGGAATTTGAAATCGCGATTAGAGAGGTTTTAGAGGACAATAATATTTTCTTGTGGGCGCGGGCGTAGCCCGCGCCCACTAAATAGATTGATACTTTTTTACATCACATCGATTGCATTATTCCAGGCCTTTAAGATTCCCCACAAAGTAGACTAATAACTTTCTTCTACATACCTTGTTGCGACCGGTGTGTTCATCTTTTCAACCGCTTCTAAAAGTATCATTCCAGTATCTGTTAAATTGTTGTAGCCAACATATCCGAAAAGTCGTGCTACTTGCAGTGCCTCCGCAAAGGTTTCGTCGGATAGGCCTGATATCCTTTTTGCTTCTGCAACATTCCGTGGGAGTATGCGCACCTTTTGCTCCTTTACATACAGAGTGCCCACGTTTTTAAGGGCTTGTAATACCCTTACTACAATTGGCGTTACCGGGAATCCTGCGCCCTTGGGAACTGAGAGTAAGGCCTGGTCTAACAACTTGCCCGCTTCAGTCTCTACCACATTTCCATCGGGAAGTACCTCAATTAAACGCCTTGCTTCCAGTTTGTTGATAGCGAATCTTATTTTCCACGCCGGGAGTTCGTCTTTCAATAGATCATAAATCTCCGATAATGTTATGCCCTTTTCAGGTATAACTGAAAATACCATGTACTCGTACTTTGTAAGGAATGGCAGTCTGTAAACCTTTTCAGCAAGGTCTGCATAGAGGTTACCTCTGCGAGAAGGTCCACCAGTCCCGACCAAACCTTCCTTGAGAGCGAGGTTGTACCACTCCAAATTGGGTGCTGCGAAGGCCTTTCTCGGGGTGGTGATCGCTTTAACTGCAGGGGCACTGACCTGTTCAGCCTCGTCTTCTAAAACCTTTCTTCCAAATTCCGTCAAGGTGAACACTTCTTTTCCTTTTTCATCTTTTTCACTTCTAATGAGCTGGAAACTCTCTAAACTATGTAAAAAGGCTCTTAGATCGAAGTTTTCAACATACCAGGCATTCAGGTCTGTGGCGTAGAAGAAGTTTCTGGCAATGTCTCTGTACTCCTCTATGATTTCTTCAAATTTCTCGCCATATTTTTCCTTCATTATCTTGTATTCGGCACTTTTTCGTTTTATCATCTCTTTTTTCAGGTTATCAAAGGTTGGCCTTTCCTCAGGATTACTCTTGGCCTTTTCCCACAGGTCTTTAATTGCTTTTAACACATCTACTTCATCTTTCTCTAAGTCGAAGGCAACTGCTAATCCCTGTGGACGGTCTTTAAGTAAACGGAAGGCTTCCATAGCGAATTCACCTGCAGGGAGAAGCTCTCCCGAAGGTCCAAGGTAGCCAAGGGATTGTAGAATTGTGATTGCAGATTCGGGCAATTTCTCCGTGTCTAAATATTCGGCTAAGGATATTAAGATATCCCTTGATAATACAACACCTTCCCCAAATCCTCCAAGGGTGAGTGTCCTCTTGACTGCCTGGCCGAGGGCAGTAAAGGCAAAAATTTCAGATTTGGGAACGGAATAAGCTATAAGGCGCATCCCTTCGAGGAGGTGTTTTTCATGGTCTGAAGCAACAAGGCGGGAGCTCTCGGCAGGACCCATGGGCAATCTCCGTATAAGATCGGCTAAGGAGGCATCAATTTCCAGGTTGGGCTCAGCATTTCTATAAATTTCTAAAGCTATCTTCCCCTGTTTTGTAAGGGTTACATATTCCTTTTTTCGCTCCCTGTCATAAACTCTGGAGGCCAAGCCGCGTACCATAAGGGGTTCTACTCCCTCTGGTCCAACACGACCTGCAAGGTCAGCTGACTCTAACATCGCTATGATCTCTGAACCGAGGAAACGGAAGTCACCGTCCCAAGCCTCAGGAGGATTGAGCCCTCTTGCTTCTCTGATTACTATGTTTCCTTTTACTTCTTCTTCCTTCTCAGCAAAGGGCTGAGGACCTATTTCGTACAATTCTCGGAGAAGGTTGGCAAGGTCTCGTCCAACGTAAGTCAGGGTTAGCTGAAGTGGGGCAGAGAATCTTACAAGCCCCATAAGCTCCAGCTCCCGAGCCACAAGTTCGTCCACCTCTTCTAAGGCTGTGTAGGGAAGTTTGTTTTCCTCATCTTTTAACAGTTTTTGAAGCAATATTGCATGTTGTTTCTTAATTACCATAAAATCCTCCTTATTTTCCGTTTTTTAAAATAATAGTGTGTTTGCTTGAATTTTCTATACTTTGGGGTTCCTTTTCATTCTTTTTATGGAAGGCGCGATTCTTTCTTTTCGGCAAAATTTCTGCATATTTTAAGTGGTAAAGGTCGTTTTACTGATTTTAGACTCTCGTTTCCTATCCCTTATAATTCTTTTATGAAGAAGAAAGTTCTTTTTATCTGCACCCACAATTCAGCCCGGTCACAGATGGCCGAGGCTTTTCTGAATCATCTTTACCCTGAAAAGTTTCAGGCTTTTAGCGCTGGCACCAAACCCGGAAGCCTGAACCCTTACGTCGTAAAGGTTATGGAAGAAATTGGGATAGATATGTCAGGCCACAGATCTAAGAGCGTTGAGGAGTTCATCGGTGAAACCTTTGACTATGTGGTGACGGTTTGCGACCAGGCAAAGGAATCCTGCCCTTTCTTTCCGGGTGCTAAGGAGTATTTACACCAGAGCTTTCCTGATCCCTCCTCTTTTCAAGGAACTGAAGAAGAAAAACTGGAGTTTACGAGGATGGTCAGGGATAAGATAAGGGCTTTTGTAGAAGAGTTTTTTGGGAAAATTTAGATCTGGTTCTGATTTTTCTCTTTAAGTCTTAGCTCTTACCTACTTTTAATCTGTTGACTTTCTTGAGGTTTAGCATTATCTTAAACTTAGTTATGTTAAATCGCAGTAGGTTGAGATTGTGGTATGATCTTCTGATAGGCCTTACCGGAGTGTTAACTTCCACGGTTTTGGTTATTTTGAAAAGGCCGGCCTTTCCTCAGTTTTTTCTGTATGTGTTTATATGCGTTATATCCGCTTTGGGTGCACTCTGGATTGTGACCTTTAGATCTACCATACTATCTTTTGAAATCGCTCTTTTCTTCTTTGTAACAATCACTTTCGGGCCTTACGTTGGAAGTTTTACTGCAATGATTGTTATCCTTTTGGTTTGGGTTGGTAAGGCACTTTATAGTTATGTTAAAAAGGAAGGGGATCCGTTATATACCCTTAGGGCTGGATTTTTTAACTCGGGGCTTTACGGAATCCTTTATCTTTTAGGTGGTGTTGTTTACACCGCACTTGGGAAAGGTTTCTGGGGATCCCTTCTTTCCATCCTTGTAATTATAGTGACGAATGAATTCATTTTTGTTATTAAGGAGATCCTGCGTGGTCAAAATATCTTGGATTACTTGAAGAACGAGGCATTACCCAGCGATTTTGTCGAGCTTTTAATATTTCCCCTTGGAATCAGTATTAGTCTTTTATTCAGTGCCTATGGATTTTCTGCGGTTGTTCCCGTCGTCGCGGTAATTCTTCTTCTGGCCTACATTGGTCATCAGTATTCTTTGTATCAACAGGAATTAAAGGAGAATCTTTCAACCATGGACAGGCTGAATGAAATTCAGGGGATGCTTAACAGGCTAACGGAACCTCAAGAGATTCTGGATTATTCCCTTGCCAGCATCTCGAGTATCGTTCCCGCTTCCTTTGTTGCAGTAAGAATATTAAGGAAGCTCTCTTATTTGAGTAAACTAAAGATTTATAGGGATGGGGAAATCAGGACAATTGACGAAGAAGAATTTAACAATCTCTCCTGGGATTTGATTTTTAATCTTATTCAGGATGAGCTAATTCTCGGAGAGCTATTTATTGGATTAAAGCAAAGGGTTCCAAGGAGCCTTACATCGGCTCTGGAAAATCTGGTGGGAGTAATTAACGCCAGTCTAAATAGGAGTATCACTTATAAGGAGTCGATTCTCGACGGCCTTACGGGTCTTTATACCAGACGGTTCTTTGAAGAGAGGATAAAATCTTATATAGCTCAAAGTAAAAGGGAGAAAATGCCTTTTACTATTGTCTTATTCGACGTTGACAAGTTAAAGTACGTTAACGATACCTTTGGGCACTTAAAGGGTGATGAATTGTTAGTGTCTTTTTCGAAAATTTTAAGGGAACATACAAGGGAATCTGACCTTTGTGCCAGGTGGGGCGGAGATGAATTTGTTGTCGTTCTTTATGGTGTAAGGGAAAGCGAGGCGGAAAGCATTGCAAGAAGGGTGGTGGAGGAATTTGGGAAGGTTAAATTTAAGGGCATGGGAGGAGAATTTGTGGCAAGTTGCACATATGCCTGTAAGCAGTTTGATCCTGAATTCCCAGCTACGCCACAAGAATTATTTTACCTTGTAGATTCAATCTTGATTGCTAAGAAAAAGAACAAGCAATAAAGTTGATTTTTAAAGGAGGGATCTTATATGTTAAAAGAAGGGGATCTTGCCCCTGACTTCTGCCTTCCCGATGAGGAAGGTAAAGAGGTTTGCCTGAGCTCCCTAAAGGGGAAGTGGGTTATCCTTTATTTTTACCCTAAGGATAATACATCCGGGTGTACGAAAGAGGCGATCAGTTTCACTGAGAGGATAGAGGATTTTAAAAGGCTGAATGCAGAAGTTTTAGGTTTAAGTAAGGATAGTGTAAAGAGCCACCTGTCTTTTAAAAACAAACACGGGCTAAAGGTTAAACTTCTCTCTGATGAATCCGCTGAAGTTTTGAAGAAATATGGCGCATGGGGTAAAAAGAAAATGTATGGTAGAGAAGTTGAAGGGACGATAAGAACCACCTTTTTAATTGACCCTAACGGGCGGATACGAAAAATTTGGTGCAATGTTAAAGTTGAAGGCCATGTTGATCAGGTCTTTGAAGCTTTAAAGGAACTAATAAAGGAGGGAGTGTGAGCGTGAAAGAAATAATCGAAAAAAGGAGGGCTTATAGGTCACTTCAGCCCTTCGAAGTAACCAAGGAACTCATTGATGACCTTGTATATTGTGCTTCGCTTGCTCCTTCCTGTATGAACAATCAGCCGTGGCGTTTCGTTTTTGTATACGATCGAAACCTTTTGGAACAAATTTTGTCGGTTATGCCTAAGGGCAACCAGTGGGCGAAAAATGCCGGGATGATAATTGCCGTTTTTTCTAAGAAGGATATGGATTGTGTCCTCGAGGATAACAGGGAATATTTTCTTTTTGACATGGGTATGGCTACAGCCTTTCTTATTTTAAGGGCCACTGAGCTCGGACTTGTCGCACATCCTATCGCTGGATATGATCCTGTTAAGGTTAAAGAAATACTCGGGATTCCACAGGAGATGGTCTTGATTGCCCTTGTAATAGTGGGCAAGAAATCAGAGGAAATTTCCCCTCTCCTTTCGGAGAAGCAGATACTGGGAGAGAAGCAAAGACCTGAGAGGCTCCCTTTTGAGAAGATAGCTTTTATCAATAGGTATTCCTCTAGTGAGTAGTTTGCATTCTCTTGGCATTATGCATTTTGCTTGACATTTTGCCTTATTGAATTTATATTTTAGCACTAATTCTTTTAGGAGGTTATCATGAGCAAAGTAAAAAGAGAGGATATACTCCAACTATGGGAGTCAGTAACCGACTTTGGGGAGTCGTGGAGTGATAAAATAAAGGAACTACAGGAAAGGATTGGAGAGCTTAAAAAAATAGAGGATTATGAATCCATAAAGGAAGACTTAGAAGAACTGGAGGATGAACTTGACAACTTGAATACGGAGATTGAAGATGTGGTGAGTGACGCAATAGATGGTATTATTTCTTTGGATGAACTTTCCGACTTATTCAGGGACTATGCGGATAAACTTTTGATGCTTGAGCAGGAACTGATAGAGCTTGAATTGGAGCCCGAAGAATTTGAAGAAGAATGGGAAGAGGAAGAAGGAGAGGAAGACGGAGACGAGTACTGAGTTATGAGCGAGATCCCAACCAAGTATAACCCACAAGATATAGAGGATAAGATTTATAAATTCTGGACTGAAAAGGGTTATTTCAGGGCGGATCCAAAGTCTGCAAAACCTAAGTATTCGATAATGATTCCTCCGCCGAATATCACTGGCGTTTTGACCCTTGGCCATGTCCTGAACAACACCCTCCAGGATATTATGGTCCGCTTTAAGCGAATGCAGGGGCATGATGTGTTATGGCAGCCGGGGATTGACCATGCTGGAATTGCTACCCAAAATGTTGTGGAAAAAGCCCTTGCTAAGGAGGGAAAAACCAGGTTTGATATAGGGAGAGAAGAATTTCTAAAACGTGTTTGGGAATGGAAAGAAAAGTACGGAAGTACAATTTTACTTCAACTTCGAAAGCTCGGAGTTTCCTGTGACTGGTCCAGGGTTAAGTTTACAATGGATCCTGATCTTTCGAGGGCAGTGATCACAGCTTTTGTGAGGCTTTACAAGGATGGGCTCATTTACCGTGGAACTCGAATAATAAATTGGTGCCCAAGGTGCGGGACTGCTTTAGCCGATGACGAGGTTGAGTATGTTGAAAGAAAAGGTAAACTTTATTACATTAAATATCCTCTTGTAGATGGTGATGGTCACGTTGTCGTTGCAACTACAAGACCTGAAACCTACTTAGGAGATACTGCTGTCGCAGTAAATCCGGAGGACGATAGGTATAAGCACCTTGTGGGTAAAAAGGTTAGGCTGCCTTTAGTTACCTGGAATAGAGTGGGAAGTGGGGGTGAGGTGGTTTCTCCCGAGATTCCCATTGTGGTAAGCAGGCGTGTTGATGCGGAGTTTGGTACAGGTGCGGTAAAGGTTACACCTGCCCATGATCCTGTGGATTACGAAATCGGAGAAGAGTTGAATTTGCCTAAGGTTAAAATAATGAACCCTGACGGCATTTTGAATGAAAACGCAGGGATTTTCAAGGGGTTAGACCGTGAAACGGCGAGGGTCAAGGTTATTGAAGAACTGGAAAAGCAGGGTTTTATCGAAAAAATTGAAGACTATGTTCACAACGTAGGCACCTGCTATAGATGCAATACCGTAATTGAACCCTACCTATCTCCTCAGTGGTTTGTTAAAATAAAGCCCCTTGCCCAAAAGGCAACGGAGGCAGTGAGAAAAGGAGAAGTACAGATAATCCCGAACCAGTTTGAGAAAATCTATTTTAACTGGCTTGATAATGTTAAGGATTGGTGTATTTCGAGACAAATCTGGTGGGGGCACAGAATTCCCGTTTTTACTTGTCAGAATTGTGGTAACGTGATGGTTGAGGAGAATCCCCCTTCCTCTTGCAGTGCCTGTGGTTCTTCCAATATTGTTCAGGATGAAGATGTTCTTGATACCTGGTTTTCCTCCTGGTTATGGCCACTTTCAACCCTTGGATGGCCTGAAGATACGGAGTACTTGCGGAGATATTATCCCACTGACCTATTGATTACAGGATGGGATATTTTGTTTTTCTGGGTAGCCAGGATGATTATGGCTGGCTACTATTTTATGGGGGAGAAGCCATTCCACAGGGTTTATCTTCATGGTCTTATCAGGGATGAAAAGAGGAGAAAACTTTCAAAGAGTCTTGGAAACTCACCCGATCCCCTTGATCTGATTTCAAAGTATGGTGCGGACGGTGTCAGGATGGGACTTATGCTCATTACACCGGAAGGTCAGGACGTCATCTACTCTGAAAAGAAGATGGAGATTGGTAGAAACTTTGCCAATAAGTTGTGGAATGCCAGCCGACTCCTTCTTATGAATCTCGACGGAAGCAAAATGAAGCCGGAGCCTGCTATTGATTCCCTTGAGGACAAATGGATACTTTATCTTTTGGATAGAACCATTTCTGAAACCACTAAGGCTCTGGAGGATCTTGATTTTAATAAGGCAGCATGGACCCTCTATGACTTTTTCTGGAGTGAATTTTGTGATTGGTATTTGGAATCGATAAAGCCAAGGCTTGCAAAGAAAGACAAAAAGGCTCTACAGAATGCTTTCTATGTTTTGATGAACATTCTAAAGCTTCTCCATCCATTTACTCCCTTTATTACTGAGGAGCTCTGGCAGAAAATGCCTTTTGAGGGGCTTGAAGAGTCAATAATGGTTTCCGAATGGCCCAAAGTTTCAGGTTTTAATTTTGAGAAGGAATACGAGGAGTTTGAGCTAATTAAGGAATTGATTCAGGGGGTAAGGCAGATTAGGGCGGAAGCCGGCTTAGATGAAAACATTGGAATTTATGCGGAGTTTGAAGATGAGGATTTGCTGAAATCCCTTAAGGAGCATATCCATTTATTGTCTTTTCTCGGAGGGATTAGCGGGGTTGAAAGGGCATACGGCATTAAAGGAATCCCTCTCATAATCAAAAATTATCACTTCCTGATACCTGTTGAGGAAAGGGAAAAGGTGGAAAAGATGATTGCCTCCTTTAGAAAGGAGATTGAGGAACTGGAAAACCTGCTGAAGAGAGTGGATGAAAAACTGAATAATGAGGATTTCCTTACGAAGGCCCCATCAGAGGTAGTGGAGAAGGAAAAGGAGAAAAAACGAACCTTTGAGCTTAAAATTAGAAGGTTAAGAAGTTATATTGAGGGCCTTGAAAGGTCCTGAGGAGGGGGTATTGAGTTGCGGTATTTTTGGTTATATAGGTCAATATAAGGTAAAGTTATCCAGTGTAAAAAACCTTCTTAAGGAACTCGAGAGTTTAAAGGAAGATGTAGATACATTGCCCCTTGGCGGTCATGGTGCAGGTTATTTTCTGTTAAGCGATGGGCTTGTCCTGTACCACAATAAGGTTGGCTATTACGAGAACAGGTCCCCGGTAGATGTGCTTTTTGATATGGAGGAATTTTCACCTGATGACAACGTGAACTTTTTTATGGGGCATGTGCGCAGGGCCTCCGATGAGTTTTCAAATCCCGACGACCTTGATGAGTTTCATGCACAACCTTTTGTACATACTGGCTCAAAGTATAAAGTTATAGGTATCCATAACGGTTTTTTGAAAAATTATAAGGATCTTGCAAGTAAATTTCAGATTAGTGATTATTTCACGGATTCTGACGTATTGACCCAGGTCTTTTTAAAAATTCTGGAAAAGAAAGATGACGTCTCGGAATCCTGTGAAGAGTTATTTTCCATAGTTGAGGGCGGAAATACGGCAGTATTCTTGGTTGAGAAGCGAGATAGGTATTGGTTAGTGGTACTCCACACGGGGAAGACGAGAGGACTTGTCCTTTATGAAAATACCGAAGGCGAAATCCTTCTATGTTCGCGTAGAGGTCCTCTTTTGAATCATTTTGGGCCTCTCATAAATCAGAGGAACTTCTTTGAGTCATTATATATTCCACCAAAGGAGCAAAATATTTTTATAAATTGGTGGAGAATTGAGGTGAACCCGCCTTTTAGGCTCAGTGAATATTGATCAGTTTTCCTTTCCTTATGATTTTTCCAATAAGGTTTCGCCCTACTTCATAAACGAGGTGCACAAAGGAATGGCTTTTGAGAATTAAAAGGTCTGCATCGAGACCCGGGCCGATGTTTCCCTTTGACTTTTCAATCTTTATGGCTTTTGCTGCGTTTAATGTAATCCCGAGTAGCGCCTCTTCCACAGAAAGTCCGTAGAGAAAAACTCCTAATGCCATTATGAGGGATTGAGAATAGAAGGGAGAGGTGCCGGGATTGTGATCCGTTCCAAGGGCAATGGGGAGTTTTATTTCCCGCATGAATTCAATTTTTGGCCTCTCCTTGAGCCTGAGAAAGAGGCAGGTGCCTGGAAGCAAAACGGGAACAACGTTTCTTTCCTTTAAAATTTCAAGGTCTTCTTCGGTGGTGTGTTCCATATGCTCTGTAGATACGACTGGAAATTCCATGGCTAACTTAGCTGCGCCGGTGTAAGAAAGTTCGTCGATGTGCATTTTTATTTCGTAGCCGTATTTTACTGCAACACTTAAGATTTCCCTTGCTTCATCGACTGTAAATGCCCCTCGGTCGATAAATATATCGATGAATTTCGCCTTTCCTGAAAAGGCCGGAATCATTTTGTCTTTTAGCAGATTTATATAACCCCTTCGATTGTCCTTATATTCCTGGGGAATGGCGTGGGCTCCAAGAAATGTTGTCACTATGTCAGCTTCATCTTTTTCTTTTAGCATTTCAGCTACGTCAAGAAGCTTCTTTTCCGTCTCGAAATCAAGTCCGTAACCCGATTTTATTTCCACGGTCAGGCTTCCATGGTTTCTCATTTCGATGAGTCTTTCATAGGATACTTTAAAGAGGTTTTCTGTAGAATCTTTCCTTGTGAGAGATACGGTATAATTGATTCCTTTCCCCTCTTTAAGTAAATCCAAATACTCTTTTCCTTTCAGTTTGGCGAGGAATTCCTCGTGTCTGCATCCTGAATAGACAAGATGGGTGTGGGGATCCACAAAACCTGGTATGACGGAGTTCCACTCTGCATCTATGACCTGGTACTTTTCTTCGGAATAGTACTTATCTTCGATCTCTTTTCTTTTACCGAATTCGACAATTTTACCCTCGTTTATGGCAATTGCGGCGTTTTGCAGGGTTTCTAAATTGTCCTCCTTGAAATAAACAAGTTCACCAATGTTTGTTACGATTAAATCAACCTTCATAGTGGTATTTGTCAAGGAGCTCCTGAATTAGGAGGGCTCTCATTTCAGCTTCTTTGGTAAGATCATCCGCCGGTACACCGTAATATATCTTTATGTGGTAAGGCAAGATCCTGAAAAAGACTTCGTTGAAGAAACCAGGATGGATCTCTTTTATATAGCCAAGGTCGACGCCTATTCTCAGGTTTGAAAGGTGCTCGTAGGTTTCCATAAGGCTTAGTAGTTTCGCGGATTGGAGTATAGCTAAGGATTTGTAGATTCTGTCCTCTACTTCCACTGGCCGATCTGCGTAGATCAAGTTCCTTAGCTGATTTTCCAGTTCTACAATCTCTTCGAGGGTAGATGCCATCTTTGTTTTTGTCTCAGCGAAGGAATCGAAGAAAGAGGTGATTTTGATTTGTACAAAGGCACCGTAAGTCTGAATTGTGGTATCCATAAGGCCAGAAAGTACAATTAGATTTCTTTGAAGTATTTGTGAAAAGTTCTGGATTTGACCGAGTAAAAAAATTGCGGGGATGTGGATCATGGCCGAGATGCTCAAGGCGTGCCCGAGGTACCTCGGTGAAGAGGTGAGGTACCCAATGCCCTCTTTGAAGGCAAAATTAAGAGCCCTATCTAAGAGAGCGATGTATATCTGGGATTCTTCACCAATTTCGTCCATTTCAGAGTAGGCGCCTCTGAAAATAAGCTTTATGTGGTCTCTTTCGTTTACCCTTATGATATGTCGTTCGCTCTCGTCAAACATAAGGGCCACATTTCTTCTTTGAAGGCTTTCTGACCCAAGAATGCCTCTTTCATAAAGAATCATCGTTAGTTCCGTTGCGGCTTGCTGTGTCTCAACGATATTAAAGTTGTTCTCCCACATTGGAAGTTCTTTTGCTACCTCAATTACTTTTTGTTGAATTTCTTTAAGTTCTTCGTCAGAAAGCTTAGACGGGAATTTATAGCCATCGAGGTCTCTGTAGTACTTGTAAATTACAAATTGAACTATATTCCCATTGGTTTCAGAGAAGAGATCGGGGACCCTTTCGATGAGTTTCAGGATATCCATTTTAATATATTTTCAAGCTTCCTTATGCGATCCCTAACTTTTATGGCCTCTTTGAACTCTTCGCGCTCTTTAAGCTCTTCTAAGGTTTGTTTCAGTTTTTGTAATTCTGATTCGACGAATTGAGTGAAGTTCTCGGCTTTAAGCCTTTCACCGTTGAAATAGGAGCGATGGATGATCCTGTCGAATACCTCTTTGAAATAGGGAAGGAAATAATCGTAGCAAGTGGGGCACCCCATAAGGAAGTTATTTCTGAAGTCTCTGAGGCTTGTGCCACATACATTGCATTTTATTAGTGTTTCATGGGGAATCATTTCCTCTTCCGGTATAATTCTGATACCGTTTGCGAGTTCCTCTGCGCATTCTCTGCACAGAAAAAGGGTCACTGTTTTACCCTCGACATACTCTTTGTAAGTGATTTCTGCTTCCTTTTTATTACAGCGACTACACAGCATTATAGTAACTCAAGGTATGCCTTTATTTGGTTATATACACCCTCTTCATCAAGTAAGTAAAGCTTCAAAATCTCCTCCCTTGCCCCTTGTTCAATGAAGGTGTCTGGTAGCCCTATATTGTGAATGTTAAATTTCTTGCCCCTTGAAATGTGAATAATTTGCTCATTTATAGCGGAACCAAAGCCACCCGGCAGATTCCCCTCTTCTACGGTGATAATAGCCTTGGGTGAGGATTCAATTATCTCGCGAAGCATCTGGCTATCGAGAGGTTTTATAAATCTTCCATTTATCACTGTGGTTTGAATTCCTTCACTTTCTAAGCGTTTGGCTGCGAAAAGGGCGGGGTAAACCATCGAACCAGTTGCAACGATGACTACATCCTTGAAATCCTTTCCCCATAACTTTTCCCAGGTGCCTATTGGGATTCTTTCAGGAGATTCTTTCATTTGCACTCCAACAACGCTTCCCCTTGGGTATCTTACAGTAATGGGACCCTCCTCGTAATGGAGCATGGTGTAAAGCATGTCCACAAGTTCATCTTCGTCCTTTGGAGCCATAACTACAAAATTGGGAATTATTCTTAAGTAAGCATAGTCAAAAACTCCATTGTGGGTGGCTCCATCCTCACCCACGATGCCACCTCTATCCATTACTATTCTGACAGGTATTTTTTGAATTCCAATATCATGAATAAGTTGGTCAAGTGCCCTCTGCAAGAAGGTTGAGTAGATGCAGGCAAAAGGTTTTAAACCGTTGAGAGCAAGCCCTGCAGCAAAAGTTATCGCGTGTTGTTCTGCAATCCCAACGTCAAAGAACCTGTTGGGGAATCTCTCCCTGAAGAGGTCAAGCCCTGTTCCGAGGGGCATTGCAGCGGTAATAGCTACCACTTTGTCATCTTTTTCGGCAAGATCAACGATAGCTTTTCTGAAAATGGATGTGTAAGAAGGTTTATCCGATGTTTTTAAGGGTTTTCCCGTTTCCTTATCAAAGGGCCCTAAACCGTGGAAGAACTCTGGGTTTTCTTCGGCGGGTTTATAGCCCTTGCCCTTCCGCGTTAAAACGTGAATGAGGATTGGACCTGTTTTTACCCTCTTAATTCTTGAAAAAGTTTCGATCAATTGTTCTAAGTCGTGTCCATTCAGGGGGCCAACGTATTCAATGCCCAGTTCCTCAAAGAGGATTGTGGGGACCGCGAAGCTTTTCAGATTTTCCTTAATTTTCTTTGCGAGTTCTCTTAGCCTTTTAGAAAGGAAATGGGATGGTATCTTTTCGAGGAATTCCCACAGTTCCTCTTTTGCTTTGTAGTATTTAGGAGATGTTACAATCTTGGATAGATAATTGGAAATTGCTCCGACATTTTCAGCAATGGACATTTCGTTGTCATTTAAAACAATGATCAGGTCTTTTTTGAGATGCCCTATGTTATTCAGGGCTTCTAAGGCCATTCCACCGGTGAGTGCGCCGTCACCTACAATGGCCACTACTTTGTAATTTTCTCCCTTTAAATCCCTGGCTACTGCAAATCCAAGGGCGGCAGATAAAGCCGTTGATGCATGACCTGCCCCAAAAATGTCGTGTTCACTTTCACTCCGTTTCAAAAATCCACTTATTCCATTGAGTTTTCTAAGGTTTTTGAAGGCTTCCCTGCGTCCCGTAATAATTTTGTGAGCGTAAGCCTGATGGCCAACATCCCATATGAGTTTGTCCTTAGGGGAGTCAAAAACGTAGTGAAGGGCAAGGGTTAGTTCCACTGCACCAAGGTTTGGAGCAAGATGGCCTCCATTTTTTGATACCACGTCAACGATGTATTCCCTTAATTCCTGGGCAAGCTGATAAAGTTCTTTTAGCGAAAGTTTTTTAATATCCTTCGGCGAATCAATTTTTTCAAGCAACGCCATAATTTTATTTTAACCTTAAATCTTCGTAGCAGGAAAGGGCTGCAATAGCACCCTGGGCCGCTGCTACTATTACTTGCGCTACTCCCCCGGTAACGTCTCCGGCTGCGTAAACCTTTGGCATCGAGGTTCTCATCTTTGAATCAACTTTTATATAGCCCCTCTGGTCCAGTTCAACACCAAGGGATTTTGCCAGTTCACTTTGAGGAATTAGTCCGACGTAGATAAACACCCCATCGGCTTCAATTTCCTTCGTTTCGCCAGTTTCTCGATTTATAAACCTCACGCCTTTAACTTTTTCATCACCAAAGATCTCGGTAACTTGAACGTTTTTAATGTATTCTATGCCAAGTTCTGATAATTTTTTCACGTAAGCATTCTCACACATATAACGAGGCATGTACTCGAGGATCGTTATTTTTTGAGCTATACCGTGGAGGGATATGGCAGCAATAGCACCGGAATTACCACCACCAATAACTACTACCCTTTGATCCTTGAAGAAGTACCCATCACAGGTCACGCAATATGATACACCTTTGCCGTAAAATTCCTGTTCACCTTTTACATTAAGATGTTTGTGGGTGGTTCCTGTGGCGAATATGATTGCGCTGGCGATGTAATCACCCTGCTCTGATTCCACAAAAAATCTCCCATCCTCCTTCTTCTCTATTCTGGAAATGGGTGACATTTCAATGACAGGCAAATAACTTTTGGCATGTTCCTTTATCTTTGATGCCAATTCTTCGCCTTTAATTCCAAAAAAGCCAGGATAATTTTCAATGAAAGGTGCTTCTGAAGCCAGTCCTCCTGCAACACCTTTGTCAATGACAACTCCTTTTAGCCCCGCGCGGGTGGCGTAGATTCCTGCGCTTAGACCCGCAGGACCGGCTCCTATAATAACTACGTCAACCTCTTCCGTTTCCTTTTTCTTCCCCATTCCTGGTACAAATAGCATAGTCACGCCTCCTTGCTTAAGGCTTTAAAATTAGAATATGGCTGATTTCCAAAGGTTAATTATAAATCTGCTTAAAAAGAATTCAAAAGGTCTCTCTTTTAACTCTATCAGGAAAAAGCTGAGAGTTAAGGGGGGACAGGTCAAGGCTTTACAAAGGGATCTCAAAGGGTTAGTGGATCAGGGACTCGTTTATAAAGATGGAAGCAGGTACGTTGCCGTTTCGTCCGAGACAGAAAAAGGTTACTTTCAAAAGTTTGCCGGTGGATTTGGCTTCCTCTTGAGGGAAGGTAAGGAGGATATATTCATTCCGCCCCATGCAACGATGGGTGCAATGGATGGAGATTACGTTCTTGCTGTCATCGTGAGGGAAAGGGAGGGGAAAAAGCCCGAGGGAAGGATAATTAAAATTTTAAAGCGGGCCGAGAAGAATTATTCAGGAACTATAAGAAAACAGGGGAAACGTTACGTCATTGTTCCCGATGATAAAGCACTGCCATCGGAACTGAATATAGCGAAGGCAAAAAGGGAAGGCTTAAAGCTGAAAGACGGCCTTAAGGTGGTTTTTAAGGTCAAAGAAGAGAAGGCTCATATTGAGGAGCTTGTTGGTTTTGAGGATGATCCCACCGTTGACTATAAACTCGTAGTTGCAAAGTATAAGTTAAAGGAAGAGTTTCCAAAGAAGGTTTTAGACGAAATTGAAAGGGTTGAGGTTGCCGATAGAAGAGAAGACCTCCGCGATGATTATATCATTACCATTGATCCCCGAGATGCTAAGGATTTTGACGATGCCATTTCGGTTAAGAAAGAGGGTAATCTTTATCTCCTTGGGGTTCACATTGCCGATGTTTCAGCTTATGTTCTGGAGGATAGCAGACTGGATAAGGAGGCTATGTCCCGTGGTTGTAGCACCTATCTAATTGATAAAGTCATTCCAATGTTACCGCACCAGCTTTCTTCTGACCTCTGCTCTTTAAAACCCGGTGAAGACAGGTATACGATGAGTGTCTTTATGTGGATCGACAAGGAAGGTAACGTGGTGAAGAGAAGATTTGCAAAGAGCATAATAAATTCGAAGGCAAGGCTTTCGTACGAAGATGCTCAGAGGATTATTGACGGTCAGGAACTGGAAAAAGACAGCGTTTCGATTTTTGTGGGGAACTCCTTTGAATACATAAGGGAGTTTTTGCTTCTTGCCCGAGAATTAGCATGGGTATTAAGGGAAAGGAGAGAGAGGCGAGGAAGTCTCGATTTCGATTTGCCGGAACCGGTGGTTGAACTGACGCCCCAGGGGCGGGTAATTTCCATTAGCCCCTCATTAAGATTAGAAACGCACAGAATCATTGAAGAATTTATGGTAAAGGCCAATGAGACGGTCGCGGAATTCTTAGAAGGGCAAGGTATGCCTGCTATTTTCAGGGTTCACGAAGTCCCTGAAGAGTCAAAAATTCAGAATTTCCTTAGGGTGGCTGAAGGGATCCTGGGGGTTAAATTCTCCTTTAATAAAATTGACAAGTTTGCCTTGCAGAAGATAGTCAAGACTGCTGAAGAGATGGGGCATGGCCCAATAATCTCCTATTTACTTTTGCGGTCGATGAAAAAGGCAAAGTATTCTATTCAGAATATAGGACATTACGGACTTTCTTCAGACAGTTACGTTCATTTTACTTCCCCCATAAGGAGGTATCCAGACCTTGTGGTTCACAGGTTATTGAAGAGGGCCATTTCGAAGAAAAAATGGACGCCCACCGATGAGTATATGCAAAAGCTGGATGAAATCGCAAAACTTTCGTCTCAGAGGGAAGAGATTTCCGAGAAGGCTGAATGGGAACTAGTTGATCTCAAGAAGTACGAGTTTATGAAGGAGAAAGTGGGCGAAGTGATGCAGGGTATTGTGACACACCTTGTACCTCAAGGTATGTTTGTTGAGATTGAAGAGTTCCTTACCGAAGGTTTCATACCCTTTTCGAAACTTAAAGAAAGTGTATCTTTTAATGAAGAAAATTTCGAGGTCACCTTAGGTGATAAAAAAATTAGGTTAGGCGATAAAATCATGGTGAAGATACTCTCTGTTAACAAGTGGGCAAAAAGTATGGAATTAGGGCTTGCAGAAGCTTAGATAAAAAATCCTTTATAAATTAGCTTAACTTCCTTTTGTTTGGATTTTACTAAAGTTTAGAAGCCTGGAAAAATGTCATTCATTATTTAGTGGTAGTCTACATAAAGGGAATCTGCAAAGTCTTTGAAAAATTGTTCTCCAGTCATTTTATGTAGAAACCGTATTAGGTTAACATGTAAAGAATGATATAACGCGTCTTGATGGTGATGTTTTAGGCAGTAGTAACTTATGCCACCTGGATTTCTAAATAATGGGAGTTTATCTTGCAGTGTGGTTAGCGAAGCATCGATGTAAAATTTCGCTTCAGGGTCTTTGGTTAACATCCAATATTCGTAAAGGCCGAATAGTCCAAAAATGAAACCATTTAACACGTTATCTGGAACATCCATAGGGTATTCTTCAATCCAGTAGTATTTATCAGGTGTAAGGTTTTTGAAGTTTTACTTAAATTTTACCAAATTCTCTTTTTTGAAGCCGCGGGTTTTAAGATTCATCGAGAATCTTTAATAATTTATAAGCAGTGGAAAAGGGGTAGGATAATGAAGAACACAGTCCTGGTATTGATACCAGAATTGGCTGATGAGTATAAAAAAATTGTGAGAGAAGAATTGGGTGGAGGATTTGATGTGTATTTTGATGTAACCTCGGCACCCATTGATAAAGTTGAGATTTTGATGGTTTTCAGGTGGAATGGAGTAGTGGAAGAATCTTTGATTGAACAGATGAAGTCTTTGAGGCTTGTGCAGGCAATAACCGCAGGTATTGATCACATTCCTGTAAAAGATCTTGCAGAGAGAGGGATAGCGGTGCAGGGTGCCCCGGGTGCCAATTCGAGATATATAGCGGAACATGCCTTTGCTATGGTCCTCACTGCTTTTAAGAAGATTTGCATTCATAATCAACTAATGAGAAAAGGGGAGTTTCATCAGGAATTCATGCAAAGAACACTTTTCGAAAAAAATATGCTCATTCTCGGTTTTGGTACCATAGGCCAGGAAATAGCAAGGATTTCAAAGGTCTTTAAAATGAAACTTCGGGTTTTCAAGAAAAATAGAGAGATTCCTTTAGAGTTTCAAAGTGGGGTGGAAAAGGTTTATACTTCAAAGGCTGAGCTTGAGGAGGCTTGGCCCTGGGCTGATGTGATTGTGGTGGCACTACCGTTAAATGAGGAATTGAAAGGGCTTATAGGAGGCTATGAACTGGATAGAATGAAGAAAGACGCCACGATCGTAAATATTTCCCGAGGAAAGATCATAGACGAAAAGGCACTCTATGAGCACCTCGTAGGGAATCCAGATTTTATCGCCTGTCTTGATGTTTGGTGGGTATATCCCAAGGAAAATGAGGAGTTTAAGCAGCATTATCCCTTTGAGAAGCTGGAAAATGTTTTAATGACGCCCCATGTGGCTCCGAAGGTACCTGGTTATTTTGAAAACATGCTGAAAACAGCCTGCAGAAAAGTTAGAGAGTATTTTGGCTGATTTTACCGGTACTTTTAGCTCGACGTGGTTTCTGGATTTTGATCGGTAGGTACAGCAATCTCAATGGTGTCAGGTAGATTGAAGAAGGCTACAGCGAGTAAAATCCAGCCAACAAACATTGCAAAAATCCCCAGTATAACTATTATTCCAATGGCGCCGTAAAAGAGGAAATCCCCGGCGAGCGCAAAGGTTTTTATCGTGGTCTTAGCAGTGATGCTTTTAAGGCTCTCCCGATAAAAGTAAGTCGATAAAATCGTAATTGCATAAAGAAGTAAAACGAAAAAGATCAGGGCAAAGCTTATTTCTGAGAAAATGTCATAATAACTCATATAACCACCAAAGAGGATCATTTTTGCGATGGACCAGGCCCCATTTATTACTGCTAAGGTGATTGCAAATCCTGTCCCAACGATGTTAATTATTATCCCGATGAGATATTGTCTGAAGATTTTTTCTTCCTTTAATCTCTGAGCAAGTTCATATAGGGCGATCAGTATTAGAATTAATCCAGCGATTCTCAGAAGTGGACCAATACGGCGGAGTCCACCCAGAAGGGTAATGATTACTCCAATACCACCGTAAATTTTTACATTTTTAAGTTCAATCTTTTCCATAGCTAAATTTTACTGAAAGGAACCCCGAAGATCAAGTATGCGGCGTTCCTCAAAATTAATCTATTTGGAATGGGATTGTTTCATCAAAAATAACAAAATAGTAAAACGGCGACTATTCTGCATCCTTTTATCCTATAAAAGTTTATGAAGGCACTATCGCCTTAAGGATTAAAGGCCAAAAATAGCAGGCAATCATCTCATAGAGGCAGAGTTAAGGCGGGAAATAAAGCATACGAATACTTAAGTTTCAAATAATGTTTAACAAAACTTGTTGTGAGAATGCAAAGGGAGCAAAGTTTAAGAACTGTTCATATTGATTTGCAGAGATGTAAAACCATTGGCTCCGATTGTTTTTTTACCATTTTGCGTTCACTTTAACGTCTAATTAAAAGGGCGGGGCTCCTTCAGAGCCCCGCCCAGGAATTGTAAAAATTGCTTTAAATTAGCTCAGGCTCTTTATGTTTCTTACTTAACTATAACAACCTTACCTCTATCTTTCATTAACGGCGTCTCAACCTCGTAGAAGTAAATCCCCGATCTTGGAACTTGAATCTCAAACTTTGTAAAACCGGAAGAAATGTTCTTGGTAATCGGTCCATAAGTCGGACGTCCAGTGATGTCATAGATGCTCAGTTTCACCTCAGTAGGCTGGGGAGAGCTGATATTCACTATAATTAAACTGCCTTTTGTGAATACTTTAATGTCGGGCTTTGTTACAACATCGTTCACACTGGTTGTTATTACTTTAAATCTGTAGCAGTTCCCTGGTGCATTAGCAGGGTCTGTTGCTTCATTACCCGCACTATCCGATGCCCATACATAGTAATAGACACTGTCACCCGCCTGTGAAACAGCGGGAATTTGTCCTTCGTATCTTCCATTACCTGAATTGTAATTCATCACAACCTCAACCCAGCTACTATCGGTAGACCTCTTATAGAAGAGTTTAACCACGTTAACTCCCGCTAAGTTATCTGCAGTTCTGGTTGAAATATAGAAAGGCCCCATGTAGGTCGTATCATGCCACACCGTTGTGCTTTCCATAACTGGTGGTGTTATATCCAATACAAAGCTGGCAGTAGTTGAGAAATTCCCTATGTTTTCTGCTAAATCTCTGGCCCTTACTTTCCAGTAATATCTTCCCCCTTGGAGGGTTAAAATAAGGGTGGTATCCTGAATAGTCGTATTGAGTGCAGTTGCAAAATTGGAAGTTGTATCAATGTAGAAGTCATAAACGACAGGTGCTGGCTTTTCTCCATCCTTTGACATCTTACTTACCCGAGTCCAGATAAAGGTTATAATTGTGTTCCTCAAATACTCTCCCACGGGTGTTACGAGGTTAGGAGTATTAGGTGCCGTCATATCAACTTCATAACTCCATACATTAGACCATTCGCTATAATTTCCTGCATTGTCCTTTGCCTTTACACGCCAGTAGTAGGTTCCTTCATTGAGATTGCTGATTGAATATGTCGTATCAGAGGTTAAATATGTGGTGGGATTGGTAAAGGAGGGATTATTGGCGAGTTGAATCTCATATTGATCCATACCGGATAGGTTGTCTTGTGAGCGATTCCAGATCAGGGTAACACTTGATGTGTTAAAGGCTGCGCCATTACTCGGGGATACAAGATTGGGAGCTGTAGGTGCTGTTCTGTCGATGGTAAACTTACGACTGCTGGACCATGCGCTGTAATTTCCTGCATTATCCTTAGCCCTCACACGCCAGTAGTAGGTTCCTTCATTGAGATTGCTGACTGAATATGTCGTATCAGAGGTTAAATATGTGGTGGGATTGGTAAAGGAGGGGTTATTGGCGAGTTGAATCTCATATTGACCCACACCGGATATGTAGTCTCGGGAGCGATTCCAAATCAAAGTTACGCTGGAAGTATTCAACATCGCATTGGTATCTGGGGACACAAGATTGGGAATTGTAGGTGCTGTTCTGTCGAGGGTAAAACTACGACTGCTGGACCATCCGCTATAATTTCCTGCATTGTCCTTCGCCCTCACGCGCCAGTAGTAGGTTCCTTCATTGCTGATTGAATATGTCGTATCAGAGGTTAAATATGAGGCGGGATTGGTAAAGGAGGGGTTATTGGCGAGTTGAATCTCATATTGATCCATACCGGATAGGTTGTCTTGGGAGCGATTCCAGATTAGGGTAACACTTGATGTGTTAAAGGCTGCGCCATTACTTGGAGACACAAGATTGGGAACTGTAGGTGCTGTTCTGTCGAGGGTAAAACTACGACTGCTGGACCATCCGCTATAATTTCCTGCATTATCCTTCGCCCTCACGCGCCAGTAGTAGGTTCCTTCATTGAGATTGCTGACTGAATATGTCGTATCAGAGGTTAAATATGTGGTGGGATTGGTAAAGGAGGGATTATTGGCGAGTTGAATCTCATATTGATCCATACCGGATAGGTTGTCTTGGGAGCGATTCCAGATTAGGGTAACACTTGATGTGTTAAAGGCTGCGCCATTACTCGGGGACACAAGATTGGGAACTGTAGGTGGGGTTTTATCCAGCTCAAACAGTGAGGCAGTCCAGGAAGTAGAATCAGAGGTATTTGAGGCCACAGCTCTTACCCTCCAGTAGTAAATTCCATCGGAAAGGTTAACACTATAGCTGGTATCAGCAGTCAAATATGTATTAGATGGGTTAAAATTACTGTTTGTGCTAATCTGAAGTTGATAACGGTTGTAACCACCAAAGATTTTAAAGGTCTTCCACACAAAATTAACTGGCGAAGTATTAATAATCTGTAGGGGGCCGGGGAATACTAAAGTAGGACCATCCCCTGTCATAAATTTCAGAAGGAAGGCGTCTGAATAGCCATTATTATTTTGTTGGTAGTAAGCCCCATATGGATTGTAAACAGGAAAATCGGTAGAATGAGTATTACCCGCCACATAAACATTACCATATAGGTCCGTCGCTACAGAATTGGCAGAATCATTATAATTTCCCCCATAATAAGTAGCCCATAACCTCATTCCACTGGAATAGAATTTGAGAATGAAGGCATCAGTATAATTAATAGATCCACCTCCAATTGTCCCCTGATAGTAAGCACCACCGCCTGGATAGTAAACAGGAAAATTGGTAGAACGAGTCCACCCCACCACATAAACATAACCCTGTGGGTCTGTCGCTACAGAATGGGCAAAATCATCACCACTTCCCCCATAATAAGTAGCCCATAGCCTTACTCCACTGGAATTGAATTTGAGTATGAAGGCATCAGAAGTATCAGCCATACTTCCCTGATAGTAAGCACCACCACCTGGATTGTAAACAGGAAAATTGGTAGAACCAGTCTGCCCCACCACATAAACATTACCCTGTGGGTCTGTCGCTACAGAAAAGGCCTCCTCCCACAAACCACTTCCCCCATAATAAGTAGCCCATCGCCTTACTCCACTGGAATTGAATTTGAGTATGAAGGCATCATAACCACCAGCATTATTTCCCTGATAGTAAGCACCACCTCCTGGATTGTAAATAGGAAAATCGGTAGAACGAGTCCACCCCACCACATAAACATTACCCTGTGGGTCTGTCGCTACAGAATTGGCCCAATCATAATCACTTCCCCCATAATAAGTAGCCCATAATCTTACTCCACTGGAATTGAATTTGAGTATGAAAGCATCAGAATACCCAGCGTTACTTCCCTGATAGTAAGCACCACCATCTGGATTTGAAACAGGAAAATCGTCAGATTCAGTCCAACCCACCACATAAACATTACCCTGTGGGTCTGTCGTTATGGAATGGGCCCAATCAATTATATTTCCCCCATAATAAGTAGCCCATAATCTCCCCAAGGGTGGGTCTATGACAAGATTTTCATTCCTCCTCCAGCCTCTTACATCGTAGGCCAAAAGCCCATCATCAAAAACATAGTTCACCTTCACCCTTTTATCACCCTCATAAGCATAAATACTACCATCAAGAATATCTCCCACCGGCGTGGATAAAATGATCTCACTTCCATCATCACTTAACTTTACATCTGCCCACTTCACCTTTAGTTTTATTTCATCAGGATTACCTTCAGGCTTTACTACAAACTCATGGTGTAAGTTCCCATCGGCATCATACCTGAAGACCCAGTCTATACCAGGATAAACATCCTTGACTCTTACAACCCTGTAAGTCTTTAGATTTGTTATCCCCTCAGGACAACCGGGAAGATAGTAGTTCACATAACCCGGTAGTTCATCTTCAAAGACAATCTTTGAGTTATCAATGTTTCCACCCACCAGTTCAAGATCAACACGAGCATAATTTAAAGGGGAAGAATCTTCTTTATTGAGCCTCTCTTTCAAATCGAAGCCTTCGAAAGAATTTAATTCTTCATTAGTTTTTGAGTAAATCACATAACTGACACCATCTTTCTTGAAGAACAAATTGAGTCCCGGAGCTTTTGTTGAGAAGATGATGTCCTTTACAGGTTTGCCTTCGAAGTCCTGCACCTGGCCGTAGTTTGGTTCAAAGCCCCTGTAGGCCTTTATCAGTTCTTGAGTGGGAATATAGGCCCATAGGGGCAATGACACCACTATTACATACACTATGTACCTTAGAGGCCTCATCTTTCAACCTCCTTTTTGCCTCTCTATCTCAAACTAAAGCTCGGGAACACAGGGCTAAAGTTCAAGATAGTAATCATAATATACAATAAGTTGAAAAATTTGTCAAGAGTTCGGCGTTCCTCAAAATTAATCTACTTGAAATGGGATTGTTTAATCAGAAATATCAAAATAATAAAACGGCGACCACACTGCATTCTTTTGTTCTTACAACAAGGAGGAACGCAATGTAGTCATAGCAAATGAAGATGGCGAGAGACACAAAGTAAACGGGAGAGAGGTAAAGTGGGAATGAGATAGCGGCGCAGTTAAACGGGTGTTAAAAGTTGAAGGTGTAGGCGAAGAATCGGGAAAAGTTATTGGGTTTGAGAAATAACATAAGGATAGTAAAATTGACAGAAGCAATAATCAAACTAAAAAGGGAGCTTGACAAGGCCTAAAGCAAGAAAAAGAGCCTCAAAGGGGAATCAGAACTAAAATACAAGATCATGCAATTAGGCTTAATTTTGAGGGGTTGAGATTTTGCTTTTTCATTTTCATGATTATAAAATTTTTCAAAATTAAAAAGGGGTGAAATGTCAAAAGTTTTAAAATTAATAGTATCCCTTGCAATACCGTTAATTGTTGGTTTTGTTGGGAGTATCTTCACGTCAACCTCCGTTAATACATGGTATAAGGAGATAAACAAGCCATCTTTCACTCCGCCGAATTGGCTTTTTGCTCCTGCGTGGACTTTACTTTTCATTCTTATGGGGCTGGCTTTTTATTTCGCCTGGCTAAAGGGATTTGGTGGCAATCCTTCTCTGTGCATAGGTGTTTTCGCAGTCCAGCTCCTTTTGAACTTCTTGTGGTCAATCCTATTCTTTGGACTTAAAGCACCATTATACGCTTTCGTCGAAATTGTATTTCTTTGGGTTGCTATTCTCATAAACGTAATCGTATTTTTCCGTGTATCAAGGGTTTCCGGCTATCTTCTTCTTCCATATATCCTATGGGTGAGCTTTGCCTCTGCTTTAAATCTCGGGGTAGTACTTCTGAATAAGTTCTAACCCCCCCTTGTTTGACCTTAGCGCTTTTGTTCTCGAAGGGCTGCAGAGCGTTTTTTTCTTTTCACTTGCGTTATGGGCTTTAATAAGAGTACTCAGATTTTTCAGCAGGTGTCGGGCACCATCGAATGGGGTTAAATCGATTTCCATTATAATACCGGCGAGGAATGAAGAGAGAAGGTTGCCGAAACTACTGAATTCAATTAGATACCAGACTGTGAAACCGTTGGAAGTGATAGTGGTGAATGACGATTCCAGTGATGCTACCGCGGAAGTAGCCGAAAGATATGGTGCGAAGGTACTCAATGTGAAACCGCCTCAAGGATGGTTAGGAAAGAGTTTTGCATGCTATGCAGGAGCGAAATCAGCACAGGGTGAGATCTTGCTGTTCCTGGATGCTGATGTGATCTTAGCACCTGAGTTCCTCGAAAGATTTGGAGGCCATATTGGAGAAAATACGGTTTTATCCATTCAACCTTACCACATTCTGGAAGATTTTTATGAGCATTTTTCCCTATTGTTTAACCTAATTGCTGTGCTTGGGATAGATGCAAGGAAAAAGAAAAATTGTACGTTTAAAACGAAGGGTCTCTTCGGGCCCTGCATATTTTTCCCAAGGCGCTTATATGAAGAGACAGGAGGCCATCTACTTGCAAGAAGTAGCATTATTGAGGACATGGATATGGGAATCTCTCTTGCGGAGAAAGGTGTGAATCTTTTATCTTTGCCTCACAACGGTCTGATCAGCTTTCGAATGTACCCGGAAGGGATACGAAGTTTAATATTTGGATGGATGAAGAATTTTGCTACGGGAGCAAGTCGCTCTTCCTTTTTTACAATATTACAGGTTTTTGGAATTGTAGCTACATCTTTCAACTGCTTGAAAGGAATTTTTGAGAATCTAAATTCGCCTTTGTTGTTCGGGTACACGCTGCTATACGTTGTTTTCTTAGGTCTTGTCTATGTGGCTGCGACAAAACTTGGGTCATTCAAATGGTGGGACACCATTATGTGGCCTTTACATGTAACTTTTTTTGTGGTTGTGTTTCTCTTGTCTCTGGTTTTAAGATTTCTGCACATACCCATTCCTTGGCGCGGGAGAAAAGTTTACCCATCTTGAAATATCTTCTGCTAACCAATGCTCTTCGAGTCCCTGATTTCCATATACCGTAAATGTTTCTTGAGATACTGCAATACGAATTTTTTAGTATGGGGTAATATGCAATTGGAGCAATCCCAGTAACCATATTCATTTCTTAGGCCATAGGGAGAATTGATTTTGCACCCACCGAATTCCTTCCTTTCTTCATCCCAGAGGTCATAGTCGTAGTAAGGACATCCACAAAAAAAGCAAATAAGCTCTTCTTCGGACACTTCGTGGCATCTTTCATTGGTTTTGTAAAGAGGGCAGAAATCGGGCTCCAGCACTTTCATATTCTTGTAAGTGAAATAGTCTGCTATTTGCTGCGGATTTTCAAGGTGGTTTTTCTTCACGATTTCTGCCCTCTTTTTTGTAAACTCCTTGAACCACTTCTGGAGCGGATTTTCAAAGTCAGGTATCACTATTTCTCCTATTCTCTAAAGATACCGATGGGTCCTACACCTTTTGCAAGTCCCGCATTTATGGAATTATAAACAATGTTGCTATCAGGGTCCACAAAGAAGATGTAGTTGGAATCAGATGCATTAAAGACGGATACAAGGCCTGTATTCCCGTCCTTGATAATCCTTGATGCCCCATAAACTATCATCACCGTGTCAATGAGGCTGTTATTTCTTATTCTAAAGATGCCATTCATAAAGTCGGTGAATAATACAGTTCCATTGGAGAACACTTCAAAGTCACTTGGGTAGAAGTTTACTTTAATGGAATCTTCGATAGCAAGAGTTGAAGGGTTAATGATATATAAGGCACCCGTGTTCCCGGCGTAATCTCCGGTGCAACATACCCATATTTTGTTATCTCTAATTTTTACTATCTGTGGGTTTTTACCAACTTTCACGGAGTCCTTGGAAAATCCTGCTTTGGTCTTTGTGACTACATACAGGTAACCATCACCGTAGGTATAATCTTGAATATTGAATCCAGTGGATGCCACCAGGATTTTTCCGTTAAATGCAGTTATACCCTCGGGCCATTTACCTACTGTAAAGGAATCTATGGGAAGAAAATTCTGGTTTAATACATAAACCATGTTGTTTGCCGCTAAGGTCACATAGAAATTTCCATTCATATATGCAGTGGAATACGGGTTGGAACCTGTAGGAAGTGGTTTTCTTGATAGAATCTTCATCTGGGAGAGGTCGATTATGTCAAGGGCTGGAATACCTTGAAATCCTGAGTTTACAATAATTCCGGTGGTTCCGAGGATTAAAAGGTCGTTAGGTGTTCTCCCTGTAGTTATTACATCTTCGTAGAGGGTATCTTTGTCTAAGTCGTAAAAGGAAACCGTTTCAGAGAGTGTATTTACAATTACAAGGTAGTTTTTGAGTTCAGGAACATATTCCTCCGCCTTTCTACAGGCGATAAGGCTGAACAGGACAGCGACTATTATTATGGTTACTGTTTTTTTGAGCATACTACATCCTCCTGTTTACTGAGATTTCAAAGAATAGCTCCCGGCCGGGGAGGGGATATCCCCTTACAATTTCATAATTTTTATTCAAAAGGTTTTCTACGCCTGCTCTTATTGCAAAATTTTGACCTCCTAAAGTAAAACTTTTCTCCATGGAAAGATTTATCATCCAGACAGGAGGTAGCATTTTTGTACTATTTGGCCTCTCGGGGCGTTTACCTATGTAACTGAGTTCTATCTTAGTAGGTCCCATTCCGAGGCTGCTGCTTAAGGTCAGATTTGGCCTGTAGATAAAGGGCGTACCGTTTAATCGGGAGTCCTGTAAATTTAGACTGAACTCTGCATAAATGAGGTCATTCCGAGGTTTAAAAACCGCCTCAAGCCCTGCGCCTTTATGGGACAAAGACGCAAAATTTTTAGGCACGTATTTATCTTCCTGAACCCATAAGATTCCGTTGTTTATTTTTTTAAAGAATACAAAGAGGTTAAGGTAAAATTTTGGCGATACCTTTCGAAGACCAGCATCGATGTTGAAAGACCTTTCTGGTTTTAGTTCTGGATTTCCCCTTGCGAAGTTATCCTCAGGCCAGTAAAGTTCATTTAGGGTCGGATTGCGGTGATTTAAGGAGACTGTCAAAAAACTGAAAAGGTCAAATTTTAGATTATTGCTTAAGGAGATCGAAGGATTGGGGAAGAGGGTTTTAAAGGTTGGGTTGTAAATAAGGTTTATTGTCGCAATTAGCTCAGTCTTTTGAGTCAACATCCTTTTAATGCCTAAGATGCCAAAAATTTCAGGAATGATGTGATTTCCTATTTTTGTGGAGTTTGCACCATATAAATTTGCACCTGTTTCTACCTCTTTTCCCTTTATAACTCCTCTAAGGAAAAGGGTTTTGTGAAAGTCTGACGTGCTTGAGGATGTGTAAGTTTGCGAAGTGTAATTGGAGGAAAGTTGGAGGTTGCATTTCTTAAGAGAGAAATTAAAGTTTGAGCCAGCGGATAGCTCATTCCTTTCTCCCGTGGATAAACTACCGAGGGGGCCGGGGGCACCAGCCTTTCTTTTAATAACTAATACGGTTCCTTGACTGAATTTCGCTAAAAAACCCGTTTTTTCATCGTGGGTATTTTTTACCCAGAGGGTAACCTTTTCATATTCAATAGGAAAGCTATCGGTGAAGGTCTCGTGAAAAACAGTAAGGGAAAGGCCCTTAAAGGGTCCAATACCGAGTTTTAGTTCTTTTCTAAGATTTGAAACCTTTACTTCAAGTGGGTTTTTCAAAGGGATTAAATTTATTGCGCCTCCGATCCCTGCAAGGCCGCTAAAAGGGCTTGAGCTATGGATGACTTCTGCGATGCCGATGAGGTTTGCTGGGATTAATGACAGTTCCTGATACCCCAGCATGGGATTTATGAGAGGAATCCCGTCAAAAAACACTAAGTTTTCTTCCGGTGAAGTACCTCCTAAGGATGGCGAGTAGATATTGTACCCTTTGAATACCAAAAGATTGGAATAGATAGGGGTCGAATAAAAGGCTAAGGATTTTATGGAATAGTTGTAAGGGACTCTGAAGTTTGAAAGGAGATTGTCAACGTAGGCATAACTGTAAATTGTGTCTTTAATTTCAAAAAATGGCAGAAAAGATACAAATAAAAGCAAAAACTCCATTTAATCCTCCTTCCCCACACCCCGGGGGCGGGTTTCAGCCTATCCGGATTCGGGTCTCCCGGCTCGTGGCACCTTCCTCGCCTTCCCAGAGAAAGAGCTTGCACCCTTTTCTCCAGTGGCCTTTTGAGGAAGGCCTTTTGCCACTCACGGTTGCGGGGGCAGCGTGGGATTTTCACCCAACTTCCCCTCACCCGGACAATTCCAAAGAGCGTCAAAATTATACAAGATCAGGTCTGGATGTCAAAGAATCTTTTTAGATGGATAAGATGGACGACATAAACTTTAATCTTGAAGGTTTTAGGTATGAAAAATAGCTTTTTCTTTTAGCGAGCTTCGCTTATATTTAGTAAGGGATTTTGTCTTCCTTTTTAATCCAGACCTCGAAGGCCTTGTTCTTCTCAGGGATGTCCAGTTTGATCATTTTAATTTTTCTATCTTCTGGCCTCTTGCAAATTTCTTCATAGAATTCAAGGTCGTCAAAACCTGCATTTTTGGCGTCTTCTCGAGTCGCTGCGTAGTAAATTTTATCTATCCTTGCCCAGTAGATGGCACCAAGGCACATAGGACAAGGTTCGCAAGAGGTGTAGATTTCAGTACCCTGAAGATTAAAGGTGTTTAAGTTTTTTGCAGCGTCGCGGATTGCAACTATTTCAGCATGGGCGGTAGGGTCATTTATCGAGGTAACAAGGTTTGTGCCTTTTCCGACTATTTTTCCGTCTTTGACAATAATTGCAGCAAAGGGCCCACCACGCCCTTCTTTAACATTATTTTCAGCCATCTCAAGAACTATCTTCATGAACTCGATATCTTCTTTTTTCATATTCCGCGTCCTTTTTGAAAGCATAAAATATTAAAGCAATTGTTCCGTACTAAGGATGGTATTTTAGAAATTTTGAACTTACTTTTTTATTCCCTTTCATTGATTGCACGCGGCTTGTTAATTATACTTTTAGCGATGAAAATCAATCTTAAAATAGCTATAGATGGTCCAGCCGGTGCCGGAAAGACAACCACTGCAAAATTGGTTGCAAAGGCTCTGGGTTTACTCCCTGTGGACACCGGAGCGATGTACAGAGCGGTTGCCCTTGCGGTATTGAGGAAAGGGATAGACCCTACAAAAGGTGAGGAGGTTAAAAAAATCATCGACGAGGTGAAAATCGAGCAAAAAGTGATAAATGATGAGGTCCGAACTTACCTCAATGGAGAGGATGTATCTGAAGCCATAAGAACCCCGGAAGTTGATAAGGTGGTATCGATTATTTCAGCTTATCCCTTTGTTAGGAAAAAGATGGTTGAACTACAGAGGAGTATGGCTCAGAAAGGTGGTGTTGTAATTGAAGGTAGGGACATCGGGACAGTGGTTCTCCCTGATGCTGACCTCAAAGTTTATATGGAGGCTTCTCCAGAAGAAAGGGCAAGGAGGCGGCTTAAAGAGTTGGAATCAAAAGGCATTAAAGCGGATTTCAGCAAAATTCTGGAGGAAATTAAGAGACGTGATGAGATGGATTCAACGAGGGATTACGCCCCTTTGAAAATCCCTGATGATGCCTTTATATTAGATACAACAAATCTTTCTATTGAAGAGCAGGTAGATTTGATTCTAAAGGAGGTAAAGAGGCGTTTTGGCCTTTCTTAGATGAGTTTCAAGTGGATTTTAGCAAAGATTATCCTTTACATTCCTTTTAAGTTCATATTTAGGCTCAGGGTGTATGGAAGTCATAATGTACCAAGGAAAGGTCCCTGTATTATTTGCGTTAACCATACCTCTTTTTGGGATCCACCCTTTGTTGGATTTGCATCTCCAAGAGAACTTCATTTCCTTGCGAAGAGAGAGCTTTTTGAGAATGTGAAGGCTTTTGGAATGCTGATTTCGTTCTATAATGCAATACCCATTGACCGAGAAAACTCCCTTTCTGGTTTGAAAAGGGCTATGAATCTTCTTAAAGAAGGTAAAGCATTAGTCATTTTTCCTGAAGGCACAAGGAACCGCACAAAAAACAAATTTTTGCTACCTTTAAAGGAGGGGGCGGCCCTTTTGTCCTTGAAAATGAACGCACCGATAATTCCTGCTTATCTATTTGAGAGCAAAGGGAATGTGCTGGATTGGATAACGGGAAAGAGAAAACTAAGAATAAGGTTTGGAAAGGCTTTACTTCCAGATGCTTATAAAAGGAATTCTGATGATCCCGTAAAGGACCTGACAAAAGATATAGAGTGGAGGATGAGGGAGCTATATGCCAGAGGTTAAACTAACCGAAGAATACGGTTTTTGCTTTGGAGTTAAAAGGGCTCTTGAGATAGCGAGAAGAAGTTTGAGAGAAGGTAAAAAGTTTGACAGTCTCGGGCCCATTATTCATAACGAGTACGTGGTTGATGAGTTGAAGAAGGAAGGTGTTGAGGTAATAAATAGTATTGAGGATAGTAAGAAGAATCTTGTTCTTATAAGGACCCATGGTGTTCCTCCGGAGATATACGAAAAGGCGAAGTCCCTCGGTAAGGAGTTGATAGATTGTACCTGTCCTTTTGTTTCCAATGCACAGAAGTGGGCGAAAAAGTTTTATGAAGAAGGTTATGTTGTTATTGTAGTGGGCAAGAAGGACCACCCGGAGGTTGTTGGAATTGTCGGTCATACTGAAGGGAAGGCTATTGTGGTTTCTTCCTCACAGGAATTGGATGTCAATCTTATAAGGAATAAGAAAGTTGGGGTTGTTGCACAAACAACATCAAGGCTTGACATGATTCAAGATGTTATGAATAGGCTTGTTGAAGAGGCCAGTGAAGTTCGTTTTGCCAACACCCGTTGCAATACAACACAAAAAAGGCAGGAGCAGGTTGAGAGGCTATCCAAGGAAGTGGACGTGATGGTTATTGTCGGTGGGAAAAACAGTTCTAATACCAGAAGACTTTATGAAATTGCTTCAAAGAATTGCAAGAAGGCTTATCTTGTTTCATCTCCTGATGAAATATCAGGGGATTGGTTTTATAATGTTAACTCTATCGGAGTTTCAGGTGGGGCTTCAACACCCCCTGAGATGGTAGAAGAGGTTTATGAGAAAATAAAAAATCTTTTGGGAGGAGGAGGATATGGCGGAGGAAAAGTTGATGCAAGACAGTGAGTTCGAAGAACTCTTGCAAAAAAGTATAGTGGTGCCGAGGGAAGGGGAAATTGTAAAGGGTACCATTGTAAAAGTAACACCACAGGAAGTTTTCATAGACATAGGTACAAAGTCAGAAGGTGTTTGCCCCAGGGTTGAGTTTAAAGAGCCAGATATCAAGCCAGGGGACGTGGTTTATGTATACATTGATGCCATTGACGGGAAAGATGGCAGGACCATTGTTTCCAAGCATAAAGCTGATTTTCTAATGGTTTGGGATAGGATTAACGAGGCCTATAAGAATGAGGAGATCATTGAGGCGAAAGTTCTAAGGCAAATAAAGGGTGGACTCATCGTTGAGGTTTTTGGAGTGGATGCCTTTTTGCCCGGTTCACAGATTGACGTAAAGAAGGTTAAGAACATCGGTTCCTTTGTAGGGAAGACGATCCAGGTTAAAATCATTAAACTCAACAGGCAGAGGAAGAATATCGTAGTTTCGAGGAAAGAGGTAATAGAGGCTGAACTCGAAAATCAAAAAATGAAACTTATGTCCATGAAAGTTGGTGATACTTTAGAGGGAGTTGTGAAAAATATCACCGATTTTGGGGTCTTTGTGGATGTTGGCGGTGTAGATGGCTTGATTCACATTTCTGATCTTTCCTGGACAAGAGTTGAAGACATCCATAGCATAGTGAAACCGGGTGACGTAATTAAGGTAAAGGTTCTGGACATAGACTATGAAAATAACAGGTTATCTTTGGGATACAAACAACTTCAGCCCCATCCCTTTGAAAAAGTTGCGAGCAAGTATCCCCTGGGTTCGCTCCACAAGGGAATCGTCAAAAAGATTTTGGACTTTGGTGTCATCGTTGAACTGGAACCCGGCGTTGAAGGCCTTGTTCACATAACGGAGATGAGGTGGGGAAAGCCTCCTGTCCATCCATCTGAGATGGTAAAGGAAGGCGATAAAGTCGATGTGGTGGTCCTTAATGTTGATGTGGAAAAACAGAGGATTTCACTGGGAATGAAGCAAGCTACTCCAGACCCCTGGTCCATGATTGACGAAAAATATCCCGTGGGTAGCATTGTAAAGGGCACTATTAAAGATTTTGACAGCCAGGGTGCCTTTGTAGAGCTGGAAGATGGGATTCAGGGTTATCTCCATGTTGGCGATATTTCCTGGACTAAGAGGTATAAATCGCCAGAGGAAGCCCTTAGACGGGGTCAGAAGCTACGCTTCAAGGTTCTTGCTACGGATAAGAAGGGAAGGATGGTTATGCTCAGTCTTAAGCATACAAGGCCCAATCCATGGGAGGAAATAGAGAAGACCCTGCTTCCAGGAACGGAAATCAAAGCAGTGGTTACTGAGATTACTGACAGAGGAATATATGTTGAAATACAAGGAGCACTTGAAGGTTTCGTACCTGTCAATCAGCTAAATAGAAAGGGCAATCCTGCCGAGGTTTATCAGGTTGGAGAGGAATTGAATCTAAAAGTGTTCAAGGTAGAACCTGCGAAGAAGAGAATTTTACTTTCTGAAAGAGAGTTTTACAGGGCGAAAGAAAAACAGGAAGCGGCTGCAAAGGCTGAAGAGGCAGTAACCCCAACCTTTAAATCTGAACCCGTGAGACTCAACCTTGGAGAGATTTTAAGACAGGAACTCCAGAAACTTGAAGAACTGAAGAATATAATGGAAGAGCCCGAGGAGTAGAAAAGTAGGTCTTTAGAGCCTTTGAAGTTCTTTATAAAGTCTTTTGGATGTAGATTAAATCAGTATTACGCAGACTATTTTGCTAATTCGGTAGTTGAGAGCGGCTTTGAGATCGTTAAAGAAGAGCGAGAGGCTGATGTAGTAGCTATTGCAAGTTGTGTAGTTACCCACAGAGCCGAGAGAGATTTAAGACATTATGTAAGCCATATAAAACGCTTAGTCCCCAAGGCGAAAATTGTGGTTTTTGGTTGTTATCCTAAATACGGAAAAGAGGTTGATGCGGACGTTGCAGGAGAACTGAGGGAGATTCTGAAAGTTCTCAATTTAAAGGACCCCGGTCATTTAGTTAGGCCTTTTTTGAGAGTCAGGGAAAATGTGAGGGTTCAAGAAGGTTGTAACTTCCGCTGTTCCTATTGCGTTGTGCCTTTCGTGAGAGGTCCCTCTCGATCAAGGCCTGAGGATGAGATCTTAAAGGAAATAGAGAGTTTGTATGCGAGTGGCGTTGTTGAGATAGTGCTTACTGGCATTCAAACGGGGGCCTGGGGTCGTGAATGGGGAGATAGGCTTTCAAATTTGATTTTAAGGATTAAGGATCATTTTCCAGAGCTGAGGTTAAGACTCTCTTCCATTTCACCGATTCATATCGACGAAGGCGTAATAGAACTTTTGAAGGCAAAAATTGTATTGCCTCATTTGCATCTTCCAATGCAGCACGGGTCAGAGAAGGTCCTTAAGGAGATGAAAAGACCTTATAAATTGAGTTATTATGTGAACCTTGTAGAGAAGCTCGTGAGCAATGTTCCTGAAATTGCCATCGGGTCCGACATTATAGTGGGTTTTCCCACGGAGACCGATGAGGATTTTGAGGAATCGATTAGATTGATTGAGGAACTTCCCTTTGCTTATCTTCATGTCTTTGAATTTTCAAGGAGGGAAAAGACGGAGGCTTATTTTATGAAGCCTTTACCCTCTGCGGTGGTGAGAAGAAGAAAGAATATTCTCTTGCCCATCGCAAGGCGAAAGAAGCTGGGGTTTTTAAGGAAGAACCTTGGAAAAGAAATCTTCTGTGTAATCGAAAGGGAAGAGGATGGGTTTTTTGAAGCCACCACCGACAATTATATTAAGGTCAAAATCCGTAGCGACAACTTGAAAATTGGAGAGGTGAGGAGGATAAAATTAATTTCTATTAATGAAGATAATGCTACCATGGTGGGAGAAGTTGTAGAAGGTTGATTTAACTTTTGTAAACTTTTTCCATTTTTTCTACTATCTTTTCCCACGAGAAGTTTTCAAGGATGTGTTTTTGCCCCTCTTCAACGAGTCTTTGCCTGAGCTCTGGGTTTTCAATAAGTAAGGTGATTTTTCTTGCCAGGTCCTCGTGGTCACCAGGCTCGAAAAGGAGTCCCGTTTTTCCATCTATGATAATATCGGGAATGCCTCCAACCTTCGAGCCAATAACGGGAATACCATATGAAAGGGCTTCAATTAGAACCACTCCTAAACCCTCCGTTTCGCCCGTCTTAGTTATTATAGATGGTAGGACAAAGATCATTGCCTGTTCGTAGATTTCAAGCAGAGGTTGTCCGATTAAGAAGCCCTTAAAATGGACCTTTTTATCAAGTTTTAATTCTTGGACGAGCTTGACAAGTTCTGACTTCTGGGGGCCGTCTCCCACGATTAATAATTTGGAAGATGGGAATTTTTCACTAACTTTAGCGAAAGCTTTTATTAGTACCGGAACCCCTTTGACTTCGACAAGTCTTCCAACGAAGAGGATGTTTATTTCGTCTTTTCTTTTGTATGGCCTAATTTCAGAAGAGTGAGGGTTGGAAAGGGGGATTATCTCTATTTTTTTCTTGATCCCCAGGCTAACGAGTCTACTTTTGTTAAAGGAAGAGTTTGTTATCACATGATCAGAGAAGATATTGATTAGACAGATGAAAGCTGTCCTGGTGATTTTGCTAAGTTTTTCCAGCATGCCGATTTCTGACCCGTGGAATTGGGCGATGATCTTCGAATTCTGAAAAATCTTAAAGGGGATAGCGAAAATTATGTGGGGCATGGGCCAGTGTACGTGGACTATTTTGAAACGTTTTGAGAAGGAAAGGTAGATGGCATTGGTTAGCCCCAAAAAGATATATAAGAGCGTTAAAAATTTGTAAATTGGGCCCTGTTTTAGTCTTTCGTAAACGCCGGTGTCGTGGGTAAGGAACTCTATCTTTTTGGGGGCATATCTGAAACGATAGACGTTAAACCCTTTATACTTTCTTTGTTTTAGTCCCTTATATGATGATGTGAAAACCGTGAACTTAAAGCCACGTTTTTCCAGGTGCTCCATAAGCTTCACAAGCCAGGGAGTGATTACATCTTCTTCATTTCTGGGGAAGGCGGTGCTGACAACAAGGACCTCTTTTTCCATCGCTTTTAGAATTATAAAGGCACTTTCCTGGAAAGTTTGTTGTGAGGCCATTTTTATTTAGATTTGACTTTTTGCAGGTGCACGGTTAAACTTAATGGGCTTATGAAGATCAAAATTTTCTTTATTTTTATTCTATTCGTCGGTACAACTTGGCCTGCAAGGATTCTCTTTGACTACACCAAAAGTGAGACGGCGGGCAACGCTGATTGGGTTGTGGACCACGATTATCCCTATCCTTATCCGCCAAATCCAACCTCTCCCACTTCCTGGGATGGTGCTATTTCATCGTGGGGGTATACTCTCTATCGCGCTGGACATCAAATTGCAACATTGACAAGGACATACGGAATTACTTATGGCAATTCTAACAACCCCTTTGACTTGTCGAAGTATGATGTTTTCATAATGGTTGAGCCTCAAAATCCTCTTACTACCGCCGAGAGGGACGCTATACTTAATTTTATAAATAACGGCGGCGGTTTTTTTATGGTTGCGGATCATAATTCTTCTGATCGTGATAACGATGGTTGGGATTCTCCAAGGGTATTGAATGCAGCTTTTGAAAACTATTTGGGGGTCCATTTTAATGTAACGGGTGAAAGTCCAAATGACTCGAGTGGAGAGTCGAGCAATATTAATCGTAATCCATCCAATCCTATTTACAATGGACCTTTCGGGTATGTGAATTCTATTGGTTTTTGGAGAGGCACTTGCATAACTTTGAGGCCTAACATAAATCCTCAGGTTTATGGACTTGTCTGGGTTTCCGGGGCTAACAGAGACAACGATAGTATAATGTTTTTCTACGGATATTATGGAAGGGGAAAGTTTGTCGGATTGGGAGATTCATCCCCTTGTGATGACGGGACAGGTGATCCCGCTGATCATCTCTACAATAACTGGGGTATGTATAGTGATTCAGCTTTGATTTTGAATGCTACGGTATGGTTGATAGGGAGTACAACGTCTGTTGGCGAATGTTCCTCCACGGGAGAAGGTATTATAATGAGGAAGTCCGATTTTGATCGGTTTGTAAATCTGAAAAATGTAAGGGTTTTTGATGCTTTTGGTCGTGAGGTAAATTCCGTTAAAGAAGGTCTTTATTTCTTGCAGGATGAAGAAAGTAAGCAATTGCGAAAGGTTGCGGTTGTTAAATGAGGGGCAAGAGAGTTGCCATTAAGTTGCTATTAGTTTTGTTAACTTTTACAAATATTAGGGCGGGGCAGTCTGGTAGCTATTGGACGGTTTATTTTGACTCTGATACCCTTGATGTAAAACTTGCGAGATTTATTGGCGGAGCACAGTATTCCTTAGATATTTGTTTCTACGAGATCTTTAGGGACACCGTAGCTGAATCGATTTTGAATGCAAAAAGAAGAGGGGTTAAGGTTAGGGTGATAACGGATTCCACCTATTTTTACAGGGCCTATTTGGACAGTCTGAGAAATGCGGGTATACCTGTAATTCACGAGGGAATAGGGCCAAACGAGACTTCCCACATCATGCACAACAAATTTATAGTGCGAGATGGGAGAGACCAGGATACGACTAATGACTACGTTTGGACAGGAAGTTACAATGCATCGGATTACACAAGGTTGAATGCGGAGAACGCTATCATAATAAAGAGCAGTGGTGTAGCAAATTGTTACCTTCAAGAGTTTAATCAAATGTGGGGAAGTTCAGGTGACCTTCCCGATTCTTTGAACTCACGAACTGGCACAAGAAAAACCGATGTGTGCTTTCAGCACCTTTTTGTAATAGGTACGGATTCTATCTGGGTCTACTTTTCGCCACAAAATAGGCCAATTCAATACTTGATTAATTTTGTTAATCAGGCGACAGATTCAATTGGTTATCTTATCTATTCTTATACGAGGCGAGACTTGGCAGATGCAATGGCCTCCGCCTTTAGGCGCGGCGTATTTATTGGCGGGGTTCACGATGCCTCTGATACCGGTTCATACTATTCTCAGTTCCATTATTTAAGGGACACCGTTGGGATACCTGTTTACGGCGACCGGCTGCCATCCAATTATAGTCTATTACACCACAAGTTTATGGTTATAGACAAAAGGGTTACGATAACGGGTTCAATGAACTGGAGTAACAACGGAAATCAGGAGAATGACGAAAATGTTATTGTCATTAAGAATAGCCAGATTGCGGAGGCCTATTGGTCGGAGTTCAAGAAAAGGTGGGGTGAAGCAACGGGAATTAGGGAAGAGTTTAATGAAGGCAGAACTTTCATCTTCAAGGGCCCCGGGTTGATTTTTAATTTTAGTGATTTTAAGGTCTTCTCGGCCGATGGCAAACTTTTGAAGGAAGAGCGCAATAATTTCTGGGATGGTAGAGATTCAGAGGGAAAAGAGTTACAACCAGGGATTTACTTTGTTGTTCCTTTAAGGAGCGGCTCACCTATTAAAGTTTTAAAGCTACACTAATTCCTGTGGATCCACATCAATGGTCAGATTGATGTTTGAAGGTGTTTTGTATTCTCTTAGAAAGTTTAGTCTGTAAACAGTCTCTTTAGATTTGTATTTTAGGATGAGCCTTATAAAATAGTTACCACCTTTCTTAGAGATTGGAGAGGGGACGGGGCCCATGATTTGAAGGTCCTCAAGCCCTAAACCGTTAATCCTTTCCTTGATTTTGTTTGCCTCGATAACGATGTTCTCCATGTTTTTTCCTGAAAGCTCAATTAGGGTAAGATAGGAGAAAGGTGGATAGTCATACCTTTCCCTTTCTGAAAGTTCTGATTCCGCAAAACCTTCGTAATTGAGTTCTTTGACGAATTTTATTGCTCTGGAATTTGGATTGTAGGTTTGAATTAAAACTTTGCCACCAGTTCTTATTCTTCCCGCAATCTGAAGAAGTAATTGAAAAACCCTCTCTTCTGCCCTGAAATCCGGCATCCCAAGGCCAATATCCGCATTCACTACGCCGATGAGACCAAGCCCTGGAAAATCGAAACCTTTGCCAACCATTTTCGTACCTACGAGTAGTTTAAGCTTTCCTTCGTAGAACTCCCTGAAGGCATTTTGGTTGACCCCCTCTTTTAGGAAGGAGTCAAGGTCAAACCTTTTTACCTCTAAGCTTTTGAAGAACTTAGATACCGCCTCTTCAACCTTTTGAGTTCCCGTTCCGCGGAGCTGGAGTTTTATTGAACCGCAAGAGGGACAAACTTCTGGTACATCAAGGGTTTTACCGCATACATGACAGTGCATTTTGTTGTCAGTTTTATGGTAAACCATGTTGACAGAGCAGTCTGGGCATTGCATTATGTAACCGCACTCAAGACACATCAAAAAGGTGGAATGCCCCCTTCGGTTAATAAACAAAATTACCTGTCTATTTCTTTCCAGAGTTTTGTTTATTTCACTAATCAAATCGGGAGAAAGAAGGTACTCTCCCTTCACTTTCCTCAAGTCTATAATTTCTATTTGTGGAATTTTGTAGTGTGGTACTCTGTGTTTTAGCTTGTAGAAAGCAAAATCTCCCTTCAAGGCGTTGTAATATGATTCTAAGGAAGGGCTTGCACTTCCAAGTATTACAGGGATGTTGAGAATTTCTGATAATTTGATGGCTACATCTCGAGAGTGATAGGCTGGTATTTTTTCACTTTCTTTGTAAGATGAATCATGCTCTTCATCGATTATTATAACCCCTAAGTTTTGGAGCGGGACGAAGAGGGCAGAACGGGGCCCTACAAGGATTTTCCTCTTTCCTTCCTTTGCCTGCTTGAAAACCCACCTTCTTTCTGCATCTGAAAGTCGTGAATGATAGAACATTACCTCTCCATGAAAGATGTTGATCAAGTAGTTAAAAATTTGAGGGGTGAGTGCAATTTCTGGTACCAGAATGAGGGCTGATTTTCCTTCCTTTATGAATTCTTCGACTATCCAGGAATATAGCCTGGTTTTTCCACTTCCTGTTACACCGAAAATTAAGGAGACTTTTGGCTTGTTTTTAAAGAAGTCCTCGAGAATTTCCTTTTGTGAAGGGGTTGGAATTGCCGGTATTTCTATAGGAAAGGGGGTGTAGAAGTCCAGTTCTCTGTAGCTTTTGACTTTTATGTTGTCGGTAAGGGTGATGAGTCCCTGCGCTTGAAGATCCTTGAGAGTCCTGGAAACGCCGGCTCCAAATAGCTTTTGAAGCCTTTTTAATGAAGCACCACGCGGATGGATCTTTAAGAGGTAGGAGATAACAGGATTGTCTGTAGGCAAATCCTTTTTTCTTGATAATTTGTATATATAAGCCCCTCTTTCCACTACTCCAGGGGGAAAAAGAAGGGGTATTATGTCCGAAAGAGTGCAAAGGTAGTAATCCCGCATCCATTCGGCAAGTTTAAGATAAGGTTCTGCTAATGAAAATTCGGAGCTTATAACTTCCTCTATCGGTTTAATCTTCTCTTCTGGTAAATCGGGAGCATCTATGATATCCCAAACTACCCCCTTTGAACGCGTTTTTTGAAATGGAACAATCACAACAGCACCCGGATAAATTTTTCCTAATAGGTCCTCCGGTATAGAATAGGTGAAGTGGTCCAGATTTGTTCTTGGTATTACAATGTGGGCATATTTTTTAGAACTCATACATATAGTCAAGTCCAACGAGAAGCCTTCGCTCCTCATCTCTCTCCGCGAAAATTCCAAAGTTATTGTTGACTTTATACCGTATTCTGAACATATCTTTCGTTATGTCAAAGATGTCATGAGAGTACCAGAAATAAAGTCGAGGGTTAAGATAGAAACCTATGAGGAGTGATGGATTTTCCGTGGTTTCAGTAGTTGTGAGCCTTAATTCCTGAAATCTTAATGTTCTTCTTAAATTTTGTGATATGAGCGTGCTTGCGAGGGTAAGGGCCCTATTTTTGATCTCTTGAAGTTCTTCTCCTCCTGCTGAAGTTGTGTCACCGTATAATCTCCCGAGAGTTAAAAGGTATATTATGTTTAATTCATCAAGGGGCGGTTCTGAAGTTAATGTAATTTGAGGGTTTCTCATGGTGCCAGATAGTGCTAAATAAACATTAAAGGTATCCACCTTTGAAAAAGCTTTCAGATTAAACTCAGGCTCTGAGCTCACTGAGGAATTGAAATTCACATACCCTGATTGAATTTCAAAGATCCTATCTAAGTAGAGGAAATATCCCTTAACGACATTGGCAGTCCCATCTAAGAGCATTCGTCCATCAGCAATCTGAAAGACAAGATCGCCCTTTATCTCAATGTCTGCCAACTCGTTTACAAAGAAGGTATTACCCTCCGACCTTAAATTCAGAACAAGGTTCAGGTTTTGAGGAAATTGGGAATAGGCCCCTCCTGAAGGCCTTATGCTCTGGAAGATTGTCGCCTCTTTGATGAGTGCATCACCTTTGACGGTGATGCCATTTTCATTGATAAGTAGATTTATTTTAGTATCCCCTGAGGCAAAGATATTGTAGGTTGGATAAAGGGTAACATTGGTTCCAGCAAAAGTGAGACTTATTTCTCTTTCTTTTTTGAATAATCTTTTCCCGTAGCCGTTAATTATTACCGTTCCGTGATCTATGGAGGCAATCCCTCTTCTGATTGTAAAGCCGTCTTTTTCGAGTTCAGCAAGAACTTCACCCCTGCTGAATTCAAGTTGAATTGGAGCGTAAACTCCAGAGACTTTTTCGACTTTTAAAAAACCTGAGAGGTTAGGTACCGAATTGTATGTCCCCTCAATCTGAATATCTCCGTAAACATCCATTGAATTCAAAATTAGCTGTTTCTCCGTAAATTCGTTAATTTTTTCTATTGGCAGACCACTTATCTTCACTACAATTTTGTAATGCTCATTATTGTTGGGTTTCATGTTAAAAGGCAGTAGCGAGAAGGTGAGTGGTAAGAATCCACCCCCCTCAATGTGTAATGAAGGGCCCTGAATTGAAGTGCTATCGACTATTAACCCACTGCCTGAAAGCCTAACAGATGCATAAATGTTTAGGTCCTTATAATCTTTGTATCTAAGGTTTTCTGCATTAATCCATGAATCTATGCTTGGATTTTTCAGGTTTCCTGCAATGTTAATCATGCCTGAGAACGATAAGCTTATTCCAGCAAGGTTCCTAATCTTCAGTTCGTTAGCAGAAGCTTGCATGTTAATCTCTTTGGTTGCGAGGTTTAAGTTTCCCTTTAATGAAAGGGGCTTTGAATTTATTAAGATTTCACCATCGTCAATTAAAACTTTGCTGTCCCTCTTAGTAATCCTAAGTGGATCTTTTATCTCCACGGTATCGGAATCTCCCATCGATAGTTGTAGGTTTCTCACCTGGAAATCAAAATTATTACCTTCCAAATAGCTAAGGAAGAGATCACTGCTTAGAGCTGAGTACCTTTGAAATGCTAAGAGGTTCATTGTAAAACTTTTAAGATTTGCAGAAGCTACTAACGCTTTTAAGGAATCAAGCTGAAAGTCGGCTGCGTTAATTCCCTGGGCCTTTATCTTAATAGTATCAGTTTGCCCTTTTGAGTATAGATTTAAGAAAACTTCTTTTAAACCTATTTTTTTGAAAGTAAGTGCTTTTCCGGAGAAATATGCTTGGCCACTTCTTCCGTCTTTTTTAAGAGCATAATCGATGTTGAAATCGATGAGCCCGTTTTGTTCTCTTAAAAGGTCTGAAACAGAAAGGATGCCTTTCGCATAAATTTTCAATGTTTGATTAAAAAAAGTGACTTTTCCTGTGAGGTTGGAATTCAGTGATTTTAAATGTTGAATGGAAATCTTAAGCTCACCGTTTTTGAAGGAGAAGGCACATAGGATTTGGAAAGGTTCAGAATCTAAATATCTTAAATTTGTCGAAATTATTTTCCCTGAGAGGTCTCCATCATCAAAGTCCATAGACGATGTAATATCTCCTTTTAAGCCTTCCTCGTTTATGGAAATGTCCAGATTTTTGATGGAAAGTCTTCGCCTTTTAATCAAATAGATTCCGTTCCCGTTTATCAAGTTCTCCTTGTATTTAAAGGTAGCTTTTTCAATTAAGAGAGATTCTGGTAATGCCTGCTGAATCTCGGCGGTTACTTCTTTTATAGTGTGGCCATGTAAAATAATTTCTGGTGTGCTGATAAGAAGTTTTCCTTTTTGCATTAAATAGAGAAGACTGAGGTCTCTTGCATTATTTTCTTGCAATTTAAGAAGACTGATTTTGATTTTTACCGAATCTGGAAAGTAGATTGCTCCTGAGGTCCCAGAAACACTCAGTTTTTCGTTTTGAATTTCACAATCCTTTATTAAAACCGAGTTGTTTTTGAGGATTATGTCGCTATAAAAATAAAGGTTTTCACCATTGTATGTGATGCTGTTTATGTAGCTTCTAATTCGATAGGTATTACCTGTTCCTTCTCCAGCAAGGTAGATGAAATTTAGATCAATTTTGTTTGAGTCGAGGATGATGCTACCTTTGTTTATTTTAATTTCGTTAAACTGGATGGGAATCGCAAAGGTCGTAGGGAAGGTGGGGCTTTTACCCTTGCCAGATTTTTTGAATATTTTTGAATTGATTGAAAATTCTTCGGCATGGATGTAGTTAATCGTTCTAAATAGTATAAGCGAAAGAGGATTGTAATTTATGGTTAAATTTTTTATGAAAAGCGCATCTCCTGATTTTAATTCTTTGAACTTCAAACTGCCAAAAAGATTAAACTGATAACCTGTAATTGTGCATTTATCCTTTAAGAGCTTTCCAATATAACTTTGAATTAAGATTTTTGAATATAAGTTGAAAAGGAAATAGGTCGCCCCAGTTAAAGTAAAAACGACGAGGGCGACTATTCCGATTTTCTTAATTTTTTGTAGCACTTTGAGCAAACTTTAGCTTTCACTACATACCCGTCAATTTCTAATTCTACTTTTCTTAAGTTTGGAAGCCAGCGTCTTGGGCTCTTTTTGTTTGCATGGGAAACATTATTTCCAGATAAAGGACCCTTTCCACAAATTTCACATCTCCTTGCCATTTAATCTCCTCCTGTGTGCGTAGGAGATTTTAAAACAAAAGTCTTGAATAATCAAAGCTCTTGATTTTTGAGTTCCAATAAGTGTACCTCTTTTCAATTGACTATCCGTGGGTCTTACTATAAATTTAATATACTATCAAAGGTAGTTCTTTGTTAAAGATGCTGGCGTAGCTCAGTCGGCAGAGCAGGTGATTTGTAATCACCAGGTCGGGGGTTCAAATCCCTCCGCCAGCTAAGGGATTTGGAGGGGTACCCAAGCGGCCAAAGGGGGCAGACTGTAAATCTGCTGGCTTTAGGCCTTCGGTGGTTCAAATCCACCCCCCTCCATATTTTAAAAAAGTTCTTTAAAAATTGGGACAAAAAGCGGGAGTAGCTCAACGGTAGAGCATCGGCCTTCCAAGCCGGTGGTTGCGGGTTCAAATCCCGTCTCCCGCTTTTGTTTTTTATTTGAAGTGAGAAGGGTGAAAGCACCGAAGGGGGCATAATTCAAATTCATTGCCCTGTGGCTTCGGTTTAGCAGCCCTTCAAGATATGCAAATTTGGTATTGAACGAATTTTAAATTGCTTGCTAAAGGCGATGAAAAGAGAAGAAATTTGGAGTAGCTCAACGGTAGAGCCTCCCCTGTCCAGGGGATGGTTGCGGGTTCAAATCCCGTCTCCCGCTTTTGTTTTATTTAAACTGAAAATGGAGGTAGAATTCTCATGACTATTAGCAAAGAAGAGAAGGAAAGGATAATTAAGGAATGGGCAAAACACGAAAAAGATACGGGTTCCGTTGAGGTGCAAATTGCTCTATTAACAAAGAGAATTAACGATCTAACGGAACATCTTAAAGTACACCGTAAAGACGTACATTCCAGGATGGGACTTGTAAAAATGGTTGGTAAGAGGAAAAGACTTCTAAATTACCTTAAGAGAGAAAACTTCGCTCGCTACTCTGAGCTTATAGAGAAGTTGGGTATCAGAGGATGATCTATTCTTTAGAACGCGAGATTGCAGGTCGGATATTAAAAGTTGAGGTTGGAAGGGTAGCAAATCAGGCGACTTCTTCTCTCTTAATTTCCTATGGCGATACTGTACTACTGGTAACAGTTGTAACCCAAGAATCTAAAGAAAAAAGGGATTTTCTTCCACTTCTTGTCGAGTATAGAGAGCAGTCTTACGCTGCCGGCAAAATTCCTGGTGGATATTTAAAGAGGGAGGGTAAGCCTACTGAAAGAGAAATACTACATGGAAGGGCTATTGATAGGGCTATAAGGCCGAGATTTCCCAAAGATATGATGAATGACATAGAGGTCATAGCTTATCTATTATCCTACGACCTTGAAAACGAGACCAACTTCCTTGGAATAATAGGTGCCTCTGCCTGTCTTCACATTTCAGAAATTGAGTTTGATGGGCCTATAGCGGCCTGCAGGGTTGGCAGAATTAACGGTGAATTTGTAATAAATCCAACGAATTCCCAGATTGAGCAAAGCGATTTTGATTTGCTCGTGGCGGGTTCTTCAGGCGAGATCAATATGATTGAATTTGGAGGCAAGGAAGTCCCCGAAGATATCGTTTTGCAGGCCATCGAGTTTGCCATGCCCTATCTAAAAGAGATCGAGGATTTCCAAAATGAGCTTCGTGAGAAAATCGGAAAGGCTAAGGTCCCCTATCAGAAGCTTGTTATTCCCGATGATTTCTACAATAAAATTAAGGAACTGGTTTATCAAGATATCGTTGATGCGATGCACATTACCGAAAAGAAACTCCGTAATGAAAACCTTGATGCGATAAGAAAGAAAGCGGAAGAATTTGTCAAGACTAATTACCCAACGGAAGACTTAACTAATGAGCTTAATCAAACCCTTTATGAACTTGAAAAGAAAGCACTCCGGGAAATGACATTGAATGAAGGTAGAAGGGTTGACGGTAGAGGATTTGAAGAAATAAGGCCAATTTCCTGCGAAGTGGGGGTGCTCCCAAGAACCCACGGCTCTGCCCTTTTCAGGAGAGGAGAAACCCAAACCCTTGTAGTAACAACGCTCGGGACAAAGGAAGATGTCCAAAAACTTTCTGAGCTTGAGCCAGAGGAAGAAAAACGTTTCATGTTGCATTATAACTTTCCTCCCTTTTCAACGGGTGAGGTTAAGCCATTGAGAGGAGTCTCAAGGAGAGAAATTGGGCATGGAAACCTTGCAGAAAAGGCTTTAGCTCCTTTAATACCGTCAGAAGAGGAGTTCCCTTACACTATAAGGGTAGTATCCGATGTTTTGGAATCAAATGGTTCCACTTCAATGGCCACTGTTTGTGGTGGTTCTCTTTCGCTCATGGATGCTGGAGTTCCAATTAAGGCTGCCTGTGCTGGAATTTCCACGGGACTGATTAAGGAAGGCGATCAATATGTTTTGTTAACAGACATTGTGGGTGCAGAAGATCACTACGGCGATATGGATTTCAAAATTGCTGGTACCTCAAGGGGGATTACCGCTATTCAACTCGACCTTAAGATTAGAGGTTTGCCTTTAAACATCATAAAAGAAACCTTTGAGAGGGCTCGGAGAGCCAGGCTATATATCCTCGATATTATGAATGCTACAATTTCGAAGCCCCGGGATAGTGTTTCCGTTTACGCTCCGAAGGTCTCATCGATTACAATACCTACGGATAAGATAGGGCTTGTAATTGGACCTGGTGGTCGAACCATCAAAAAGATAATTGAACAAACAGGGACAAAAATTGATATTGATGATGCCACGGGAAGAGTTTTGATTTCAGGCTATAGTGAAGAAGGCGTTGAAGAGGCCAAGGAACTGATAAGTGGGCTGGTACAGGAGGTTGAACTGGGCAAGGTGTATATGGGCGTAGTTAAAAGGATTGCACCTTTTGGTGCATTCGTTGAGATTTTGCCAAATAAGGAGGGGTTGCTTCATATTTCAGAGATTTCTGACTCGAAAATTTCAAAGGTTGAAGATGTTTTAAAGGTTGGTGATAAAGTTTTGGTTAAGGTAATTGAGATCGATGAAACTGGGAGATTCAAACTGTCAAGAAAGAGGGCTTTAAAAGGCGGTTTGCAGGAACTCGGAGCCGTTGACACTGAATAAGGAATTTAAAATTCCTCTCTTTGAAACCTATTTTGATGAGTCTGATATCGAGTCTGTAGTATCTACACTGAGAAGTGGATGGGTTTCCCTTGGACCTAAAACTGATGAATTAGAAAGGGCCTTTGAACGGTATTTTGGGGTCAATCATGCTCTTTTCGTTTCTTCAGGAACGGCTGCTCTTCACCTTGCTTATATATCTGCAGGTATAGGCCCTGACAGCTTAGTTATCCTGCCGTCATTTACTTATATTTCCACTTTGACGCCTTTGATCTGGATGGGTGCAAAGTTTGTATTTGCAGATATTCAATCTTTGAAAAGGCCTGTTATTTCACCTGAAACCATAGAGAAGGTTAGAGGCAACGCCACTCATCTCGTATACGTGGCATACGCCGGATTTATGGATGGAATTGACGAAATTAAAGCATATTGTGAAGAAAAGGGCCTTATTTTAATTGAAGATGCCTCCCATTGTCACGGTTCCCTTTGGAAGGGGAAAAGAGCTGGAAATTTTGGATTAGTAGCGGGAATGTCTCTATATGCAAACAAAAATATCACAACGGGTGAAGGTGGGGTGATTTTAACAAATGATAAATATGTGTATTCAAGATGTAAGTCTTTAAGGTCTCAAGGAATTTCAAGTACATCTTACGAGAGGTATAAAGGCTTAGAGATAGACTATGACATCCAGGAAATTGGTTTCACATATCGGCCAACGGAGATTCAAGCGGCTCTTGGGTTATCGCAGCTCAGTAAAATCGAATGGATTAATCGCAGGAGGAGGGAGCTGGTTGGGCTCTATAGGGAACTTCTTGCAGATGTTCCAGAGATTATAATCCCCTTTGAAGAATACGAACTTTCTGGAAATTACATTTTTTCTATTTTTACAAAAGTGGACAGGGATGCTTTAAGGTTGTATCTCTTCGAACACGGCATTCAAACAAGCATTCATTATAAACCGTTGCATCTTTTTAGCGCGGTCCAAAAGTATTATCCTTATAAGCCACTTCCTGTAACGGAAGAAGCCTATCATATGCAAATAACTTTACCCCTTTTCCCTACAATGAAGGAAGAGTGGGTTGAGTATATTGTGAAGGTGCTTAAAGATGGAATTGCTAAGTACAAAGGTAATTTCTAATGAATTTCTGGGTGATGGCTTCTTTTTACTGAAAGTAAAAAACTTATGGGGTACTGAGATTTCTCCAGGTCAGTTTTTTCAGATTAGGCCTTCTAAGGGATTGGCGCCCTTCCTTTCCAGGCCCTTTAGTGTGTTTCATGCTGATATTGAAAGTCTTTGGTTTTTGATAAAGTTGGTTGGTTTTGGGACAGAGCTTCTTTTAGAAAAGAAGAAGGGCGATACCATTCAACTTTTGGGTCCCCTTGGTAAAGGCTTTCCTGAACGTTCCGGGGTGACCCTTGTGGCGGGCGGTTCGGGTTTAGGACCTCTTTTTTATTACGCTAAAAGAACTGGGAACTATAAGAGGTTCTTATGGGGGTTAAAAAGTAAGCCCCCAGAGGGATTAGAGAGCCTGCTGAAGGGCCTGAATACTTTTATTGTGACTGAGGATGGATCTAACGGAGGAAAGGGTTTGGTAACGGATTTTGTAGATGATGAGGAAGATAGAATTATATACGCCTGTGGACCAGTGCCCATGTTAAGAAGTTTGAAAAACTTTAAAAAGGCTCAAATATGGGTTTCTGTTGAAACCGTAATGGCCTGCGGAATGGGACTTTGTTTTGGATGCTCTGTAAAGAAGTCTTCTGATACTGGTTATTTCAGGGCTTGCAAGGATGGCCCGGTTTTTAATCTAAGAGACATTAAAATTTAGTTTAGCCTTTTCTGAATTTCTTCCTTTAGCCTTTGAAGAAGTTGTTCCTTTTCTTCTGGAAGAGTAAACCAGCTAACGTTTTCGAAGCTTTTGAAAAACATTTTTTGCCTTCTCGCGTAAATTTTAGTGTTTTTTATGGTCTTCGATATTGCTTCATTAAATGTAAGTTCCCCTCTGAGGTACCTAATGGTTTCTTTGTACCCGATGGTATTTAACGAAGGTAGATTTTCGCTATATCCCATCTCAAGAATCTTTTGAGTTTCTTCTATAAGGCCCTCTTGAAACATTTTCTTGGTACGCTCCTCAATTTTCTTGTAAAGTTCTGGATTTGGTTGAACAATCCCTATGTATTTGGGTTCAAAAATTCTCTTCCTTCTAAGCTTTTTTCTGGCTTCACTGGCAGGAATCCCTGTGTTGTAATAAATTTCGAGGGCCCTTGTTATTCGGAGCCAATCGTTTGGGTGAAGTTTTGAAGCCGTTTCGGGGTCTATGTTTTTTAGTTCTTCGTAAAGTTTTTCAACTCCTTCTTCCTTTAGTCTTTTAATAAGATATTGCCTAACTTCGGGATCCTTTTTCGGTTCCTCGAAAAATTCTGAAAAGAGTGCCCTGTAATAGAGCGGCGTTCCCCCTATTATTATAGGGATTTTGCCATTATCTAAGATTTTCATGATAGTTTTTTCTGCGTCCTTTGAAAAGTCTCCTGCACTGTATATCTCGTCTGGGTTTCTTATGTCGATTAGTTCAAAGAAATCCCTTATGGGCCTTTCTGGTTTGGCAGTTCCAATGTCCATGAATCTATAAACTTTTCTTGAGTCACAGGAGATGAAATGGATCTTATCTCCGAATTTTTCAAGAAGATATTTAGCGATATCCTTTTTTCCGCAGGCCGTAGGGCCGATTATGCAAATTATCTCCATTAATCTACGGTGAGGGTTTTAGAAATATTCTTTGGAAAGTCCGGGTCTATCCCTTTGTGAATACTCATATGGTAGGCAATAATCTGCATCGGGATTACCGCAAGTATAGGGGTAAGATACTCATTACCGTCTGGAATTGGTACAAAAATATGGCTTTCTTTTCTTAGCTCTTCGTCTTCTGGGGCAATGGTAATAATTTTACCGCCTCTGCATTTTACTTCATTTATGTGAGAGAGTATCATATGCTTGTCCTTGAGGGTGGAAACAAAAATCACTGGGTACTCTTCTTCCACAATAGAGAGTGGACCGTGTTTGAATTCCGCAGAGTACATCCCTTCTGCATGGATGTACACCACTTCCTTTATCTTTAATGCACCTTCGAGAGCAATGGGATAGGTTAGTCCAAATCCGAGTACGTAGAAGTCTCTCCAGGGGATTAACGCTTTAATTACTTCGTTTTTATGAGTCTCGGCGATACTAATGGCTTCACTAAGTTTCCTTGGTAATTCTTCAAATTTTATCTTTGGGTAAGGGAGCCCTTTTTTCTTTGCTATTTCAATTGAAAGGTAAAGGAGGGCAATAACCTGATTTACAAAGGTTTTCGTCGCTGGAACACTAATCTCGAGGTCAGAAAGAACCGGTATTACATGATTACACCGGAGGGCGATGCTTGAACCCAAAACATTTATAAGTCCAATGGTTTTCCCACGATTTCCAAAGGAATCCATCGCGTTTTTGACGTCCTTCGTCTCTCCACTCTGAGTGACTACAAAAAGCAGGTCCCCTTCTTCCACAACGTTTCCATATCTTTCGGAAAACTCAGAGGCTGCCACAGGTATAAAGAGTTCTTTAGCAATTTGTGACATGTAGAAACTTCCCAGAATCCCTGCATGTAAGGAAGTTCCACTGCCAGTTATGAATTTTTTCTTTGATGCGAGGATGTCATCAACTATTTGGTCGATTTCTCTAAATTCTGGTAAGAAATTTATTATGTTCCTCGCCTTTTCAGGTATCTCATTGATTTCTTTGATCATAAAATGAGGAAAATTGCCTTTTTCAGCATCTTTAATGTCAAGTTCGGTATATATAGGGTCTCTTGAGATTTTTTCGCCAGTAGTTAAATTGTAAATGCTATACTCTTTCTCTGTAAATTCTACCAATTCGCCGTCATAAAGGGTCACAATATTTTTGGTGAGATCAAGAAGGGCTACTAAATCACTGGATACGGCAATAAAGTCATCACCTACTCCTAAGAATAGAGATGAACCCTTTTTAACCGCGTAAAATTTGTTTTCGTTAATTGCCGTGATAGAGAACGCGTAGTCGCCCTTAAGAGTTTGAAAAGCTTTAAATATAGAATCTTTAAGGTCTCCTGATGTATTGTAAAAGTCTTCAATTACGTGTACTAAGGTCTCACCGTCGTTTTCCCCAATAAAATGATGCCCTTTACTAATTAGATTCTCTCTTAAAAATGGGGAATTAACAATGTTTCCATTATGGGCACCGATTAGCCGTTTGTGGCAGTCGAAATGGGGTTGGGCGTTTTCAAAGGAAGGGGCTCCGTAGGTTGCCCATCTTAATTGTATAGTACCCCTTTTGCCTTCGATTTCTTCAAAATTTAGATCTTTGTAGACTCTGTGTATTTTTCCAGGGGCTTTTCTAATTTCAAAGAACCCGTTATCTTTTATGTATCCAATACCAACGGTGTCATAACCTCTGTATGCGAGCCTGAATCCTGCTTTTGTTAAAATGTTTCCAAGGTCTTTTCTATCCTCTTCAAATACAATGCTAAAAAATCCACACATATTAATCCTCCAGTTTCAAGATTATTAATATTGCAGTTAATTCAATTAATAGATGGCTCCCGCCATAAGTGATGAACGGTAGCGGGATTCCAACTACAGGAAGTAATGAGAGATTTGACAGTATGTTAACTGTGAAATGGAAAAAGAAGTAGGCGAAAATGCCTGCAATTATCAGTTTTTCCTGCCCTTCTTCTAATTCAATTTTTCTTAAAAGAAAACTGAGAAAAGCCATAAAAGTAGTAAGTATAATGATAAGGCCTATTAAGCCGAACTCTTCACCTATGCTCGAGAAAATGAAATCGGTGTGTGCGGCGGGGAGAAAGGCGAGACCCTTTTGAGTGCCTCTTCCAGGGCCTTTGCCAAATATACCACCAGACCCAATAGCTATTTTTGCCTGGTATATTTGCCACCCTTCTTTGCTCTTACTTTTTTCTGGATTTAAGAAGGCGGTTAATCTGTCTCTCTGGTAAGGTTTAAGAACTTTTTGCCATACGAAGGGTGTTGATAGGCTTACAATGGTGAGGAAACCTATGGTTAAAACCTTTTTGTAAATAGCCTCCTTTGAAATTAAAAGAAAAACCAGTAGAAGGAGGTATAGAATTAGTGTTGATACCAAATGGGCGGAAGCTATCATAGTTACGGGAGTAAGAATTATGAGCCTTGTGATAAAAGGGTCTATTCCCGAAAGCAATGACATTAAAAAGGCGATGAATAGAAAAGTTAAAGCAGTTCCAAGGTCTGGCTGCAGCAATACGAGGATAAAAGGAATCAATGTATAAAAGGAGGCTTTAACCAGTCTGCTTTTCATAGGCTTTTTGTTATCAGATAAGATTTTGCTGAGAATTAGAATAAGACCGAGCTTTGCAATTTCTGAAGGCTGTAGCTGCATAAAACCTAAGTTTATCCACCTGTTGACTTTACCTTTGCCAACTATCAAGACTATCACAAGGAGAATCAAGGAAATATGGTAGAGAAAATGTCCGTAGTTTAGTATGTACTCTTTCTTCATAAAAAGGGAAATAGTACCGAGAATGGCAACAAAAATTAGGACTTTTGATAGTTGAGAAAAGAAGTACGATTTTCCTATGAAATATAACTCTGTAAGCCCGATGGCTATTAAAATCAAAGCAGTGATGATTAGCAGGTTATTTCTCCTCATTCATCATCCTCTTTGCAACATTAATGGCAATTGGTGCAGCTGCCTCACTACCATGTCCTGCGTTTTCTACTACCACCGTTAAAACATATGTGGGGTCATCATAGGGGAAGAAGCAAGTAAACCAGGAATGCTCTTTACCATGGGGATTCTGAGCAGTTCCTGTTTTTCCAGCAATTTTAAAGGATGGGTCATAGAGATATCCTGCCGTTCCCTGAGGGCTTTCCACGACCATCCGCATGCCATCTTTAACGATTTCAAAATATTTCTGAGGAAGGTTTAGGTAAAGGTATTTTGGTTTGTCACCTTTTCTTACTATTGGCTCTGGACATTTTCCATTACCGGCAATCAACCCGGTTACTAAAGCCATCCAGGCAGGGGTTACCTGGATTTCTCCCTGACCAATCGACCAATTGATAACAGAACTTGGAAGTAATAGCCTGTTTTTGAGTAGTTTACTCGTTGGAATTAGAACTGTGTATTCTCCTATAAGGTCGATGCCCGTTTTTTCTGGCAAGTTAAAAGAATCGAGGGTTTCGATGAATTTGTTGGTACCGATTCTTGCCCCAACGTTGTTGAAATATACATTACAGGATTGAGCAATTGCTTCTATGAGATTAAGGGAACCATGCCCTTCTGTTCGCCAGCAAAGCCACGTTCTATTTCCGAAGGTAAACCCTCCTGGACAATAATAAACAGTGTTTTCCTTTAATGTTCCAGTATAAAGGCCCACAAGGGTTGTGATAAGCTTAAAGGTAGATCCCGGAGGATAGAGTCCCTGTAAGACTCTGTTTAATAACGGTTTTTCTTTGTCTGAGACATAATTGGTCCATCGAGTAATAAGGCTTTCGGGATTGAAATAAGGTTTTGAATAAAATATTATTACCTCGCCTGTTTTTATATTCATCCCAAAAGCTGCGCCGCGAGGATATTTTTCGAATAAAGAATCCAATAAGGCCTGCAGTTTTATGTCTATAGTAAGGAATATTTCTTCTCCTTCTGCCGGCTCTTCTGGAGGTCTTGGGTTGAGGCTAACGACGTTTCCTCTGGAATCCAATGCGATAAACCTTGCGCCATCTTGTCCTCGGAGTAGAGAATCGAAACTTCTTTCAACCCCGGCTTTTCCTATGAAATCGCCAGGGTCAAGGTTAAATCTTTTAATTTCCTCCTTAGAGGCCTCACTAACATAACCTATAAGGTGAGCTGCATATTTACCATACGGGGTATATACCCTTACAGGGTCCGCATCAATTACAATACTTTTTATGTTTATCGATTTTTCCAATAACTTTATGGTCTCTTCATATGGGAGGTTTCCTTTAATTTCGACGTAATTTCCTTTGTTCTTTAGGGTGTCTGGGTTTATTGGGAGGTCTCCTAAGAGTTCTTGCAGGGTTTTATAGTCTTCATCCTTTAAGAACTTTGGAATTGCCATTATGCGGAAGGCTGGTTTCCAAGAGGCAAGTAATATCCCGTTTCTATCGTAGATTTTTCCCCTCGGTGCATGAATTTTGTATTCTTTTAGAAAATTGTAAGTTGCCTTTTGAAGAAGGTATCTATGTTCAATGACCTGGAATTGCACTAGTCTTATAAAGATGATGGTTAGAATTAACCAGAGCGAGACTCGCAAAAGTCTTATTTTATTCATGCCAGGAATGTTGTTATTATCGCTAATACAAGAGTTAAGAGAAACTTTATCCAGACTTCTGTAAGAGTCAAGTTCCAGAATAATAAATAAACACAAAAGGATGTGAAAATGAAAATTCCGTCGAAAATTAAACGAGCTGGGGCGAAGTTTAAGTTGAAGTTATCTTTTGCCCAGCTGGTGGAGATCACCAATAATGGGAAAAGAATTGGGGAAACCCAGAGCTTGCTAATATTAAATCCATCGTGCGTTAATCCGCTTAAAAAGGCCCAAAAAAGCATTGCGGATGATTCGTATTTGAGGGATAAGTATAATAGGGTAACTAAGGAAAGATCAGGAAAATTTTGGGGAAGGACAACCATCGAAGCTGAAGCTAAAATTAATATGATTATACCGGTTACACTAAGCTTTTGGTTTTCCATATACAATTACCGTCCTGGAGGTAAAGGGTTTAAAAAATGGTTCTATTTTAGCTCTGAAAAAGATGGGGTTATCCAAATCCCTTTGATATTCCTTTACTATTCCAACAGGGATGTAAGGTTTTGCATAGCTTGAAAGTCTCGATGTAAAGAGCGTATCTCCTATCTTAATGTTTGCATCGGTGGGAATATAGAAAACGTAAGGAATTTCTCCACCCTTCAGAACGCCGGTATAGTATGGTCTAAGACATTCAACTCCTACTTTGAAATTATCGTTATAAATTGTTTTTACTGTAAGTTGTTTACCCTCTTGACTTTCTATGACGCCTACCAGAAATCCATTGAGGTTTACTACAGTGCCTTCAGTCAAGTCTTCTATTTTCGAAGATTTGATCCTTACCACAAGTATCTCCGGTATACCGAGGGGCATGTATTGAAGGATTTCCCCGACATAGAATTTGCCAGTATCGGCTATTTGGATCGCTGAAGTGTCGCTTTTAAGGAGCGTCTCTCTTAGCTTTTGATTTTCAACGGTAAGCTCAATTGAGCGTCTTTCTTCCTGGGAGAGTAATAGAATAAGATTCCGGGTGTATAGAAAAGGGAAATAAAAGGATTTTGATAAAACTACTGCGACTTCCTCTTTTACGCTTTTCAGGTTAACAAAGATTGATAATAGCAAAAATAAGACAAGGAGTTTTTTCTGCATTCAATCAATGAATTCTGTTCTTTTGACCATGGTTTTGGAGGAGGCAGTCAAGATTTGCCTATATTTATCCATATTTTCGAGTATTTTCCCTGCCCCAAGCACTACGCAGTGCCTGGGATTTTCTGAAACCTTTATAAGTATGTTTGTTTCCTCCATTAGGAGGTCGGGAAGTCCCTTAAGGAGTGAGCCTCCTCCTGTTAGATAAATTCCCCTGTCTATAATGTCGGCAAGGAGTTCTGGTGGTGTTTGTTCCAGAGCCTTTTTTAGTGCAAATACAATCTCATTAAGTGCGGGTTTTAGAGCGTTTCTAACCTCTGAACTTGAAATTTCTATGGTTTTGGGAGCGCCGCTTACGAGGTCTCTGCCTCTTACTTCCATTTTTTCTTCTGGGTATGTGGGAAATGCATTTCCAAGGCTAATTTTAATTTCCTCTGCCGTTTGTTCTCCAATGGCAATCCTGTACTTCTCTCTTATGTAAGTTGCTATAGCTTCATCCATTTCGTCACCGGCGGTTCTAATGGATTTGTTCACCACGATTCCGGAGAGGGAAATGACGGCGATTTCAGTTGTACCAGCACCTATGTCAATAACCATGTTCCCCACTGGTTCCTCTATGGGGAGGCCAAGTCCTACAGCAGCTGCAACGGGTTCGGATACCATATGAACCTTCTGGACTCCAGCCAGCAGTGCTGCGTCTCTTACAGCACGTCTTTCGACATCGGTAATACCTGATGGGACAGCAATTAAAACTACTGGCCTAATAAGAATATTTTTCTCTAACACTTTATTGAGGAAATATATTATCATTTCCTGGACCATATCAAAATCTGCAATTACGCCATCTTTCATGGGGCGTTTTGCTACAACAGTCTCTGGAGTTTTTCCAAGCATTTTTTTAGCTTCAATTCCACTGGAGATGACTTTTCCAGTATAGAGGTCCATTGCCACGACCGACGGTTCGTCAAGCACGACCCCTTTCCCCTTCACGTAAATTAAAGTAGTTGAAGTTCCAAGATCAATGGCAATTTCATTTTTAAAAAAACTTGAAAAACTTTTTAAGAACCTAAACATTTATCTACTTCCTCCCTGAGTTTGTAAAGTAAGTTTAAAGCCTCTCTTGGACTTATTCCATCAATGTCTAATGATGTTAGCTCTTCGCAAATCTTACAGCTACTCTTTTTTGCCTCAACTCTTTCAAAAAGGTTGAGCTGCTTGACATTTGATCTTACTCTTTCAAGTAATTCAGCTTCTTTCCTCTCCAGTTGGCCTGCAATTTCCTTAGCGCGTTCTATTATTTCTTTAGGAAGCCCCGACAGGGCTGCCACGTGAATTCCATAACTTTTGTTGGCAACACCTTCGACCAGTTTTCTTAAAAATACAATGTTTCCTTCCCATTCTGCTACTTTCATATGGTAATTTTTTACGTGTGGATGTATCCGAGCAATTTCTGAAAGTTCATGGTAGTGTGTTGCGAAAAGAGTTTTTGCTTTTATCCTTTCCAATATGTATTCAGCGCAAGCCCACGCAATGGCGATACCATCGGTAGTAGCGGTCCCCCGTCCAATTTCGTCGAGGATCAAAAGTGAATCAGAAGTGGCATTTCGCATGATTTCTGCAGTTTCGAGCATCTCTGCCATGAAGGTCGAAACCCCCTTTGTGATGTCATCAGAAGCACCGATTCTTGCAAATATTCTATCGGTAAGGGGTATCTCTGCGTATGTGGCGGGAACAAAACACCCCATATGAGCCATAATAACAATTATGGCAACTTGCCTCAAATAGGTAGACTTTCCTGACATATTCGGTCCGGTTATAATGTACATAATGGTATTCTCTGTGTCCAGCACAGTGTCATTAGGGATAAAGGGAGATTTCAGATTCTTTTCTACTACAGGGTGTCTACCATCCTTTATGAGTAGCCTTTTATTCGTCGTTATTGCGGGCTTTATGTATTTATAATTTCTTGAGACTTCAGCAAAAGCTTGAATTAAGTCTAACTCTTTAATAAAATTGGTCAATGCAACGATCTCTCTTGTGAAGTCTAACACCGAATTCCTGAGGTTCTCAACAATCTCCTTTTCAATTGATACAATTTTTTCTTCAGCGGAGAGGAGCTTTTCTTCAAGTTCCTTTAATTCTTCTGTATAGAATCTCTCGGCGTTTTGAAGGGTTTGTTTCCTAATGAAGTAGGAAGGTACTTTATCGAGGTGTGATTTTGTTACTTCATAGTAAAACCCAAAAACTTGGTTGTATCCGATTCGAAGATTGGGAATTCCGGTCTTTTCTCTCTCTTTTCTTTCCATCTCCAGAAGTTTTTCTTTTGAGTGGGACAGAAGGAATTTTAGTTCGTCAAGTTCTTGATTCACACCCTTCTTCACCCATCCAGGCGGAGAGGCTGTGGGATCATCTTCTATTGTGTATTCGATGGTTTTGATTAGCGATTCAAAATCCTTTGAAATTTGAGGAAAAGCAAATAAATCTTCGTTGCCTAAAAGGTTTTGTATTTCTTTGTATGCCTTTACACTTTCAGCAAGTCTCAAAAAGTCCCTTACATGAAATTTCTGAGTTGAAAATCGGGAAATTATCCTTTCCAGGTCAGAAATCTTTCTCAATATTTCACGGACCTTTTGATGCTTATCCCGGTTTGTAACAAAAAACTCGACCTTGCATAGTCTTTCATTGATTAAATTTATGTCCTTTGGAGGTGTTAAAATGGTTTCCTTAAGATACCGGCTCCCCTGTGGGGTTATAGTTTCTTTCAGGTGCTCATAAAGGGTGTCTTCCAGGTCACCGTAGGGTTTTTGTAATAGTTCAAGGTGTTTTGCAGTTTTGACATCGATTTTTAAAACTTTTTCAGTGTTAATGCGTTTTATCGTTTTCAGGTGATTGAGCATGCCTGGTTTCTTTTCTTCGAGGTAGGTTATAAGATTAAAAATGGATCTGACCTCTAAAGGGTCGTCTTGCAAGTTGATGATCTTGATATCGGGGACGCCGAAAAAATTGCAGATTTTCTCTATCATTGAATCTTTAGCAACGAGCGGTGAAGCGATTCTGGTGTAATTCTGCGGGTATCTATCCCGCAGTTCGAAATAAAGTTCATCTTCAACAAGGACCTCTCTCACATTGTAAGTCTCGACGAGATTCATCAATTCTTCAACATTGCCATTTTCTAAAAAGATCTCACCTGTTCCTATGTCACCGATGGCAATAGAACCCCTGCTCTTTAATGCTGTTAAGGACCCGATAAAGATGTGCTCGGTTTCATCGCTAAAGTCTGGATGGTAAAAGGTTCCTGGAGTTAGAACCTCAACGATTTCTCTTTCCATTAATTTTTTACCTTCTCCCAATTGTTCGCAAATTGCTACCTTGAAACCATTCCTGACTAATTTTTCGAAGTATTGCCAGGCTGCTTTTGCTGGAATGCCTGCAAGGGGGGCTCTGTGATTTTTGTAAAGGGGTTTAGAAGTCAAAGTTATACCAAGTACCTTCGAGGCCACTTGATCATCGTCGTATAGAAACTCGTAAAAATCACCAATTCTGAAGGCTAAGAGGGTATCCTTGTTCTTCTCTTTCAAAGATTTGTACTGGGTAAGAAGTGGCGTCTCGGACATGGGATAATTTTAATTTTTAAATTCGAAACTCGCAAAGGTTCTGATTTGTTTGCTTTTCATATCCTTTGCTTTTGAACTTTTCAATTTAGTGCCTGCTTGAAAAAAGGATGCTCTTAACTTATACTTAACTTAATGCAGAAGATTTAAAAATGGAGGTGGAAATATGTCAGGTCATTCCAAATGGGCTCAAATTAAACATAAAAAGGCAAAGGTTGACGCTCAGCGCGGGAAACTTTTCACGAAAGTGATTAGAGAAATCACTGTTGCCGCTAAACTGGGCGGTGGTGACCCGGAGCACAATCCGCGCCTTAGAATCGCTATTGAAAAAGCAAAAGAAATAAATATGCCATGGGAGAATATAGAAAGGGCTATCAAAAGAGGGACAGGAGAACTTGAGGGTGTTGAATATGTCGAAACTGTATTTGAAGGATTCGGGCCTGAGGGTGTAGCTTTTTTAGTGAAAGTTCTTACTGACAACAAAAACAGAACCAGTGGAGAAATCAGGCACATATTTACAAAACATGGTGGGCATCTTGGGGCACCAGGGAGTGTTGCTTGGCAGTTTGAAGAGAAAGGGATCATTTACATTGATAAAGACAAGGTTTCTGAGGATGCGGTTCTGGAAATTGCCCTCGATGCAGGTGCTGAGGATGTAAAAGATGAAGGGGATACTTTTGCTGTTTATTGCAATCCCAAGGATTTTGAAAGGGTTAAAAATGCTTTTAAAGAGAAGGGCATTGAGATTTCAGAAGCAGACATTACTATGATTCCGCAGTCTACTGTTAAAATTGAAGATGAAAAAACTGCTGAAAAAATACTTAGGTTAATGGATGCCCTCGAAGAAAATGACGATGTTCAAAAGGTTTTTGCCAACTTTGATATTCCTGAGAATGTGCTTCAGACAATTGCCGCAAAATCCTGATTAAATGTTGATTTTGGGGATTGATCCCGGTCTGAGGGCGAGTGGGGTTGCGGTTATTGACCACAATTATGAGATTAAGTTTACTGAGACGCTTTATACCGAAACGGGAAGTTTGAGTGAGCGGCTACATATCCTTTATGAAGGGATTTCTAAAATCCTTGATGATTGGAATCCTGATGTGGTCGTCATAGAGAGTACCATTTATTACAGAAATGTGAAAACTGCCCTTACGCTGGGAGCAGTGAGAGGTGCTTTTCTCCTTGCTGTTGCGCAGAAGGGTGTTGAAGTGGCAGAAATTTCACCGACGAAGGTAAAGTTAAGTCTTACGGGTCAAGGAAGAGCAAAAAAGAAGCAGGTTGCCTATATGGTTAAGAATCTGGTAAAACTTAATAGAGAACTTACAGAACACGAATTTGATGCCGTTGGAGTTTGTATTGCTTATTTGAGGAATCTTAAAAATGCTATACGCCTTAGAAGGTAAGGTAATCGAGAAAAAGGATGTTCATGTTTTCCTCAGTGTGAATGGTCTTGTTTTTGATATTTTAGTGACCCCTACTTTTGCTGAAAAACTTGAGGTAGGGACCATTAAGCTCATCTATGTAAGTATGGTAATTTCTGAGGAAAATGTTGCCCTTTACGGTTTTAAAACCCCACAAGAGCGTGATATATTCAATTACCTCATTAGATTGCAGGGCATTGGACCAAATCTTGTCTTCCGCATAATGTCAGCCTTGAGTGTTGAGGAGCTCATAGAGTGTCTTGAAAAGGGTGATACTAAGAGGTTGTCACAGATAAAAGGCGTTGGTGCAAAAAGAGCGGAGCGGATAATTTTTGAAGCTCAGGGGCTTCCAGTGAAAGCAGTTGAAAGAAGGGTAGAGGAATCTGTAAGGTCAAAGGCTATTTCTGCACTCGTTTCTCTCGGTCTAAAGGAGCAGGATGCCGTTAATCTTATTGATAAAACGATAAAGAGTATGGGTAAATCTGTTACTCTTGAAGAACTAATTAAGGCAGCGCTGGGAGGCAGTGGTGAGGATAACTGATCCCAAAAGAATTTTTGATGAGGATAGAGAACTTGATAGAGCCTTAAGGCCCCTTTCCTTTGGAGAGTTTATAGGTCAAGAAAAGATTAAGGAGAACCTGGAAATTTTCGTTAAAGCTGCCAATATGAGGGGTGAGCAGCTTGACCATGTGCTACTCCTTGGTCCCCCGGGGCTTGGAAAGACTACCTTAGCTTATATTATTGCCAATGAAATGGGGGTAAATATCAAAGCCACTTCTGGTCCTATTATTGAGAGGCCTATTGACCTTGTGGGAATTTTAACTTCTTTGAAGGAAAGGGATGTGCTTTTTATCGATGAAATTCACAGACTTCCCCGAGCAGTAGAAGAGTATCTTTATTCTGCGATGGAAGACTTCAAGATTGACATTGTCCTTGACAAGGGGCCGAAAGCTGAATCTATAAGAATCGATATTGCCCCATTCACATTGATTGGTGCTACTACGAGGGTCGGCCTATTGACATCACCCTTGATTTCCCGTTTCGGAATGTCTTTTAGGTTGGATTATTACAGTGTCGATGAGCTTTACAGAATTATAATCCGTTCTTCCAGTCTGTTAAAGGTGAAAATCAGCGAAGAGGGGGCGCTGGAAATTGCGAAAAGGTCGAGAGGGACTCCACGGGTCGCCAATCGGCTTTTGCGGAGAGTAAGGGATTATGCAGAGGTCAAAGCTAATGGTGTTATAGACAAAGACCTTGCCGTTTATGCATTAAACAATCTGGATGTTGATGAAAGGGGCCTTGACGAAATGGACAAAAGGATTTTGAAAACAATTATAGAAAAGTTTAATGGAGGTCCCGTTGGAATAAAAACTTTATCCCATGCGGTTTCAGAAGACCCTGGGACCATAGAAGAGGTTTATGAGCCTTTTCTTTTACGTGAAGGTTTTTTGAAGAGAACAACCAGGGGCCGAGTTGCAACCCCTTTAGCCTATAAACATTTGGGGTATGACCTAAAAGGTATTAACTTTGAGTTGTTTAAGGAAGGGGAGGTTATCGATGAAAATTAAATTAAGGGAAAAAGACGCATTGATTGTTGTAGATTTGCAGAATGATTTTTGCCCTGGTGGGGCACTCGCTGTTCCGGAAGGAGATAAGATAGTTCCAGTGTTAAACGCCTATATTGAGCGTTTTAGCAATAGCAAATCCTTAATTGTTGCTACCAGGGATTGGCATCCCGAGAATCATATTTCCTTCGCAGAGCAGGGGGGAATCTGGCCGAAACATTGTGTTCAAAATACTAAGGGTGCTGAATTTCATCCAGATTTGAAATTGCCTTCGGATTCCATCATAGTGTCCAAGGCAACGGAGCCAGACAAGGAAGCCTACTCTGGATTTGATGGAACCAATCTGGATAAACTACTGAAAGGTAAGGGAGTAACAAGACTTTTCGTGGGTGGGCTTGCAACGGACTACTGTGTAAGGGCTACGGTCCTTGATGCGTTGAGACTTGGTTTTTGTGTGTTTTTACTATTAGATGCTATAAAAGGTGTGAATGTCCAACCAGAGGATTCTGAGAGAGCCATCGTAGAAATGCTGGAGAAGGGCGCAATTGGTATATTTTTTGAGGAAATTAAGTAACACTTGTTTATTCAATGGCCTCTTCCGTTGTCGTTTTGATGAGTGGTGGTGTTGATTCAACCGTTGCGGCACTTGTATTGAAGGAAAAGGGATACGAAGTTATCGGTGTTACCTTCAATTTTAACTCGAGATGCGGAAATGTTCAGGATATTGATGATGCGAGGAAGATGGCAAAAAAGATAGGAATCAGGCATGAGGTTATTGATCTTGCTGATTATTTTAGAAGGGAAATTATTCAGTATTTTCTTGATGAGTACAGAAATGGGCGCACCCCGAATCCCTGTGCCCTTTGTAACAGGAGGGTAAAGCTCCATTGGGGGGTAAAGGTTGCCGATGAATTTGGATGTGAATTTGTTGCAACGGGACATTATGCTCGAGTCACTCATGAAGAGGGAGATGTCCATTTAAAGAAAGCCCTATGGGAGGACAAATCTCAGGAATATTACCTTGCCTTAATTGAGAAGGAGCATCTCAGAAGATTGGCCTTACCACTGGGTGAAATGTCCAAGGATGAAGTTAGAAAAAGGGCAAAAGAGTTTGGACTTGAGGTGCACGACAAAGAAGAGAGCCAGGATGTTTGTTTTGTGGGTAAAGATTACAGAAGTTTTCTTCTAAAGAGGGGTTTTGAGAGGAGAGAAGGTTTGATAGTAGATGAGAAGGGCAATGTCCTCGGTAAGCACGATGGATATTACTTTTTTACCATTGGCCAGAGGAGAGGTATTGGGGTTGCAGTTGGCGAGAGACTTTACGTAAAGGAAATCATCCCCGATAAAAATATTGTTGTTGTTGCCCCCTTAGAGAAATTGTACAGGGATAGCTTTTTCGTCCAGAACGTTAATTTTTTGGAGGGGCTTAGAGAGGGCGAGATATTAGAAGTAAGGGTCAGGTATAGGGGCAAGACTGCTGAATGTACTCTTCATCCTTATGCTGAAAATGTTTACAAAGTCGAACTCAGGTCGGAATTGTTTGCAATCACTCCTGGACAGGTTGCTGTCTTTTACCGGGGAGATACTGTAGTGGGGGGAGGTATAATAAGTGGCTGAGAGGAACGTAAAGGCTTTGGCGCTGCTTTCCGGAGGACTCGATTCCACCCTTTCCGCTTTGCTTATGAAAAAGCACGGTATAGAGGTTAAAGGTATTGTCTTCATCACCCTCTTTTCCTCTTCAGAAGTGGACTTAGGAAAAGTTTCCGAATCTAAGAAAGCTTACTACGATAGTGTTGGGATTGATACAGATGTATATGAAGTTGTGGATGAGTACTTAGAACTGGTGAAAAATCCCCCACATAGTTACGGTAAACAAATGAATCCCTGTATTGATTGTAAAATCCTTTTTCTCAGGAAGGCCAAGGAATTGCTTGACAAGTATGGGGCAAAGTTTATCATAACGGGGGAAGTCTTAGGTCAGAGGCCCATGTCGCAGATGCTAAATGCCCTTTTACAAATTGAAAAAGAGGCGAGTGTTGAAGGGCTTGTCGTTAGACCGCTCTCTGGGAAACTTTTGCCGCCAACAAAACCTGAGTTAGAAGGTATAATAGAGAGAGATTGGCTGCTGGCTATAAAGGGAAGGGGAAGAAATGAGCAAATCAAATTGGCCAAAGAACTGGGCTTGCAAAAATTCCAACAGCCTGCTGGTGGGTGCTTGTTAACGGTGCCTGATTTTGCTGCCCGCTTAAAAAAAATCTTACTAAGGGACGAACTTGATCCCTTCCATGTATCACTAATTAAGCTGGGGAGGCATTTCTTTGTGAAGGGCACCAGATTGGTAGTAGGTCGAAACGAAAGGGAAAATCATGAATTGTTGAAAATTACTGCTGGCAAATTTGTCATTATAGAGCCTTTGAATACTACTGGTCCCCTTGCATCCTATGAAGGGAAGGGTGTGGATGAGGAGACTTTAAAGACGATACTTAGAATCGTTGCAAGGTACTGCGATAAGAAGGAAAACATTGAGTTTTCTGTTAAGTTACCGTCGGGGGAAGCTTTTACCTGCCTAATTGAGAAAGCTTTCGAACCATTGGAAGTTGAGAAGTTCAGAGATTAGTAAATTCTCAGGAGTTTGAGCTTTTCTCGGGCTTTTTTGAAGAAATCCTTAGCGACTTCAGTTTTGTAATCGGGGTATGTCCAGGGTAACTCAATGAACCCCTCTTTTTTTGAATAGATCAATGTCACCTCTGCAAATATTCCATCGCCTATGTAAATTCTGTGGGAGTAATTCTTAGTCGTAAAGAGAATCACATTTGAGAGAGTAACATAGCCGGGATCAATGTTGATGGTTCGCTTGCCAGAAACGGAAAATTTATCTTCAATCTCATTCGAGAGCAATTTGATTTTATGAAGCCCTTCTAAGGGCCTTAGCCCTTTGAATAAAACCCACGCCCTCAGTAAGCCTTTACCCATTTCTTCCGCATAATAATTTGTGAATTCATCGAAAGAGAGGGGTTCAGAGACAAAGTCTACTTCGCCTAAGGGATTCAAGATTTCTCCAAGCTTGGAAAGGTTACTTTCGCTGGTAATAATCCCACTAAAGAGAATAACCGGCTCTGGAACTTTTACTTTGCCCATAGTTAAATTATAAATCCATTGGTTAAAAAGTAAGCCTGATTGCGTGATAACCTTTATAATTAAAGAGTATGAACGATGACGTTTTTTATATGAAAAAGGTTTTTGAGCTGGCAAGGCTTGGAGAAGGGTTTACTTCTCCCAATCCGATGGTTGGTGCGGTTATTGTTAAGGGTGGTAGGGTTGTTGGTATTGGATATCATAAGAAAAAGGGTGATAAGCACGCAGAGATAAGGGCTATAGAGGACGCTGTTGGACATCTTGAAGAGTCTACTCTTTATATTAATTTGGAACCTTGTATTCATTACGGTTCTACACCCCCCTGCGCACCTGTCGTAGCCCAGGTGGGCATTAAAAAGGTGGTCATTTCCAATGTTGACCCGAATCCCCTTGTAAATGGGAAAGGTATCGAATACCTCAGAAGTAAGGGCATAGAAGTGATTACAGGGGTTCTTGAAGAGGAGGGATATTTTTTAAATCGGTTTTTCTTCCATCATGTTAAGACAGGTTTCCCTTATGTGATTGGCAAAATGGCTTTGAGTCTGGACGGTTTCATTGCAGATAAAAATGGAGATTCTAAGTGGATTAGCGGAGAAGATTCCCGAACTTACGTTCACAAAATCAGAGGTGAGGTTGATGCTGTTATGGTTGGAAAGGGTACTGTGGAGAAGGATAACCCATCCCTTCTTCCACGCCTTGTCTATTCCCCAAAGATACCCGCAAGGATCGTTGTAGCTAAAAAACCTTTTATCAATTTTGATTATCAGATTTTTAATTCTGGCGGGATTATTTATATTATCACGACGAAAAACTCTAAATGGCAAATACCTGGCAACTTGAAAGCTGAGGTTGAACTTATTGAAGTTGATGAATTTGAGGATGGCAGGATTAATCTTAAGGAAGCTCTTTTGACTCTCGGAAGTAAGGGTGTTCAGTCAATCTTGTGCGAAGGTGGCAGTTTCCTTATGGGAGAACTTTTGAAGCACGGCTTAGTGCAGGAACTGGTTATTTTTTACTCAAATTTAATTTTGGGCGAAGGTGTAAAACCCTTTGGTAGTGTGTCTGTTTCGATGAAAGATGCAATTAGAAATTTCAAGCTTTATGAGAGATTGAATTTCCAGAATGACACCATGATGAGATTTCTAAAAAATGGCTGAGAAGATAATTTCATATCTTTCAAATGTTATTAGCAGCAAGGAGTTAATTGTTTTTATTGTTTCAATGCTGCCGGTTGTGGAACTGAGGGGTGCCATCCCACTTGCCGTTTTTCAATACCAATTTCCCCTTTACAAGGCCTTCGCTCTTTCTGCTATTGGAAATATTTTGATTACGGTTCCGCTCGTTTTTTTAATAGATTTTGCGGAAAAACATTTCAGAAGGTTTGCCTTTTTGAGCAGGTTGCTGGATAAAGTTTTGGCGAGAGCAAATAAACACAAGGGTTATGTTGAAAAATATGAGTTTTTGGGGCTATTTATCTTTGTCGCTATTCCTCTTCCTGGAACTGGTGCGTGGACAGGTGCTTTGATTGCCTACCTTCTCTCGATGAATAAATGGTTGGCTTTTCTCTCAATTTCCTTAGGCGTTTTGATGGCCGGAGTTCTGGTGAGCTTTTTTACTTCACTGGGCTTTGTGAAAGGATTGCTACTTGCCATTGTCACATTGCTCGTTGTTGACAGAGTGGTTTCTTATTTCTTGGATAAATTTTATAAAAAGGCTTAAAATATTTAAATTAGCAGGAGGTGATGAATGAGAGCAAATCTGAGTTATAGCTATAGGGATGTGTGGAACAGCATAAAATACAGTTTCAGTTTCAAGAAGCTGTGGACCCAGCTGCAAGGACTTGTCATAGGGGTGATGATCTATTCTGCTTTTGCCTATTTGGCACTGATTGTTAGTGGGTATCCCGTCAAGGATATATGGTACTACTGGAAGTTCTTGCCAATTCCCGTTGGTGAGCCGTTGTCAATTCCCGGCTGGATTCTTTTGATTATCGGCCTTGTGGGTTTAGTGGTGTCGATTTACCTTTATGCTGTTGCCGTCGCCAAGATTACTGTGGAGCAGTTAAGAGGAGATGAATTCTACGAGGTTAAAGATGCCGTAAATTATGCAAAGAAAAAGGGATGGCCAGTTATAACAACCCCATTGAGTATTCTATTTGTAATTCTATTTATTCTCTTAGGTGGTGTCGTTCTCGGTCTTCTTGGGAAGATCCCGTATCTCGGGGAGATAATCCTTTTAATAAGTGCTATTCCTGCTATCGTTATGTGCTTTTTCCTCGTTTACCTTTTCCTTGCGTTTATAATTTCTCTGATCCTTCCTACTTCTGTCGTTTCTATTCAAGAGTCCGATACTTTTGATACTCTTTTTGAGGTCTTCTCTACATTGAACGAACAGCCATTCCGCTTTGTCCTTTATCAATTCTACACTCTGATTCTTGCGATCTTCACGCCATCAGTTTTTGCATGGGCCCTTGGAAGGGCCGTATGGATAATGGATAAGGTACTTTCTGCTTCATGGCTTATGGGTGATAAGTTCAGGGCCATTGAAGAGGCAGCTTTATACTTTTTTACATCTTCACCCTTATTTGGGTCCCTTTATCCTTACCTGAGATTCCTTGGTATCCATGGAATTTTGAATGTTCCATCGACCCTTCCAGCATCAGGGTTCCTTGTCCATTTGACCGGTTTCTTCTTTGGGTTGGGACTTTATATAATGGCTTTCCTGGTTGTTGCTCAGGTGCTGAATTCTCTGAATGTAGGTACTTTAATTTCGTACATCGTTATAGTTAAGAAAAAGGACGATTTGGATCTTTTGGAAATCGAGAAGGAAGAGGAGAAAGTTGAGGAAGTCAGTTCTCAACCAAGTGGAGGTGAAGAGGTTAAGTGATAGGTGTTGAACTCGATTTTGAGACCTTCCGCCTCGTAAGGAGGGAGAGGGGACGAATTCTTGAATTTCTTGAGGGTGAAGTAAAGGCTTTAAACAAATTAAAAGGTGAAGAAGTCTATATAACCTTTTCAGCCCCGAGGGCAGTAGGTAAGTTTTACGAAGATAAGGTTAAACCCAAAACTATCGAAAGTGAATTTGGTATCTCCTTCGAAATCCGAAAAAAGACACTCAAAATTGGGAAAAAGAGCTTAACTTTCGTTGGAGCAGTGGAAAAAGAGACTTATGAATCTGCCATGAAATTTATTGATGGACTAAAAATCTCCAGAATCAAAAGGATAGATTTTTCTCCCTTCGTTTTTCACGATCTTTTGTACCTTTCCAGTTTTGCAACGAAGTTTAAGGATTTTCTGGCTATTCACTTTGGGAAGAAATATTTCTACTATGCTGTGTGCAAAGAAGGTATGGTAAAATTGGTTTCTTCTGCAGAGATGGAGAACTTTTCAAACATTGCAGCTGAATTGATCAAAACTTTCTTCGAGGAAGGCCTCACAACAACCGTTGTTTCTGGCGATCACACTAAGGAACTCACCATGGAATTAAAGGCACTTGCTGAAGACGTTGATATTGAGGTATTAAATCCCTTTGTAGATTTTAAAATCGCCACTCCCAAAGAGGTAAAACAACCTCTTTACGCTCTGGCATTGGGAGTTACTTTATGATATTGAAGTTTGACTTTAGAAAAAAGAAGTCCCCTTTAAGACCACTGTTTTTTTTAGTACTTATTGTGATAATATCGTCGTTGGTGGTGACCCAAAGGGGTGATTTGGTCAAGCTAAGTAAATTTTTAAAATCGGGTAAGCCAAGAATAGTAGGTGAGTCTAATAGGCAAAAGCCCGAGGCGCAGAAAGAGGCAACCACCCCCCTTGAGAAACCATCGGTTGAAAAACAGTTGGTTCTCAGTGGTGTCCTTATAGTGGGGGATGAAAAATATGCTTACCTTAGGTCCTTTGATGGTGAGAAGTATATCCTTCGCGAAGGTGAATATGGGGGTAAATTTACTCTGGAACGTGTATTTCCAGATTCAGTGATTCTGGTATGGAATGACGGCAGACGTGAGGTGATAAAATGGTAATTGCTTGTCTCTTGGGTTTTCTTCTCAGCGGCTTTGTTTCTTTGGAACAAGAAATAAGTGTAGTGGAAATAAAAATTAAAGGAAATTTCATGAATGTAGAGGTTTCCGATTTTCCTTACGAGGGAGTGCTTACCGTTGATATCAAAGGCACCATAAAAGATGGTTTATCCGCGGTGGATTACCCGAATTCCTTCGTTAAAAATGTAGAAGTTAAGAAAAGTAAAGGATTCACCAGGATAATTTTCAGGATGGTTGGCCCCTTTGAGATTAGAGATAAATCAACAAGCAGTACTTCTATAAGCATCAGCTTGAAGCCCTTACGTCAAAGAATAGTTGTGGAACCCATGAAATATTCGAAAACTCAGGCACAACCTTCTGGAGAGGTAAAAGTAGTTAAAGAGACCGTTTTTGTGTCTGAGCCAAAGCCGGTTTACCTAAGGTGCAGAGACCTAATTGGAGAGGAGTTATCGGAGTTTGTTAAGATTGCCACAGGCAGGAGCTTAGATCTGAAGAAAGATAAAAGATTTACCGGGGAATACAATTCGGTTTCTTTGGAAAGATTCTTCAGGGAATTTCCGGATTATTTTGAAAAATATGCAAAGTGAAGAGGGAATCCTTTACGTAGTATCCACCCCTATTGGTAACTTAGAGGATATAACTCTCAGGGCGTTAAAAGTACTAACAGAGTCCGATATCATTCTCTGCGAAGACACAAGGGAGACACTTAAGATTCTGAATCATTACAAGATTTCTGGCCCAAGGCTGTTAAGGTACGATGAACATGTAGAGGCACAAAGAATTCCGGAAGTTAAGAAATATTTGCGGGATGGGTTAAAAATTTCCCTTGTTACAAATGCTGGAACCCCCACCATACAAGACCCGGGTTATAGGTTGGTGAGGGCCCTCAGGGAGGAGGGATTTAGGGTTGTGCCTGTACCGGGGCCTTCAGCCCTTATTGCGGCCCTCTCTGTCTCAGGTTGTCCTACGGATAGTTTTGTCTTTTATGGTTTTTTACCGAGAAAGGAGGGTAAGAGAAAGAAATTGATGCAAACTTTTATTAATGAGACAAGGACCATTATCTTTTATGAGTCGCCAGAGAGAATTGCAAGAACAATTGAGGAGCTTAAAGGTTTTGAAAAACTTAATGACAGGTTTATATTTATTGCAAGAGAAATGACGAAACTTCATGAAGAATATGTATTTTGTAAGCTTTCCGATTTAGACGTAAGTTCGTTGAAAACAAAGGGCGAATTTGTTGTAGTTCTGGAGGGTGCCGGTGAATGAAGAATTGAAGAAGACCGGAAGAAATTTACTTTCTCCGGTGGTTAAGATGGCATTAAAACTTAATTTAAGCCCAAATGCAATCACTTTAATAGGTTTGATTATTACCCTTTTGGCATCTTATTTTTATGCCAAGGGTTCTTTTAGAATCGCAGGTCTTATCCTTCTATTGGCTGGGTTGTGTGATGCAATTGATGGCGAAGTGGCGAGAAAGGCTAATAAAGTGAGTAAATTCGGGGCTTTTTTTGATTCTACAATCGATAGGTTTGAAGAGTTTTTCGTCTTCGGAGGCATTTTGTTTTACTACTCCATGGTTAGACAGGATATTTTACTTTCTATTGTGGTGTATCTAATTTTGTTAGGCTCCATAATGACAAGCTACATAAGGGCGAGAGCTGAGGGAATCGGTTTTTCTCCTACTTCAGGTCCCATGGACAGGCCGGGCAGATATATTTACATCGTTTTATTTTCAATAATTGCAGGGAGTGGGGTGTTGTTCAGTGTTGCAATGGTGGTGTTGCTCTTTTTAGTATACTTGACGGTAGTAAATAGGTTTAAGGAATTCAGGATTTTAATCAGCAAGGAGGAAAAAAATGGGTGAAATCCGAGTAGCCATAATAGGCGTCGGAAACTGTGCCTCCAGTTTGGTTCAAGGGGTATACTACTATAGGAACGCGAAGCCAGGGGATTTTATTCCTGGAATTATGCACGTGGAACTCGGTGGTTATCATATCAGCGACATAAAATTTGTAGCGGGTGTGGATATCAATATTACCAAAGTGGGTAAGGACCTGTCGGAGGCTATCTTTGCTGAACCTAATTGCACTTATAAGTTCACTGATGTGCCAAAGTTAAATGCTAAAGTCTACAGGGGAATGACCCACGATGGAATTGGAAAGTATCTGGAAAATGTTATAGTGAAGGCCCCTGGCCCCACTGATGACTTAGTCAAAATTTTCAAAGACCTTGGGGTTGACGTGGTTGTAAACTTTTTACCCGTGGGTGCAGAAGAGGCTACAAAATGGTATGTTGAGCAGGCCATTCAAGCTGGAGCTGCCTTCGTAAATGGAATTCCCGTTTTCATTGCCAGCTCTCCTTACTGGCAGAAGAGATTTGAGGAGGCAGGCCTGCCTGTTTTAGGGGATGATATAAAATCTCAGGTTGGTGCAACAATAGTGCATAGGGTACTTACTCAGCTATTTATTGACAGAGGTGTAAAACTGGAAAGAACCGCACAGCTCAACGTCGGTGGTAATACAGACTTTTTGAATATGCTGGAGAGAGAAAGGCTCGCCTCTAAGAAGGTTTCAAAGACAAATGCCGTTAAATCCCTATTGCCCTATGATATAGGGGATGAGAACATTTACATAGGTCCTTCTGACTATGTTGCGTGGTTAAAGGACAGGAAGTGGGCTTATATAAGGCTTGAAGGTAGAACTTTCGGGGATGTTCCTTTGAACATAGAGTTGAAACTGGAGGTTTGGGATTCACCAAATTCAGCGGGTGTTATGATCGACGCCATTAGATGTGCGAAAATTGCTAAGGATAGAGGTCTTAAGGGGGCTATTATTGAACCATCTTCTTATTTCTTCAAAACTCCACCTCAACAATTCCCTGACTGGAAGGCTAAGGAGCTTACCGAGGAGTGGATAAGGAAATATGGACACGGTAAAAACGAAAAGAACGATTAATGGGTAAATGGGGCTTTTTTATAACGATTGAGGGTCCGGAAGGAAGCGGTAAGAGTACATTAACAGAGGGGATTCTAAGGTTTTTCAGGGAAAAGGGTTTTGATGTGGTTTACACGCGTGAACCTGGTGGTACACCGGTTGGAGAACAAATTAGAGGGATAATACTAAACAACATTGAAGGGATGGATTCTTTCACCGAGGTCTTCCTATTCCTCGCGGCGAGAAGGGAGAATGTCTTAAGAAATATACTGCCTGCTCTAAGGGAGGGTAAAGTAGTTGTTTGTGACCGATATACTGACTCTACCATAGCCTATCAAGGATATGGGAGGGGCTTGCCCATTAAGTTGCTTCGCAGATTGAATAAGCTTGCAACCGCTGGAATTAAACCTGACATTACTTTGTTCGTTGATGTGGACCCTAAGATTGGCTTTCAAAGGATAAACGGCAAAGAACTTGATAGAATCGAAAGGGAAGACATCCAATTCCATGAAAGGGTTCGAGAAGGTTATCACAAAATAGCCAAAATAGCCGGGAAGAGGGTTAAGGTGCTGGACGGCACGTTACCAACAGATGCTCTTTTAGAGAGGGCTATTGATTTGATAGTCGCGAGAATGCGGGAAAAACAAAAAATAAGAGGTGATAAGCTATGAAACTTAAAAGGGCTTTAATAATTTCAGCTATCGTTCTTCTGTCAGTCTTTCTGGGTTACGGCATCGGAGTATGCAAGGAAAGGGCTTCCTTGCGAACGATGATGCAAATCTATTCGAACGTAATAACCTACATACAAATGTTCTATGTTGAGGAGAAAAATCCGTCGGAATTAGTTGAGAACAGCATCAAGGGAATGGTTGGATCCTTAGATCCTTTCTCAGAATTTCTGAATCCTGATGAGAGTGAAGAATTTTCCATTGCTACAACAGGTAAGTTCGGAGGTATAGGAGCCCAAATCGGCATAAGGGATAATTGGGTAACTATTATCGCACCTATTGAAGGAACTCCTGCCTATCGGGCGGGCCTACTTGCAGGGGATCGTATTGTCGAAATCGATGGCAAGTCAACGGAGGGTATGAAAGTAAACGATGCAGTTAAGCTTTTAAGGGGGGAGCCTGGGACAGTCGTAAAGATAAAGGTTTACAGACCCGTGACCCAGAAGGAGTTTTCTGTAGAGCTGGTGAGGGATACTATTTTTATCGATCCAATACCTTACTACGGAAAATTGGATGACAAAACAGGGTACATAAGGATCTCAAGTTTCCAGGATGGGCTCTCAAAGGAATTTTCCTCAGTTCTTGATACATTGAGGATGAAGGGTGTAAACAAACTGATAATTGATTTGAGAGGCAATCCAGGAGGATTGTTAAACGAGGCGGTGAATTTACTCAGCTTTTTCTTCGAACCGGGGACATTGGTAGTTTCCACAAAGGGCAGAACACCGGATAATAACTTTGAGTACAGAACTACGGGAGATGGAAAGTTTAAAGACATTCCAATAGTTGTCCTTGTGGATAAGGGTTCAGCCAGCGCTAGTGAAATTGTGGCGGGTGCACTTCAAGACTGGGATAGGGGAATTGTCATAGGTGATACAACCTTTGGTAAAGGCTCTGTTCAAAGAGTTTTTAAGCTTCAAGAGGGATACGAATTAAAGTTAACCACCGCCAAGTACTACACACCATCAGGTCGGTGTATCCATAGGAATGAGAACAAGGATTCGACCCTGAAGGATACAACTACTTATTTCACAAAAATACTCGGAAAACCACTAAAAGGTGGGGGTGGCATTTCGCCTCACATTTTGGTCAAGCAAGAAGTTGTATCCAATTTTACTCAGGAAATCTACCCACACTTCTTTGGCTTTGCCGTCGAATATAAGTCAAAGAATAAGGTTTATCCAGGGATGAATAGCACAATCATCGCCGAGTTTAAGGAATATTTGAGGAAGAACAAGGTCAAATTTACTGACGAGGAGTTTGAAAAAAATCTCGAGCAGATAAAGAGGTTATTGGATGCAGAAATTTCCGAAAAATACGATGGAAGCAAAGGTAGGTATGCCAGTCTATTAAGGGACGATGTGACCGTTAAGAAAGCTCAAGAAGTTTTGGCAAATATAAGATCGTTAAAAGATTTGAGAGACTATATTTCATCAAAGTTGTAAGAAAAGCCCGATATGAAGAAATTTGTCCATTTGCATCTTCATTCTGAATACAGTGTATTGGATGGGGTTCTATTCATCGATGAAATTGTTGATGCTGCTCTAAATTTTGGCATGCCTGCTGTTGCACTTACCGACCATGGTAATCTCTTCGGAGCAATCGAGTTCTATAAAAAAGCAACGGAGAAGGGAATTAAACCGATCATTGGAATGGAAACCTATGTTACCGATGGCTCGATGCAGGAGAGAGTCAAGGCAGGGGAAATATATCATCTTACTTTGCTGGCAGAAAATGAGGAGGGATATAGAAATCTTCTAAAGATTTCGACCGAGTCTTATTTAAAAGGCTTTTATTACAAGCCAAGAGTCGACAAGGAGTTCTTAAGGCAGCACTCAAAAGGCCTCATTGCCCTTTCAGGATGTCTGCAGGGGGAACTTCCCAGAAAAATATTACTTGGCTATGATGATACTGAACTTCATAAAACTCTGGAATCTTATCTTGAAATCTTTGGAAGGGATAATTTCTTCCTCGAACTTCAGGATATTGGCCTTGCAGAAAATAAAATTGTAAATCGAAAATTACTGGAGCTCTCAAGTAAGTATAATGTAAAGGTGGTAGCTACCAACGATGTGCACTTTCTAAAACCTAAAGACAAGATTCTTCAGGAAATTGTCCTTTGCATTCAAACTGGGACACGTCTTGACGACCCTAAGAGAATGAAAATAGAAACAGAGGAGATCTATTTTAAAAGTCCAGAGGAAATGTGGGCCATCTTTGGAGAGTTAGAAGAGGCTCTCTTAAATACTATCGAGATTGCTAACAGAGTTAACCTGACTCTTGAATTAGATCCTACGAATATCCATCTACCTCATTTTGATATTCCTGAGCCTTATAGCAGTGGCTTTGAAATGTTGTCAGACCTTGCCTTCAAAGGCCTAAAAGAGAGGTTTAAAGGTAAGGATATACCACAGGAATATAAAGAGAGACTTGAAAAAGAATTGAAGGTGATTAATGAACTCAATTTCTCAATGTATTTCCTGATTATTTGGGACCTGATCAGGGAGGCAAAAAGGAGAGGTATTCCTGTTGGGCCGGGAAGGGGATCGGCGGTTGGTTCTTTAGTATTATATGCCCTTGGGGTTACAGACGTTGATCCCATTAAATATAACCTGCTTTTTGAAAGGTTCTTAAATCCCGAGAGGGTCTCTCCTCCCGATGTTGATATTGATTTCGCCGATAATAGAAGGGACGAGATGATCCTTTATTTAAGAGAAAAATACGGTGAAAGCAACGTGGCACAAATCATAACCTTTGGTAGAGCGAAAGCAAAGCAGGCAATTAAAGATGTAGCCAGGGTTATGGGACTCCCTTATAGTGAGAGCGATAAAATTGCAAAGACTATTACTGAAACGGGTTCTCTTCAATATGAGTACGAAACAAATCCTGTTTTTAAGGAGTTGATTGATTCCAGTGAGGTTTACAAGAAGGTTTTTGAATATGCACGTAGAATTGAGGGACGCGTGAGGAATATCTCAACTCACGCCGCAGGGGTAGTCGTCGCCCCTGTTGAAATTTATCAGATTGCTCCTCTGTACAGATCTGAGGATGAGGATACAGTAACCGTCCAATTCGATATGAAGTCGCTGGAGTTGTTAGGTTTGTTAAAAATTGACCTCCTTGGTCTTCGGACACTCACCATTGTCTACGAGACTGAAAAACTTGTAAAACAAAAAGATCCTGGTTTTTCTGCAGATAATATAGAGTTTGACGATATCAAGACTTATAAACTACTTTCTGAGGGTGAAACCACTGGAGTCTTTCAGTTGGAATCCGAAGGCTTTAGAAATGTATTGAAGCGCGTTAAACCGGAAAAAATTGAAGATTTGATAGCTATCTTGGCCTTATACCGTCCTGGACCAATGAAAAGCGGAATGCTTGAAAGTTTTATTAGGAGGAAGAACGGGGAGGAGCGCATCGATTATATAGACGAAAGGTTAAAGGGAATACTTGAAGAGACTTATGGAGTTATAGCGTATCAGGAGCAAGTTATGCTCCTTGCATCAACCCTCGCAGGTTTTTCCCTTGGACAGGCTGATATTTTGCGGAAGGCGATGGGTAAAAAGCAAAAGGAAGTTATGGAGAAGATGATGGAGTCCTTTGTAAGCGGTTGTGTAGAGAACGGCATGGACAGAGAAAGGGCAGAGCAAATTTTCAACTTCATTGCGCCTTTTGCAGAGTATGGCTTTAACAAATCTCATGCAGCGGGGTACGCTAAGCTGGCTTACATAACTGCCTATTTAAAAGCTCACTACCCCCTGGAATTCATTGTAGCTAATCTTAACGCTGAAATGAATACTCAAGATGCCCAGGAGAAGATTTATAAGTTTTTAAATGAAGCCAAAAGTCTTGGTTTTAAGGTTATTCCACCGTCAATAAACAGAAGTGATTATGAATTCAGAATAGAAGGTGGTGATTCCATAAGGTATGGATTGGGTGCAATAAAAAATGTTGGGAGGGCGGCCGTTGAGGAAATATTAAAGGTAAGAAATTCGAAAGGTGAATTTAAGAGCATTGAAGATTTTCTATCGCAGATTGATACGAGGAAGGTAAATAGAAAAACTCTCGAAAGCCTAATTAAGGCAGGCGCCTTTGACGAGTTTTTCCCCAATAGAAAAGCTTTACTTCAAGCCTTAGACGAACTTTTGCAAACTGCTAAGTCTGGAGTGAGTACAGGTACTTTATTCACCCTGGTTCCTGCACAGAGCCCCTTAGATAAGTACAAAGATCTACCTTTTACGTTGGATGATATCATCTATTTTGAAAGGGATTCCCTCGGTCTTTATTTGAGTGTTCACCCCTTGAGTAAATTTCCGTATTCTAAATTCCAGCCCATAAACACATTGAAGATTAAGGAAGAACTGATGGATGGGGATGAGGTAGTTATGGTGGGCGTCATTAGTGAGATCTCAAAAAAGAAAAATAAAAATGGAGAAGTTTATGCCAGTATTAAAATATCTGATTTTGAAGGCGAAGTGAGAGGTTACGTTCATCCGCAATTATTGAAGGAAAAAGGTGAACTGTTGAAGGAAGATGAGGTTGTCCTGGTCTATGGCAGAGTTTCGGAAAATGGAAATGGGAAAGAGTTAAGGGTTGATGATATTAGTCCCTTCAAAGGTGTTAAGGCTTTAGAAATTGACCTGAGTGGGGTTGATGTAAGTAAAATTTTAGTAGACGAACTTTACAAGCTTTTGAGCAGTTACTCTCGTGGAAGCGTTGCTTTATTTATTAAGCTTGGTAGTAAAAGGTACCTTTCTGAGATTAGAATCGATGAAAATGTTGACTTTTTTAACAAAATTTTGAATATTTTGCCAAGAGAGTATATTAAGGCTATCCTTTCGTAAGTTATTCTATTCCAGGTATTTATTAGTTCATCCTCGCAAATTCGACCTTTTCAATGAAAAAAATCTTGACAAAATGTGTACTATGCTTTATTTATTATAATATCTGCAGAAATGCTTGATAAATCAAAAAAGGAGGTTGAGGTATGAACAAGCAAGAACTGATAAACAAAGTAGCAGAAAAAGCGGGCGTAACCAAAAAGGACGCAGCCCTGGTGGTGAATGCATTCATCGATGTAGTAAAAGACTCACTGGCCAAAAAGAACCCAGTGAGAATCATCGGCTTCGGAACCTTCGACGTCAGGAAGAGAGCTGAGAGGAAGGGCAGAAATCCAAGAAGCAAACAGGAAATTAAGATTCCTGCCAGGATAGTGCCTGTATTCAGGGCATCCTCTACGCTCAAAGAGATGGTGAACAAGGGCAAGTAAGACGCAGCGACCTCTTAAAAAAGAAAGGGGCCCGAAAGGGCCCCTTTCTTTTTTAGAGATCGAAGCTGTTTAATAAATGTTTCTAAAGAGTTTTATAAGTATTGCCTTTTCAGAATGTAGTCTGTTCTCAGCTTGGTCGAGGACAATGGAATGAGGTCCATCGAGAACTTCATCGGTTATCTCTTCTCCCCTATGAGCCGGAAGGCAATGTAATACAGCAACGTGAGAAGGAGCAATCTTCAAGAGTTCTGAATCTACCTTGTAATTCTTGAAAATTTGTCTTCTTTGCTCTGCTTCCTGCTCTTGTCCCATGGAAGCCCAAACATCGGTATAAATGAAGTCAGCATCTTTTACTGCTTGCTTAGGATCTCTTACAATCTCTATTTTTGCACCGGTGGTTTTTGAAATCTCTATTGCCTTTTCGTAAAGATTTTTGTTGGGTTCATAACCTTCGGGACATGCAATGGTAAATTTTCCACCGAGCAGAGCGGTCATTAGCATCAGTGAGTTTGCTACGTTATTGCCGTCTCCAATAAACGCCAGATTTACTTTTGTCCTTCCAGATTTTTCAAAAATTGTAAGGTAATCTCCAACTATTTGACACGGGTGTTCAAGGTCTGAGAGTGCATTTACTACAGGTATCCTGACATTTTCTGCCATTTCTATTAGAGTAGAGTGGGCAAATACTCTTGCCACAATGCCGTCAACCCATTTTTCCAGGTTTCTTGAGACGTCTTTAACAGATTCCCTTTGCCCTAATCTAATATCATTGTTAGAGAGGTAAATAGGTTTACCTCCGAGGTCGTAGATGGCTCTTTCAAAGGTAACCCTTGTGCGAAGAGAGGGTTTTTCAAAGATCAGTGCGAGGACTTTTCCGTCCAGGATTTTTTCGTTTACCTTTCCTTTTTTTACTTTTAGTGAGAAATCGATTAATTCGTGGGCTTCTTCCACAGAGAGATCAAGGATAGATAAAAAGTCTTTTCTCACTTTTTACCACCTCCGTTGTTACCTTTTATTTCCTGTAGCTTTTTAATGGTCTCCATAAGCTCTTTGTTCATTTTGAGTTGATTGTAAATAAGGGCTTTAAAGCTATAAGCGTCCTCGTAGTCAGGCTTTAATTCAATTGCTTTGTCAAAGGCACTTAAAGCTTCCTGGAGTTTATTCTCGTTGTAGAGGCATGCCCCCAAGGTGAACCAAATATCGTAAGCATCGGGCTGTTTTTCCAGGTACTCGCGGAATAATTTTTCTGCCTCATCATACTTGGATAACCTATAATACGAAAGAGCGGTATTTAAGAGAGCGTCGAGATTTTCTTTATCAAGTTCATGAGCCTTCTTGAAATAGTAGGCAGATTTTTCAAATTCTTGATTATCAAAGTATAGGACACCTAAATCGAAGTAGGCCTTTGAGAAGGTAGTATCTTTTTCAATTACCTGGAGTAAATCTTTAATTGCCTCTTCTTTTTTCCCAGCCTGTGCGTTGAATTTTGCTCTATAGTAGAGAGCCTGTACGTCCTTTGGATTGAGTTCGATAGCCTTGTTTGCATAGTTAATGGCTTCTTCATAGTTACCTTGTTTGTTGTGAATTATTGCAATAGCTAAGTAGGCCCTCTCATCCTTAGGGTTAATTTTTGTAACATAGGTGAAGTACTTAAGGGCCTTTTGGTCATCACCCTGCTGGAAGAAGGTTTTTCCGGCTGTTAAAATGGTGTTAAGTTCATTTTCTCCAAATTCCTTGAGATATTTTCCAGAGTCAGCGTCCAGCTCGTAGGCTTTTATAAATTCGTCAGCAGCCTTGATATAATCCCTCACGCCAATGTAGGCCCTTCCGAGCCATATGTGGGCCTCTGGGTTATTTGGGTTTTCAGCAACCCAACCTTGGAATTCTGTGACGGCTTTGTTGTATAGGCCCTGTTGCATGTAGATAATTCCGGAAGATTTATGTGGGGTTGTTGCACATGCCGTAAAAAAGAAAAACAACCCCAAGGGTATAAGCTTTTTCATAAATACCTCCTTTGTTTTTGCATAATTATAAAACTTTACCTGTTTTTATTCAAAGACTTTTGTAATTGCCCTGGTATAGTGGCGCGCATGTATAAAAAAACAGGTTTTACCAAGGTGTCGTACTTCCTCAAAATTAGACCTACTTGAACTATTTTCTATTGAAGTTCTGATATCCATTCGAGCCCTCTTTTCTTGTTGTAAGCCCTGTCAAGCTCCCTTTGTAATTTGATTATCGCTTGTGTTATTTTACTATCTTAATGTTAGCCCTCAAACTCACTACTCTCCTTTTTGCTTCTTCACTTACGCCTTCAACTTTTAATACCCTCTCTCATATCACTCTACCTTTTGCCCTTCTTTTCGGAGTTTCCTCAACTTCGACTATCACACTATTTAAAAAAGAATTTAAGGGGTGGAGAGAAAAGGGTAAGCCGGCTATAAACAAGATTATTGACAACTTTTACCTCTCTTACTTTTAAGCTTCATTTTTCCTGCCTGACAATCTCTTAACTTCATGGAAAACTGAGAGCAGCATTGAAGGCAATGATTGAGTATCTTTCATTCATGTTATACGCTTTTGTTACAATCGTACTGTGTTCCTCCTTGGCTTAAGAACGAATAGATGCATTATTGTGGCCGTCTTTTTACTCTGGCATTTTTGATGGAACAATCCCATTTCGAGTGGATTAATCTTGAGGAACGCGGGATTTTTGACTTTCCTTATTGTTTAAAGTATTATTTATAAAGTGAAAGGGCTTTATTCAGGTGCATTTCAAATAGCTACCCTTCCGAACCTCTTAAGTATTACAAGACTTTTTCTGGTTTTACCCCTTTATCCTTTCCTTAAGGACTCGAGAGTTTTTTTAACGACTCTTTTTCTTATTTTGATTGTTCTAACCGACGTCCTTGACGGTTATTTTGCAAGGAAGTTTCATCTCGAAAACCCCGTAGGCAAGATTTTGGACCACGGAGTCGATAAGGTTGTTTCAATGAGTTTATCTTACATCTTCTATAAATTTTCATTGCTCCCCGTATGGGCTTTCTGGTTTTTCTTTTTAAGGGATTTACTTATATTGTTAGTTGGAGGAGTTCTATATTTCGGTTTCAGAGTCGCTTTGGGTTCACTTTGGCTAGGCAAAATTGCGGGTATTTTTTATTTTGGCATGTTCTTTGCCCTTTTGCTCGGGTTCGAGCACCTCGGAAAGCTTCTAATGATCATAAGTGTCTTCTTATTTACGGTCGTTGTTATTGTTTACCCGATAAAATTTTACCCGAGTTTGAAAATAAAGATTTTTGGCGGTGAAGGAGGGGCAGAGTGAGAAGATCCTACATTTTATTTGAGGATGAAGGGGTGAATGGCTTTTTGCCTCTCGTATGGTTAAATCCCTTTCTGAATTTGCGTATTGGCATTTCAACATTATATGAGAAGTGGGAAAAGGTTCTTACGAATATTGACGGCATAATCGTGAGGGATTTTTTAAAGGATTACGCTCACTCGTTATATCCGCAGGTTAAAGTGAACAGTTTGCCCGGTGGAATTTGCGTGTTTCTTAACTCCAGATTGAACCCTTATCAGAGGATGATTTCTACACTTACTGAGATTAACCCTGGAGAAGGGTATGTTGACGAAGAAGGAGTTGTTCTATCCTTTGCTTTAGAGCTGCCAGATGGGTTAAACTTTTCCGAGTTAAAAGAACTGGTAACGAAAGTTCAGTTTTGGAAAAAGGTTAAGGAAGTTGAGGTTTTAAGGAGGCTTGAAGACCTCATAATCCATAATGGCACATTTATAAGTCAGGATTTTTCAAGATTTTATGAGCGTTCCTATTTAAGGATTCCTGCGGATTTAAGAGTTTTAGGGGATGCCGTTTTTATATCGGACGAGGCAAAAATATTCCCTTACGTATTTATTGATGCTACTGAAGGTCCTGTTGTTATAGAAAAAAATGCAGTAGTTTCTCCTTTCGTGTATATCGAGGGTCCTGCCTTTTTGGGAGAGGGTGTTTTGATTAAGCCCTTCAGTAAAATCTTCAAAAACACAACAATTGGTCCCATTTGTAAAGTAGGAGGAGAAGTTGAGTCATCAATTTTTCACTCCTACTCAAACAAGCAACATGACGGCTTTTTGGGGCACTCTTACGTATCTTCCTGGGTAAACTTAGGTGCTGATACGGTGACCAGTGACCTTAAAAATAATTACTCTACAATAAGATTGAGATACAGAAAGAGCGAATGGGATACAGCTTCTCAGTTTATAGGCACCTTTTTTGCAGATCATGTGAAGACAGGTATAAATACCATGCTAAATTCTGGGACGATTGTTGGAGTGTTTACCAACCTATTTGGAAGTGGATATCATCCGAAGTTTATTCCCTCTTTTTTCTGGGGAGGCGGAAGGGAATGGCAGATTCATGATTTAGAAAAGGCAATAGAAACAGCGAAGAGAATGATGCAAAGAAGAAATATCAACCCCAGTGAAGCATACTTGAAGCTCATTGAAAAGGTATTCTCTCTCACTGAAGACGAAAGAAGGGACTTTTCTCTGTAAATGCGGATTGCAACCTTTTCTCCCTCTTCAAAACCCAATGAGGAGCTTTTAAAGAAAGCTATTCAAAACTTAAAAGGCCGTGGTTTTGAAGTAGAATTGTCTCCTAATTTACTGGGTGAAAGGGGACTCAATGAGAGTTCAGACGAAGAAAGGTTCTCAGATTTTAGATGGGCATTTTTTGAATCCAATTCTTCAGTGATTATACCTTCCAGAGGCGGATACGGATTGTCCCGGATTTTGGAGAGGATTTCCCAATTGAACTTTTCTTCAGTTCGCAAAACTGTAATTGGCTTCAGCGATTTAACCTTTGTTTTAAATTATCTCTCCTCCTTTGAAAATCTTAATGTTTTTCATGGCCCAATGCTGGCGACAAATCTTTCGAAGGGAGAAGATGAACATTTCCTGTACTTGGAGAGAGCTGTTAACAAAATACCTTATGAAGTTCAATGGGAAGGTGACTCTTCTGGCGGTAGGTTTCTTGGAAAAATCTATGGTGGGAATTTGACTTGCTTTTCTCTCCTTGTGGGCACCAAATTTTTTCCGGATCTCGATGACGCCATCCTTTTTCTAGAGGAACATAATGAGGCAGAATATCGGGTGGATAGGATGCTTTATTTCTTAAAATATTCAGGAGTTTTTCAAAAAATAAAGGCTGTAATTGTTGGCTTTAGCGACGTTGGTTATGATGTGTATATAAACTTTTTCAGAAAGAACAATATACCTTTTAGCACAAATTTCCCTGGAGGGCATGGTGAGAGGAATTTGCCGTTCCCCATTGGCAAGGTTTGTGAGTTTGACGCAGATAAAAACATTTTAAAGGTTCATTTTGAGAGATAAAAATCGAAGAGAGTTACCTCTTCTGCTGGAATTGCCTTTAAATTTAAGTCCTGGAGGATGAAAATTTCGCTGACTTTGTTATTTGAGGCTTCTTTTAATGCATTCAATATAAGGAGATCTTCAACTTCATATTTCGAATTTTCAAAGAATGTCCATAAAGACAAGACGTAAAGTGAATTCCGGTAGAGGAAGCTGAGCATTGCACCAACTTCCCACCCTTCTATATGTATGGCGGTGTATTCGAACTTGAAGCCTACGGTTTGGAGTTCTAATAGCATTGTAGTGAGTAGATTTTTTGATAAAAGGGGAAGATCAGTTTTTTTGTTTAAAGCTAAATCTACTCTTTGCTGCACCTCAAGGGGGTCTAATATAGATACCGCTTCGATTCTTCCTTTGGAATATTCTTTTATTATTTTGCTAAATTTCTCTTGATTTTTGGGCTTTACTTTGTACACCCAACGATCGAAATCTTCGGGTACCTGTAATTTCCAGTAATGTTTTACGGTCAGTGATGTGCCTAAGGGTGAGGTTTTAAAAAGTTCAGGGTTTGGATTTTTGAAAAGTACATTGGTCAAAAGGACTTCACCAAACTCTGATTTTATGAGGTTGATGATTTCTTCCATTGAAAGGTTATAAAAGTGAGGAAACTCTGGAGGTATGGGAGTTCTGAAAAGGCTGCTCTGGGAATTTTTAAGAATTATAAAATCTGTAGGTACCTCTTCATCTTGAAAGAATGCTAAGTAGGCCTCTTCTGCGCCTATGGTATCGAGGCAAGCCACGAGTAGGTTAGTATCGGTAAAGGGATTTTTAGCGCCGTATTTCTGTCTGACAGTTTCTATCTTTTCTTTGAAGTTAAGAAGCTCTAAGCTATCGTTGAGAGGGTATTTTATTAATTTTATGGCCATGCAACGACCTCCAGTCTTACTAAAACTGTACCTTTAGTTTTCATATCTAATATTTCTGCAGCCTTTTCTGATAGGTCCACAATCCTTCCCTTTTTGTGTGGGCCTCTATCGTTTATTCTCACTACTACAGATTTTCCATTTTCTAAGTTGGTTACTTTAACATAGGTATTAAAGGGTAGAGTGGGATGGGCAGCCGTTAACTTACCGGGGTCGTATCTTTCGCCCGATGCAGTTTTTCTCCCTTTGAATTCTTTTCCATAAAAGGAAGCATAGCCTACTTGAGTGAAAGTCTTTGGTTTTATTCTCGGTGCACAAGCTGAGGCTAAAAGTATAATTGCGATAAAGATTAAAGGAGAAGTTTTAAAAGATATCATCTATCCTTAATGATAAGATATTTTGGCTGGCTTGTCAAAGTTTCTCGCTGTTTGATTGACCCATTATGTTTATGTATAATTTTGCTATGAAAAAGCTTGGATGGTTTTTTTTTGTAGCGACCGTTGGCCTTTTGGGGTACTTTCTTTACTTTTACCAATTTAAATATATTCCCGAAATCAATCGGCTTGAAACTTTGACCAAAGAAAACCAAGTGTTGAGGGATAGTTTACTTAAGCTGTTGCCCAAAGGTATATCGGAAGTTCGGAAAACCGAAAGGACAGTAAATTTGCCCTATGAGGTAAAATACAAAATTGAGGATTTTTTTGTGAAAAATTCCGATAGGCTAACAAGGAGCGCTATATCGCGTCTTGAAGAAATCTCCAGATCCCTTTCCGCGATCCCTTATGATACCATCGAAATTGTTCTTTTCCCGGGTGGCCAATTGCAAGTTAATAGAGCTCTTGCTATAAAAAGGCAACTAATTTCACAGGGGCTGAATGTAGATAAGGTCTTCGCGCGTATAAATAAAACGGGTGAGAAGGATTTAATCATTATAAGGGTCAAATGATTGCTCTAATTGTTAATCCAATAGCAGGTAGGGGGAATGCTCTTACAAAGCTTCCAGAGGTTGAAAAGATTATTAGAAAATTGGGATTAGCCTATGAAGTGTTCATAACAAAAGCTCCCGGTGAGGCAACGCGAATGGCAAAAGAGATTAAGGATTCTGGAAAGTTCGAAAAGATTTTGGTTTTGGGGGGCGATGGTACGGTAAATGAGGTGGCACAAGCCCTTGTAGGAAGTGAGCTTCCTATCCTACCGTTACCTCTTGGAACAGGGAATGATTTTGTCAAATTTTTTTACCCTCGCCAAAAATATGATACCATTTTAGAAAAACATTTACTTTCTGAGAGGACGCTCAGCATCGATGTGGGGCTTTTAGAAGGCGAGAATATAAAAAGGTATTTCATTAACGGTATGGGGATAGGCTTTGATTCAGAAGTCCTCAATAACATGAAGAAAATCAAGCTACTTAAAGGGGATTTTCTTTATACAAGCGCAGTTTTGCTTACCTTTTTGCAATTCAAAGGTACGGAATTGGAAGTCTTTTTGAATAATGGCGAAATATCCCTTTCTGGCAGATTTTTGCTCTTTAACGTGGGTAATGGGCAATATCTCGGAGGCGGGTTCAGATTGTTCCCTAAGGCAAGTTTAAGGGACGGTAAGCTGGATATTTCCATCATAGGGCCTTTAAGACCGATGAGGTTTTTCACTAATTTTTACAAAGCTTTTAAAGGAAGACACGTCACCCTTCCAGAGGTTACATACTTAAAGTCAGATGTGATTACTGTAAGGTCCAATAATCCGTTTAATCTTCAATTAGATGGCGAACTTGCACAAAATCTGAGAAATATAAAGATTACCGTTAAGCCTGCCTCACTTAAGGTTGTAATATGAAATTTATTGTTCTCGGTGTGGGTTCAGTTGGAGGGTATCTTATATCGAAGCTCGCCTTAGCGGGGAATACAGTTGAAGCCATTGTTAGCAAGAGGTCCAATAAGCGATTGATAGAAGTTGAAGGGATTGAATATTTTCAGAAGGATAAACGTTATGTGATCAAAGTTCCTTGCTATGTTTACGAAGATTTAATGGAGATCGATACAGATTATTTCATCCTTGCGACCAAAACGAGAGAGGCACTTCAAATTCTTGGCGACCTAAAGGAAAGGCATTTTAATTTCAATTACATAGTGACTGTTCAGAATGGCATTGAATCTCACTTTAAGGCCTCTCAGATGTTTGGTGAGGATCACTTAATCCTTTCCATAAGGGAAGGCCTTTATGCCTTTGATTTGCACAAAATAAGAAATGTAAGTGATGGCAATGTAGAAAATGTTGTAACGTCCCTCACTGCGACCCGAGAATCTATGCAGAAATTTGCAGAACTATTAAACTCATCAGGGATACCTGCTACCGTTTCTTTTGGGGCTATGACTGTTTTGTACGAAAAGCTTGTTATAAACAGCGTTATAAATCCCCTTGCCTCGATTTTAAAGGTGAAGAATGGTTATCTCATCAAAATGTTACATACAGAAACAGTACTCGGTTTGATTAATGAGGCCCTAAAGGTGTTATCTTACGAGGGTATTTCATTAAGTCCATCACAAGTACTGGAAGATTTGAAATCAGTTATAAAGGCAACTTCAGAGAACAAGTGTTCTATGCTTCAAGATCTTGAAAAGAAGAAAAAAACCGAGATTGATTACATAAATGGATACCTTCTTCGTTTAGCAAAGAAGCATGGAATCGATATTCCCTTAAATCAGATGATATATGAGCTAATCACCAGGATGGAGGAACTTTATGGGGCGCATTGATAGACTTTTTAAACTCCTTGAGGATAAATCTTTGGATGCTATTTTTGTTCTGAAGCCTCTTAACATCTTTTACTTTACGGGGGCTTACGTGAATGGTTTGCTTTACATTGGTGGCGAAAAGCCTGTACTTTTTGTAAGGAGGCCGAAAGAGAGGTCCCTTAATTCGAAGGCTGAAGTTGTTTACATTAACTCCTTCAAGGATATAAAGCCGTTTATATCACTTCCCCTTAATAATGTAGGGCTTGAGCTGGATTCAATACCTTATAACACCGTATTGAAGATAGTTTCAACCTTTGGAATTAGAGAAGTTTTTGATATATCCAATGAAATCCGCCTTATCAGAATGAAAAAGGTCGAGGTTGAGATTGAAAAAATCAAGAGGGCGGGTGAGATTGTGGGTAGGGTGTTTGAGAGGGCAAGAGAGGTTTTTACCCCGGTAATGACGGAGTTTGATTTACTTTTAGAGCTTGAGTATTTTTCAAAAAAACTCGGGAATCTCGGTGTTTATAGAATGCACTCCTTTGGGAATGAGGCGTCCTTTTCCCACATTATTCAAGGCGATGATGCCTTCTTCCCATCCTATCTCGATGCGCCCACGGGAGGTAGGGGTATCTCGGAGGCCTTTCCACAGGGCGCTTCCCTAAAAAAAATTGAGTCTGGTAAACCTTTTACAGTAGATGTGATGATAAATTACGATGGTTACATCGCTGATGCAACGAGGACCTTTATTTATGGTGAGGTGAGTGACGAGATTAAGGATTATTGGGAGAAACTAATTTCGATTTTTCGATTCGTAAGGGATTTACTCGTACCTGGAAATGTTTGCGAGGATATCTACACCAAGACTTTATCCTACGCAGATTCCCTTGGAATGGGCAATCTATTTATGGGGACTGGACAGGATAGAGTGAAGTTTATAGGCCATGGTGTGGGGCTTGAGGTGGACGAATTTCCCTTTATCGCAAAGGGGTTTTCATTACAATTAGAGCAAAGTATGGTGGTTGCTGTAGAGCCAAAAATCTTCGACAGATCTTTTGGAATAATGGGAATCGAAGATACTTTCCTAATTGAAAAGGAAGGCGCTAAAACCTTAATACCCTTTCCTCAGGAATTAACTGTGTTATGAATTTTTTAATTGGCTATTTGCAATATTTCCCAGAAAAGGGTAATCCTGAAAAAAAAATATTGAAAAGGTTGAGGGTTTGCTAAAGGATAAGGAATTTGATATCCTTGTACTTCCTGAACTGGCCTTTTCCGGTTATTTTTACATAAAACCGGAAGAAATTCTCCCCTATGCTGACGAGGGTTTTAGAAGCAGGCCTGCTCAGTTTTTGAAGGAACTTGCAATGCAAAAGAATGCATTAATCCTATGTGGTTTTCCTGAAAAGGCCGGCGTTAAGCTTTACAACAGTCAATATGCCTTTTTGCCCTCTGGAGAGATTGTGGTTTATAGAAAAAGCCACCTTTTTTTCAAAGAAAAACTCGTATTTGCTCCTGGGGACACGGGGCCGGTCATCGTGGAGCATAAGGGTGCTAAGATCGGCATGATGGTGTGCTTCGATTGGTTTTTCCCTGAGTTTTCAAGAGTACTTGCTTTAAAGGGGGTTCATTTATTTGCACTTTCAGCAAATTTAGTGCTCCCTGGCTTGGGTCAAAAGGGTATGTTTATAAGGTCTGTGGAGAATAGAGTTTTTTCCATTGTTGCAAATCGAACTGGATTTGAAAGGGCTTCTGATGGCGAATCTCTACAATTTACAGGGATGAGCCAAATAGTTAGCCCAAAGGGTGAAATCCTTGCTCAAAGTGGTGAAGGGGATGAGGAGGTAAAAATCGTTGAAGTTGATTTAAAAGAGGCGGAAAATAAGAATGTTACAGCCTTGAATAACGTATTTAATGATAGAAGAATCGATTTGTACGGCGAGATATTGAATGGGTAGCCTGCTTCTTTGCGTAGTTTTATTTGCTCAAAGTGACCCGTGGTGGGCGAAAGATAAGGTCAGGCATTTTGCAACCGCTTATGTTTTGACTAAGTCGTCGATGCAGGCAGGTATAGACAGGAGATATTCCGCTGCTATTGTTGTGACTCTATCTGTGGGAAAAGAAGTTTACGACAAAAAAGTTAAGAAGACCTTTTTCAGTTTCAAAGACCTTATTTATGATCTGGCAGGTGTTGCATTGGGTTTACTTTTATGAAGCCTATTAAAGCGACCTTACTTTATATCGTGAAAGAGGGTAAGATCTTACTGGTTTACAAGAAGAGGGGCCATGGCAAGGGAAAGTGGAATGGAGTTGGTGGCAAGATTGCCGATGATGAATCACCTGTAGAAGGAGTAATAAGGGAAGCAAAAGAAGAGGTTGGAATAGATGTCACGGATGTAAAACTCCATGGGATTATTTACTTTTACAACGTTTACGGGAAAGATTGGGAAGTCTGCGTCTTTAGGACATCCCAGTTCAAAGGTGAAATTTCTGAGAGCGAAGAAGTTTATCCTAAATGGTTCAATCTAAGTGAAATCCCCTACGATGAGATGTGGGAGGACGATAGGGAGTGGCTTCCCCATGTAATTAAGGGGAATTACTTTATCGCAAATTACTACTTCAACGAAGATAAGCTTATAAAATCGGAACTTAATTTGGTTAATGAGAAGGAACTTTTAAAAGAATTTTCAAATTTTTCCGTGGATAAAGGTTAGTAAAACCTCAAGAGCTTGTTCCAACGGGGAAAGCAGCTGCATGTAAGAGATTACCTTGGAGGTGGAATATCTTTGTAATTAGGCCTTCTTTGCCTCCTATTAAAACTTCCCCTTCTGTCGGCGATTTATGTTTTTTTACCGTTGTTTCGCCCACGAGGTTCATTACCTCTTCAGGCGATGCGGGCAAAGCGGGACCTTTAACATATCTCCGGATGTATCCATCGAGAACGTAACTTTTTAACAATTTTTTCTCGAATTTTCTGTAGGTCGAGTTTGAACCGAAGATGTCGCATCCTATGAATTCATCCTTTACGTATGCTAAAAATCCGATGGAATTTTCGATGGTGTCAAATCCTTCCATAAATTCTTCAATCACATCATTAAGGGATTTGTAAATGTCATGGAAGGAACTGGTCATACTACTTATCTTTGTTGCTTTGAGGGTGCTGTCGATCTGTGACCAGATTAGTGACTGGTTGCTCTTAAATCCCTGCTTTTTTTCGAGGGAGGTTTTGACGGTTTGAGCTAAGGTACTTCTTAGGGAGGGGGTTATTGTAAATCCACCTTCGCTGAAAATGGGACTTCCAGACCACCGGTGTTGTTCAATGCAGGTAACCGGAACCACATATTCCCTCTGAGGCTCGATAAATGCATCCACATTTATGATCCGGTTTTGCCTTGCTCCGAGAAGTTCTTCACCGTCAATGGCAAAGACAGGACTTCCTCCACTGTTATGAATGGATATTTGGTCAACACCGTAAATATCCTTGAGAACGATATGGTTCTCTTTAATTGCTTCCTCGAGAGTGGTAAAGCCATCGTGCCCCAGTTGTCCTTCTACAGGGTAAATTTTAACGTTATGTATGAAAAATGGACTACCAACTTTTAAAGTTTTAAATGGCCATATTTCGATTGGTTTCATAGTTAAATATTAGTGTTATTTTTGTGAAGAGTCAACTGGGAAAAGTTTTCTAATCCGTTCAATTTTTCTCTGGAGGCGGTCAATGTCCTGAGTAAAAGAGTGCTTCCTGCAATATTTTAGAAGGTAATCCAGAATTTTAAGAGATACATCGCTTCTTCCGAGGTAGGAAAAGGTGTCAGCTATACCTTCCAAAAAACTTATCCATAGGATAGGTCTAAGATGTGGGTCTGCTTTTTCAAGGATCGAAAGTGCTTTTTGTGAAGCCCCCTTAAAGTCTTCCCTTTGTCCGAGGTACAATTTGAATGCCATTTCGGTGGAGTATGCACCTATTTTTATTTCATCGTAAACACTGTTATCAATAACTTTATTGAGGGCATCGAAAAGTTCTTTAACCTTATTATAATCTCTTGCAATAAGAAAGATTTCTATTGCCTGCAAGTACACTAAGAGACTTGCATAGGTTTTGCTGGGTCCACCAATTTCCTCTAAAACTTCGCTTATAATTGGAATTGCCTTGTCTAAGTTTTTGAATCCAACGGCATAACTGTATGCCATATTTCTTCGGATTGAAATTAAGGCGTCTTTCATCCCGAGTTCGCTCGCAACTTCGTATGCTTCTTGAATAGCTTTTAGTGCCTCCTCATGGTATTCCATGTATCTAAGGGTTACAGAAATGTTGTTTAAAGCAAGGGCAAGAAGATGCCTGTCGAAAATCTTTTTAGATTCCGTGGCTGCCTTTTTGAAGTTGTCGAGGGCTTCATTAAATTTCCTTAGATCAAGGTAAATGGAAGCTTTATTATTAAGAACAGTTATAAGGCCAGGTTTGTATCCAGCCTTCCTGTAGTAAAATTCTGCTCTGTCGTATTCTTTAAGGGTTTCTTCGTATTTTCCGATTCTTGATAAGACAAGCGCTCGGTTTACACAGACACTTCCAAGCCCTCGTATGTTTTGTAGCTTATTTCTAAGTTCTTCTGCTTTATCAAGGAGTTCTAAAGCCTTTTCGACTTGATTTAAATCCATTAGATTTAATGCTTGTACAGTGTAAGCGTCTGCAAGGGTTTTTTCGTCAATGGTAAGATCTTTTCGATTTAAAAGATTCTCGAGGAGGTTGTAAGACTCCTGGATTTTGAATTGCCTTTTCAGTATCCATGCTTTAAGGACGAGAGAGTCTGCGCTTTCTTCGAGTTCTAAGGCTCTCTCAATTGCCTCTAAAGCACCCTTAGGATCACCACTTTCAATTAGAAGTTCAGCCAACTTCCTGTAAGAAAGTGCCGTTACCTTGTTATTCTCGATATAGCTTCTAAGGAGTTGTATCGCCCTTTTCAATTCGCCCTTGAAGGAGAGAAGGGTGACGTATTCTGTGAAGGCTTTTTCCCTCTCTGCATCGTTTTCTTCAACCTCTATGTACCATTGCAAGAACTTTATGGCTTCGTCGTAAGCAAAATTTTTCTTTAGCTTGTCTGCAGCATGTTTTGAGTAAAATTTAACTTTTTCTTTTTCCTGTGCACGCCACGCATGGTAGGCACACAGCTCTTCCTTTCCAGAGAAACTGGGAAGTTTATTTTCAAGGACCTCTAAAATCGTCTTCGAGATATACCTTTTCTTAGCTTCGCTGATTTCGCTTAAAATTGCATCTCTTATAAGACCTTCTTTGAAGGCAAAGTAGTCTTCACCTAAAGGCTCTATTAAATTCTCTTTTAAGAGTTTGTTGATAACCTCGTATATGTAACCACGGTTCAAGTTTGTGACACTTGCTAAAAGGTCAATGTGAAACTCCTGCCCTATTATCGCCGCCACTTCCAGAACCTTTTCACCTGAGAACTTTTTTAGTTTATTCTTTATAAGAACTTCAACAGTTTCAGGTAGAAAGTTTGTGCTTATATCTTTTAATTTCCATTCATCGTCTTCGTAGACTATATGGCCTCGGTCAAAAAGTTGTTTTATCGTTTCCTCAACGAATAATGGGTTCCCACCGGTTTTTTGATAAACCAGTTTCTTGAGGTCTTCATTGACTGAAGCTTGCAGGATTGACTCCACAAGTTCGAAGGTCGAGGCTTCATCAAGGGGTAATACTTCGAGTTCTGTAAGGAGTTTTTCATCAGAAAGCTTAGTGAGTATCTCTTTTACCTTTGATCTTTCAAGTTCTTCAGTTCTGGCCGTTCCCAAAATTTTTATATTGTTCGGCATGTTTCTTACGATGTAATTGATTAAGTTTGCTGAGCTGCTGTCAATCCAGTGGATGTCGTCAATGTATACGATTAATTGTTTATTGCTGGCTATTTCTTCCAGTAATTGCATGAAAGTTTCAAAGAATTTGAAAACCCCTATATCAGCGGCTTGTGGCTGAGTTAAATCTGGGATGATGGGGTTTAAGGCCTGTTTTTGGTAAGGGTCCAATTTAGAGTAGATTTCTCTAAACCCTATTTCATTTTTTTCTCTGTACTTTTTTATAAGCTCCTGGAAGGGTACATATGGGATCTCCGAAAGGCTCCCGTAGCACTGCGTACTTAAAATTTTTGTGTCTTCCAGTAGGTTCAGACTTTCGAGTGCAAATCGAGTTTTGCCAACTCCCACCTCTCCTTTAATTAAAATTATAGAATAGTTTTCTTTAAGCAGGTGAGTCAGTTTTGCTTTTTCCTTTTGCCGCCCGACAAAAATTTTAGATGGAATCTTTGGATACAAAGTTTCTTCGATGTAGACGAGAAATCTTCCTTTGCCTGTCTGCTTAGCCCTATACATAGCTTTGTCAGCTTTTTCAATTAAAATTTCCGTTTCGGTTCCGTGGGTTGGGATTTCGACGATACCAATGGAGCAAGAAATCTCCGAATTTTCCTTTTGAAGATTTTTGATAATCCTTTCGGCAACGCTTTCTGCACTTTCCAAAGGTGTGTTAGGAAGTAGAACAATAAATTCATCACCACCGTACCTTGTGATGGTATCGGATTCGCGCAATGTATTTTTTAAGAGCTGAACAAAGGAGACTAATGCTTTGTCGCCTTCAAGATGTCCGTGGAGGTCATTTAAAGCCTTAAAATTATCAAGGTCGATGAATAATAGAGAACTTTTCCCTCCGTATCTTTTAATTCGTTTTATCTCCTGCTCTAAGAGCGAATATATTGCACCCCTTGCGAGTGCGCCCGTTAAATCGTCAACGAAATTTTTCATGGTTTCAGATATCATTTAAAAAGTCCTTTCCAAATTTTCCTTTAGTAGGGTTAGTCTCACAATTTCAAGATTAAACATTTCTTTTTGGGCATTTTCCATTAATCTGGATATCATTTTTTTCATCCCCTCTGTTTTACCTATGGTTCCAAGAAGGATTGCTAAGTACTCAATATATCGAGCCTTTTCATCTTCTCTTAAATCCTTTCGCAGTAATCCAAGTTTCTTCAACGATTCTGCGTAGGCTTGTTTGTCATGGAATTTGTGGCTCAGAATAGCTTTGATAATGTAATATTTCAATCTGAAGTCGAAGGTTTTTGATTCTTCCAGGATGTTCTCGAACTTTTCGATTAGTGGCTTCGCAAGGTCTATCTTTCCAAGTAATAGCAAGCTTTCTGCGGTCTCGAGGACAGCATCAATAAGGGTGGCCCTCGAGTCAATTTTAGGTAGTAGTTCTTTAATCTCTTCAAAAACTCTTAATGCTGTTCCTTCATCTCTATTGCCCTTGCTGTAAAAGGACATGAGTATTTTTTTGACGTAAATATCCAGCGCTTCGATTTGTAGACTTTTTGACATCTGTTCTGCTTCAGTTAGGAGTTTCTCTACTTTTTCAAATTCACCAATTTCGATATATATGGAAGCCAAATTGCATAAACCCAATATCAAAGACATATCATCTCTGATTTGCCTGGCTATTTTTATTGCATTTTCAAGACCCTTTATAGCTTCTTCGTGTCTCCTTAAGTATCTCAAGGTATCGCTATAGTTGTGAATTGCCGTTAGCATCCCTCTTTTGTCGCCGATGGCGTCGTAAGTTTCCTTAGCCTTTTCATATTCCTCTAAGGCTTTGACATGAAGGCCCTGATTTGCATATAAAGTTCCCAGATTTAAGTGGATATTCGCTACGCCTCTTTCATTTCCGAGTTTTTCCCGCAGTTCTAAAGCCCTTTTAAAATATTTTTCGGCTTCTTCGTATTCTTCCTCCTCCATAAGGAGAAGGGCAAAGGTGTTAAAATAATAAGCCTTTTCCTGCTCTGTGAGTTCCTTCTCCCTTTTCTTAAACTCTTCGAGAATATTCAACGCTTCCCTTATCTTTTCTGCATATAGAAGGAGCCAGGCCTTCCTCAAAATGTAAATATTTTTAGGTTCAATTTTAATTGCCTTCTCAATACTTTCAACTGCCTCGTAAAATTTTCCAGATTTTGAATAGGCTTCGGCTAATTTATCCAATATAGCTGCATCTTCTCCAAATCTCAATAAGTATGAGTTCAATTCGTCAATTGCTTCCGATATGTCTCCAGTAAGCAAAAGTAGATCTGCATATTCAATGGCGGCTTCCTTTGCCTTTTGAAGGTCATCTTCATTCCATAAGTACCATTTGTAATATTTTTTCGCCTCTTCGTAAGCATAGAACTTTTTACATTTTCTCGCTGCATTTAGTGAGTATTTTTTCACTTTTTCCTTTTCACCAGCGTAATATGCATGGTAAGCAAGCTTCTCTTCTGGTATCTTTAGAACTTCCGCGTGTTTTTCTAAAACTGATAAGATGCTCCTGTGTATGAATCTTTTTCGAGGTTCATTTAACTGGGATAGTATCATTTCCCGTGTTAATCCTTCCTTGAAAGCGAAGGTATCAACGTTTCTTTCTACAAGGATTCCACTTCTTATCAATTTGTCGATCGTGTCAAAGATTTCACCTAAGTTCGTTTGTGTAACAAGCTCGAGGATTTTAAGATTGAATTCATTTCCAAGGCAAGCCATTATTTCCAGAAGTTTTTCGCTTTGGAAACGTTTTAATCTCTCAGTTAAAATGTTCTGGATAGACTCTGGAACGTGGTCCTTAAAATCGGCCTTGATATTCCAGTTTTCTCCGTCAAGGTAAATGATTTCATGCTTAAAGAACTCTTTAATCGTCTCCTCAAGGAAATAGGGATTTCCATCGCATTTCTCGTATAACCTTTCCTTTAAGTTTTCAGAACATTTCCTCTGGAGAATAGTTTCGATTAAGTCAAAGGCTTCAGCCCGGCTTAATTCTTTTAGTTGCAACTCTTCAATAAGTCTTTCCCTCGTTACATGGGAATAGAACTTCTCAAAACCCTTGTTTTCATGGTCTTCCTTTCTGAATGCAATTACAAATTTAATTTTCTTCAAATCTGCATGCAGTAAATAATACAAGAGTTCAAGGGTTGTAGAATCTGCTAAGTGTATATCGTCTATGAAGGCAACAATTTTCTGGCGGTCAGAAAGTATCGAAATTAGTTTCACGTAGGCGTCGTAAAATTTATATCTATCCACATTCTCTGGTATGTATCCCAGCTCAGGATAGAGTAACCCGAGGGTTACCCTTTCGGTTTCGTCAAGGGTTTCAAAGGCTTCCTTAAAAGCGAAGTAGTCAAACTCTTTAATTTTTTTCAGAATCGTTCTAAAGGGTGAGAAAGGTCCCGATGATTCATCTATCGATGATTTTGCAATAACAACAAGAGTATCTCTTAGATTCTTTAGCGCTTCTTTGATTAGGGTAGATTTCCCTACTCCAGGGGCACCTGAAACTGCTATCAATGAAACCTCTGAATTGTTGATTCTTTCAATTAGCCAGGCCAATTCCTTTTTCCTTCCAGAAATAACGGGAGCAGGTATGATGGGACTAACAGCGTCCTTTTCCTGTAAGACGTAATATGTCCCTTTCCCAGACTTTTTGGCTTTAAATAGTGCCACTTCCAGTCTTGAAAAAATAGTGTGCCAATCTGTTCCGTTGGTTGGAACTTCAACGACCCCTATGGAACAAGACAGTTTGCTGTTTTTAAAATCTTTCTTTTTGAGTTCATTAATTATCCTTTCACACACAGCTTTTGCGTTAGAGGCAGGGGTGTGAGTTAGAATAACAATAAACTCGTCGCCGCTCAACCTTATTACTGAGTCAGTTTCCCGCAAAGATTTAGCGAGAAACTGGGCAAATTCATATAAAAGTCTGTCTCCTTCCCGATGACCGTAAAGGTTATTTATAAGGTTGAAGTCATCGAGATCAATATAGAGAACGGAGAATTGACCGCCATACCTTCTTATTTTCTTCAATTCCTGGGAAAAGATAAAATCGAGATAGCGGCGGTTGTAAACCTGCGTAAGTTCGTCTCGCAGATTGTCTACAAGTTCTAAAAACATAATCTGGCTTATTATAATAAAGAATACCTTTCTATTTGTTCAAGTTTTTTCTTCAGGTCTAAAAACCTTCTATAAACTCAGTTTTTCCAAGAGCTTAGCGTATTCTATTTGTATTTGCGAAGTCTATGAGCTCAACGGAATTTCAACTTCCTCAATCCTTTTTACAGGAAGAATATCGTAGGTTGTGCCAGCGAGGAATGCCCCCTCAAGTTTTCTGATCTCTTCAAGGGCTAAAGGTCTTTCTTCTATCGGTATTTCAAGGTTCTTCGCGATTTGAAGTACCTTTTCCCTTGTTATAGAAGGAAGTATGTCATGGGTGGCAGGGTGAGTAAAGAGCTTCCCGCCAATAATTCCAAAGAAGGAAGAAGAGGTGCTCTCGGTAATATAGCCATTTTTGTAAAACAGGGCATCAAAAAATCCTCTTTCCTTTGCTTCAATTTTTGCAAGTACATTGGGTAAAAGCATAGTGGTTTTTATATCACATCGGGCCCATCGGATATCGGGGTAGAGTATTAGGGACACCCCTTCTTTAAAGAGCCTTGGTGCAAGCGGCCTGAATTCGCTGGTTATTATGATTATTGTGGGTTTTGTTTTTCTTCTTGGTAAGTGGCTTCTTGGCTCCTTTCCTCTCGTTATCTGCAAGTATATTGCCGCTTCTTTTTTCTTAAGTTTTTTTAGCGATTTTTTAATCACCTCCTCAAGGTAACCGCTATCCAGCTTGAGGTCAATCTTTATCTCCTTCAGCCCTTTCTCCAGCCTCGTGAGATGCTCTTCTAAGAAGAAAGGTTTTCCATTTCTTGCTCGGATTACCTCGTATATGCTATCGGCGAAAAAGAATCCCCTATCTTCAATCGTTGAAAGGGGATTTCTTTTAAACTTACCATCGATAAAGTAGATTCTTTTTGCCATAAGAAAATTTTACGGAATGTTGTCGGAATATGCCAGAAATACTTATAATCCTTGACCTTACACGTAAAAAGTTATATACTGAAAGCAGATGGGAGGTGAGAAAATGTCAACTATTTTGACAGGAACATTCAGGTTAAAGGTTGGGCTTGCTGAAATGCTTAAAGGCGGGGTTATTATGGATGTAACTTCCGCAGAACAGGCGAAAATTGCTGAGCAGGCCGGTGCTGTTGCAGTTATGGCCCTTGAGAGAGTTCCCGCCGATATTAGAAAAGAAGGCGGTGTGGCCAGAATGGCTGACCCTGAGAAAATTATTGAAATTATGGAGGCTGTTTCTATTCCTGTTATGGCAAAGGTCAGAATTGGACATTTCGTTGAAGCACAGATTCTTGAAGCCCTTGGAGTTGACTTTATTGATGAAAGTGAAGTTTTGACACCTGCCGATGAAGAGTACCATATTAATAAACACGTCTTCAAGGTACCCTTTGTTTGTGGGGCAAGAGACCTTGGTGAGGCTTTAAGAAGGATTGCAGAGGGTGCAGCGATGATTAGAACGAAGGGTGAAGCAGGTACAGGAAATGTCGTAGAAGCTGTAAGGCACATGAGAAAAATACAGTCAGAAATTAAAAGGTTAACAACCCTTGGGGAAGAAGAACTGGTTACCGAGGCTAAAAAGCTTGGTGCCCCTTACGAACTGGTAAAGTATGTGCACGATCATGGTAAATTACCTGTTCCAAACTTTGCAGCGGGCGGTATTGCCACGCCAGCAGATGCTGCACTGATGATGCAATTGGGAGCGGAATCTGTATTTGTGGGTAGTGGCATTTTTAAATCTGAAAATCCGGAAAAGAGGGCAAGAGCCATCGTTGAAGCTGTTACTTATTACGACGACCCGGAGATCCTTGCAAGGATTTCAAGGGGACTTGGAGAGCCAATGCGAGGTATTGACGTTACAAAGTTGTCTCAGGAAGAGTTGTTACAAACAAGGGGGTGGTAGTGAAGATCGGAATCCTTGCAATTCAGGGTGATTTTGAACTCCATGCACGTAAAATATTAGAAACGGGTAATGAATATTTGTTAGTGAAAAAGGCTACACAGCTGGACGAGATTGACGGAATAATATTGCCAGGTGGAGAAAGTACGACTATCACCAAAATTCTTGGTAGATATGCCCTGGACGAAATCTTAAGAGAGAGGATTGAAAATGGCCTTCCAGTGTTTGCGACTTGTGCTGGTTTGATAATGCTTGCAAAGAGATTCGAAGGGAGTGAAAGGGAAGTTACTCCCCTTGGTGTCCTTGATATTACGGTGAGAAGAAATGCTTACGGGAGACAAAGGGAATCCTTTGAAGCTCCTTTGAAGTTAACCTTAGACGGTAATGAGGTTGAGATTACAGGTGTGTTTATAAGGGCTCCAAAGATTGTAGAAGTTGGGAAAGAGGTTCAAGTTCTCGGGAGTTTTGAGGGGTCGCCGGTCATTGTAAGGCAGGGAAACATCCTTGCTATGACCTTTCACCCTGAACTGGAAGAAGGCACGGAGATTTACGATTATTTCTTAAAATTAGCAAAAGGGAGAAAGTAGCATGTTTGAGAATTTAAGAAGAACAGACCCTGAGATATTTGAGGCCATTTTTAATGAGCTTCAAAGGCAAAGGAATGGCCTTGAACTTATCGCTTCTGAAAATTTCACCTCCGATGCGGTAATGGAAGCGATGGGCAATGTGATGACCAATAAATACGCCGAAGGATACCCGGGTGCAAGATACTACGGCGGTTGCGAGTTTGTAGATGTTGCGGAGAGACTTGCTATTGAAAGGGCAAAGCAGCTCTTTGGCGCTGATCACGTTAATGTTCAGCCTCATTCAGGTGTTCAAGCCAATATGGCAGTTTATTTTGCGGTATTGAACCCAGGAGACACAATTTTATCGATGCAACTTTCCCACGGTGGGCATCTTTCTCATGGTCATAAGGTTTCTTTCTCAGGGAAACTCTACAATGTTGTTCATTATACCGTCCATCCTGAAACCGAGAGAATTGATTTTGATTTAGTGAGAAAGCTTGCTTTAGAGCATAAGCCAAAGCTTATCCTTGCCGGATATTCTGCCTATCCAAGGATTATTGAATGGGATAAGTTCAGAGAGATTGCTGATGAGGTAGGGGCATACTTTATGGCGGACATAGCTCACATTGCGGGACTGGTGGCCGCTGGAATTCATCCTTCACCAATTCCTTACGCCCATTTTGTAACTACTACTACCCACAAAACCCTTCGTGGGCCAAGAGGCGGTATGATAATGTGCAAGGCGGAGTTTGCTAAGGATATTGATAAAGCAGTATTTCCTGGCGCTCAGGGTGGGCCTTTAATGCATGTGATAGCGGCAAAGGCTGTTGCCCTGAAAGAGGCACTTACGCCGGAGTTTAAGCAATATCAGGAGCAAATCGTTAAGAACGCCAAAAAATTGGCTGAAACTCTTATTTCTGAAGGATTGCGTCTTGTAACAGGGGGTACGGATAATCACCTTATGCTCGTGGATTTGAGACCCTTCAAAATTACTGGAAACATAGCTGAAAAGGCTCTCGAAAAAGCGGGAATTACGGTAAATAAGAATACCATCCCCTTTGATCCCGAGAAACCAACGGTAACCAGTGGCATAAGGATAGGAACACCGGCGGTAACTACGAGAGGCATGAAGGAGGATGAAATGGTAAAGATAGGCAAGTTGATTAGCAAAGTTTTAAGGTCACCCGATGATGAGAAAGTGATCTCAGAGGTTAGAAAGGAAGTGCAGGAACTTTGTGATGCATTTCCTCTATACCAGGAGCGTTATGAGAGTATGAGGAGACTTTTATGAGAAAAATAAGTGCATTGGCTCTTTTTATTGCAGTGGGCACACTCTTCGCATCCCATGAAAATGTGGGAATTACTCCTTACTCAAGGTCAATCTCTGAAAGTGGCGTTGCCTCCATTTCCGGTGTAGATGCACTTTTTATTAATCCCGCAGGTATCTCTTCTGGCTCTAAAGTAGAACTCCTTGTTTCTTACGAAGTTCCATATGGCGATATAGAGGGACTCAAGTCCGCAATCCTCGGATTTAAGTACTCTAATTTCGCGCTCGGGATAAGCGAATACTTTTTAAATTTAGAGGGTGAAGGCAGGTACGCCGAAGGAATGTATATACTGTCCTATGGGAGGAACATAGGTGTTATAAACGTTGGTGGAAGTGTAAATGTATACAAGTTTCAGGATCCGAGGTTTGGTACAGACTATACAGGGGGCATTGACCTGGGCATACAGTCCGCTGTCTCCGACTTCGTCTCCGCTGGTGTTTTCTATAAAAATATAACGAGAAGTAGTCTAAGGGGGAATGAATTACCTCAGTACTTAGACATGGGAATGGGCATATCAATCCAGGGATTAAGCTCAACATACTTGAGTTTTCGCATGAGCCCAGGTAATTCACCGATCTTTATGCTGGGTGAAGAGGTCACACTGGCAAATGGATTTCTTAAAATTAGGGGCGGTTTGAATTACGGAGAGGATTATAAGAAGGCTTCTTTCGGACTGGGGATCAATTTGAAGAATTTCATTATAGATTACGCCTATTCGACAAATTTTGAGCTGTCACCGTCTCATTCCTTCGGGCTTAGCTTCAGGAGGTGATGGTGATTAGATATCTTCTCTTTTTCCTTTTATTTTCCCAGGCTGATGGGAAAATTGATCTCAACAGGGCTAATTTGGATGAGCTTCTAAAGGCCCTACCTATTGATAGTGTGAAAATAGTCAAGCTCTACAACTATCGTGAAAGTTATGGACCTTTCCAGAATATTTATGATGTCGCTAATTTGCCTTTTCTTACCTCAGAAGATGTAAAAATTCTAAAGGAGAAGGTTTATTTCAGTCAGAAGGGAAGGGAAGGCTATTTTTCTTATTATGCTGAGGAAGTAAAGGAAAGAACGGTCACAGAAGAGAGCCCTCAAGAAACGGCACTGGATTACTGGTTTAGTGCCCTTGCTAATCCTATTAATGTAAACAAGGCTTCCATTGATGAACTCTACTCCATTTATGGTGTCTCACTTATTGATGCAGTCCAGACCTATAAAAGGGCAAAGATGGTTGGTTTTTTAAGGCCTTCTCATCTCAGAAGGACCCCGGGGCTTTCCTACTATGGATACCGTAATATGCTCCCCTACGTTACTTTTAGAGACCCCAAACCAATTCCCTTCACAGGCTGGATTACTTTAAATGTTAGTCATTATTCAGAGCTTTTCCAAGAAGAGAGTAGCGACATTGAGGCCCGTCTTGAACAGTTAACTTCCTCAATATCAGATACAACTGTAACTTTGTGGTCAAACCTAAAAGCAGCAGGATGGACTGCCCAGGATAGCCTCTGGCTTGCCAATCAACTTACAAAGGAAAAAGAGGAGTCATCTCTTTTAAAACCAGAGCCTTACCTAAGGTTCAAATTTAACGGTCTTGCCTGGGGTAAATTTAGGATCGGGCTTTCTCTTTATGATAATCCTTATTTAACTAAGCCTTTGCCAAAGTATTATGCATCAGTGGAAAAGTTAAAGTTGCCCTTAGGATTGGTTTTGAACAAGGGAGTTCTCGGATACTACCGCGTTACCCTCGATCAGGGACTTCTCATTGACAATAGCGATGAGGGGAGATCCAGGTTGATGGATAGGGTTTTTGGAATTTTTGGTGACCTTTCGAGGTATGATGCTTTTTCACTTTACGGAGGGGCAATTGAGGCAGTTAAGGGGCCATTTAAAGTCTCTCTTTGGCATTCTTACACATTAAAAAACGGTGTTGAGGATAAAAACGGGAACTTGATCTTTTACTATGATGGGGATTTTATACCCTCCACTTTCCAGGACAAGTTTTATGAGAAGGTTCAGGGATTTAACGTAAAACTCGATGTGCTGGAGAGGGTGCCGGGCACACAAATCGGATTTTCAGGCATGAGGATCTGGTATTCTCGCCCAATGGTTTGCAACTTTTCCTTTATGGATATTCCATTGGATAGGGAGGACTTTTCTGACCCTGTTTTTAACTGGATAGGTGGACAGGAAAAGAAATTTGTCCAGTTTTCAGGTAGAACGGTCCTTTATCCCTTTTCTCTTGAGATGGAGTATGCAAAGGAGATACGGGGAGGCGATGCCTTTTGGGTAAAGGGAAGGATCCAGCAGAGCCTCTTTAATCTCACGATCCTTTACAGAGATTACGATGTTGACTATACGAATCCTTATGCAAGGCCTTTCTATGAAGATACCCGTTTCAGGTACACCATTTTAACTCGGAGTTACAGGCTTATCGATCCTTTGTATGCCAGTCTCGGTAATCTCCCCTTTCCCAAACCTGAGCAGGGTGTTTATATTGAAGCAAGGTATCAACCCTTTGCGAGACTGCTTTTCCCAAGATTATACTTGGATTTGTGGCGGGATAAATCGGATTTACAAAATAATTACAGGGCACAATTCCAGGTGGAATACCGGGTCATTAACCAGTTTAGAGTCCGATACACCAATAGGATGCAGATGAAATCAAACATTAGATATCTCGGAATTTCAACCAGCCGGCTTAACGAAAATTCTTTGCAATTTATGATCCCCTTTGGTGGCACCTTTTTTACCGCAGAATATAGGAATTCTATAATGAAATTAACCGAAAGGGGCATCGATTTCAGAACCTCAATTTATGGCTCTTTCTTGTCTTTCTACGTTGACCGAGATATCACTTCAGGCCTCTCAGTCAAGGCAGGTGCCGTGGTATGGGCAACCAATGGTTATTCACTCTGGCACTTTGAAGATACGGGAATCGATTTTCTCTACGGGGATGGTAGCAAGTGGTTTGTATCGATTGTCGAGAGGCTTAAACCAAACCTTGGTCTTCGTTTTAAAATAAAAGACAAGTTGACAACTTACCCGCATACAGGGTTGTTAGGAAGGAAAATTGTTGACGCAGACGGTAATGAGGTTTATTTACCTTTTGTAGATCAAAGGAGGGTGGTTAACCTCCAGCTGAGTTTAGATTACTCTTTTTAAGATGATTTCCGTGGGAGTTGATATTGTGAGTGTGAGAAGAATTTCTTTTTTGATTGAAAGGTATGGGAATCGATTCCTTGAGAGGGTTTATTCGAAAAGTGAAAGGAATTATTGCAACGGCAAAAAAGACCCTCCTATTTGTTTTGCAGGGAAATTTGCGGCCAAGGAGGCCGTGATAAAAGCTTTGTCCCTTAAAAATGTAAGTTTGAAAGATATTGAAATTTTGAATTCAGACGGTGCTCCGTTTGTTGTAGTAAACGGAGAAGTTATTAATGGCGTTTCAATAAGTGTATCCCATGAAAGGGACTTTGCGGTAGCGGTGTGTGCCTTTATTAAGGAGGTTTGAGATGGAGAAGATCATCATAGCTCTTGGCGGAAACGCACTCAGAAGAAAAGGGGAACCTTTTACTATAGAACATCAATATATGAATGCATCAAAGGTAATCAAGCCCGTTGTTGCTCTTGCTGAAGAGGGCTACAAGATCTGTATAACCCATGGAAATGGTCCACAGGTTGGGGTGGAGTTTTTCAGAAATATTTATTCGAGGCATAAGTTTCCCCCTTATCCTCTTGATGCTCTAAACGCTGAAACTCAGGGCTGGATTGGATATGTAATTTCAAGGGCTGTTAGAAAGCAGTTAAGGGAAGACAAAATCGATAAGGAAGTTGTCGCCCTTGTTACGCAGGTAGTCGTTGATAAGGATGATCCTGCTTTTAAAAAACCAACAAAACCGATCGGTGATTTCTTTACAAAAGAAGAGGCTGAAGAATTGATGAAAAATTTTGGCTGGATTATGAAGGAGGATGCAGGGAGGGGTTATAGAGTGGTTGTGCCGTCTCCCAAACCCCTAAGGACAGTAGAAGCTCCTATCATCTCTAAGCTTGTGGATGAGGGAGTTATCGTTATTGCCTCAGGTGGAGGCGGCATCCCTGTCGTTGAAGAAGATGGGGTGTTGAAGGGGGTTGAGGCGGTAATAGACAAAGACCGGGCCTCTGCCCTACTTGGTAGAGAAATAAAGGCTGATCTTTTTATGATTTTAACAGAAGTGGATTACGTTTATGTAAACTTTGGAAAACCAGATGCAAGACCATTGAAAGAGGTGAGTGTGAGTGAATTGAAAAAATATTACGAAGAGGGACAGTTCCCTGAAGGTTCAATGGGGCCTAAGATCGAGGCAGCCTTTGATTTTCTTGAGAACGGGGGCAGTAAGGTAATCATAACCTCCATAGAAAGGGCCCACGACGCCCTTTACAATGGATTTGGAACGCATATTTATAAGTAAGGGATAAACGGGAGACTTTAAAGCCTTTTTAAAATCAAAGCATTTTAGTGACTGCTTTTAACTAAAATTGAGAACAATTTCCTTAGTTTGTTTGGCCAGATTGAATCTAAATACTTACTCGTTTAAAATTATGCCTGCTATGGCAGAGTTGAAGTTTTTATCTCTAAAGTTTAGGGAAAAAGCCCTCGAGCAAAAGTTTCTGGAAGAATATTCTACAAAATCCTTGCCAATTTTCCGATTTGCGCTTCTTTTCGGAATTTTTTTGTATGCGATCTTTGCCTTGCTCGATTCAGTCATAGTCGGGCCCTTAAAGGATATAATCTGGAGAATCAGGTTTGAATTCGTTATTCCAATCGTAATTATCATTGTACTGTTGAGTCTTTTAAAGCCTCTCAAGGTGCATTTTGATTTCCTTGCTTCAGTTGCTGTTTTAATTGGAGGATTTGGCATTCTCGCAATGCTCGCAGTAATAAAACCCCCTTCAATGTACTTGTATTCTCAGGGGTTGACCCTCGTTTTGTTTTTCAACTTTACTCTTTTAAGATTACGGTTTGGTTACGCAGCGATAAACGGTCTTATTCTTTTAGTTGGCTTCCAGTTTGTTAGTTTAAAATTGAATCCATTACCAAAGGAAGTTTTTATCAATAACAACTTCTTTCTCGTTTCCACTTATGTGGGTGGGCTTTTTGTGGCATATGTTTTAGAGAGATTGGAAAGGGAGAATTTCTTGAATACTTTGCTTCTTAAGAAGATAGCTGAAACCGATGGCTTGACTGGTGTTATGAATCGGAATTCCCTTGTCAGCACACTCAAAATAGAAATACAGAAATCGGCTAACAGAGATAATAGTTTGGTCTTTTGTATGATTGACCTTGATAACTTTAAATAGATTAACGATTATTTTGGCCACTTAAAAGGTGATGAATATTTAAAGAATTTTGGCAAGATATTGGCCAAAAGGTTCCGCGCAACGGATTACGTAGGCCGTGTCGGGGGAGACGAATTTGGTGTGATTCTTGTCGGAATGTCTGATACTGGTAGAATAGTTAATGCCTTCAGAGAAATAAAAGAAGAGTATGTGAATTCTCAAATGGACTTACAAAGCAAATCAACTTTTTCTGTAGGTTGTGTTCTTGTGAGCAGCCTGGAAACAAATCAGGATGAGTTCTTCTTTTATGCTTTAGCAGATTTTGCCCTTTTAAAGGCGAAGGAGGAAAAGGATTCTATTTGTATCGTGGATAAAGTTAATAATTGCCTGTATCTCGGGAGAATTTAAATGTTGTTGAGATAATCAGTTTTTGAAGAGGAGGTGGATAGCTAATGTCGCGTGAATTTCTTTTAGCTTTGCTTGTTTTTCTTATAAGTTGTTCCAGGTTGCCTCAATTACCTGAACATACTACAATGCCTGTAATACCCGTTTTTGAAGTCTTTGGCTACGCAAGGTGCTCCAATTGTCCTGTCGTAGAGAAATCTCTTGATACTTTGAAACAGGAATTTGGTGATTCTGTTGTTGTTTTGCAATATCACATGAGAATCCTCGGCGATACCCTATCTCCCGCTTCTATTTCTGAAAGGCAAGCATTATACAACATAGGTTTTTCGGCACCGGTAACCATCGTCCATGGTGAGGAAAGAATTGAAGGCGCTTCCGGGGTTAGTTTGAGTATGTTTGAAAATTACTACAGGGCACTGAGGAATCGAGAAGATTCGGTAGTTTTGAAACTTACTCACATAGATCAAGGTGACACCGCAAAGCTCATCGTAGGCGTGGAAAATCCCATTGATTTTCAAGGTAAAAAGCTGTTTTTGTTTGTTACAAGGGATAGCGTATTTTTCAAGCAATCAGGAGCACCGGATTCTATTTTCAACAATGTGATAAGGTTTTATCTTTCAGCGGAACCCCAATTCCCTTTCGAATTAAAAATTGCTGAAAATATTTTAACGGGAGGGAATTTTGTGGCTCTCTTACAAGATACAATGAATTTAAAAATATTAAGTGTCGTACAAAGGAGGTTTTGATGGGTAACTTTGTTTTTGCAATTATGGTTTCCATTTTTGCCCTTAGACCACTCGGTTCAACCTTTGTCTATCTCGACTTGAATCAATCGTCAAATTTAAGAATAGAACTGGTAAATGACAATTTGCCACGGAGTTTTGTGTTCCACTTTGTAAGATTATCCGTACCGTCAGATTTCCAGTTTATGCAATGCGTACGGGGGATGTGCTATCCTCTTGATAGCGTGCAAGTTTCCGTTCCTGCAGGGGTTACCGATACCATACAACTTGACTTTTATGCTGGTTCCGAAGCAGGTCCATTGAATGCCATATACAAGGTTTACGACGCCAATAGGCCGCAGGATAGGGATTCTATTTTTATAACAGGGCAGGTGCCCGTGAAGGATTTTCCCAGAAAGGTTTACTATAAATCAGGAAAACTTTATGGCGCAGCAATCAAGAAAGTCGAGGTCTACGATGTAAAAGGGGCGCTCCTTTTTACAAGGGATTTTGGTTCGGTAGGATTTGTAACCCTTAAACTCGAAAAAGGTGTTTATTTTTTGAAGGTCTATACGGTTTATGGAATTGAGAACTTGAAAATAGTGGAGGTCGAGTGATGTTGAAAGTGCTGGTTTTATTGACTTTTACTCTCCTTAACGCGAAAGAGGTGAGGACCCTCAATTACGGCGTTGTGAGTATGGATACGGTCTGGGGCAAAAGGCCCGTATACATCAGCTTCTGGGCAATCTGGTGTACTAATTGCATAAAGGAGCTTGATGAAATTAACAGGATTAAAGACTCCTTGGGTATCTTTGTTATTGCAGTAAATGAGGATGGCTTAAGGAAAGAGAGTCGGGTAGCGTCCTTTGTAAAGGCCAAAAAATGGGATTTTCCCATTGTTATGGACGCGGATCAGTCGCTGATGAAGTCTTATGGTGTAAGTGCCCTTCCTACTTCTTTTTTGTTTTCACCTAAAAGGGAACTCCTAAAGAGATTCACGGGATTTGCACCGAAGGATAAAGAGCTTTTAAAATCAATGGTAGAAAGGGAATAACCTATGAGGTTCCTCTTAACCCTTTTGATTCAGTTTAACTTTAATCTCAATGGCGATTACCTGCTGGATAGGAACTCTCTTGAAGAGTATGCTTTAGCCTTTGGTCAGTTGCAGCATTCTTTTCTTGATTTTAAAATTTCGGCCGATTTTTTAGTGCAGCAGCCTTCTCAATGGGATAAGAGGCTTTTAATGTTGAGTCCTCAATTCTCCTTCAAAAATGCTTTTATAGAACTTGCACTTCTCGATTTTCAAGCACAATTTCAGAAAGGCCTTGTTTTTTCTCAGTTGAGTGATTTTCAGTTCAGGAAGTTGAGATACGTCAGGGGAATTGAACTTACCGGGAAACTCAATGGTTTGAGCCTTACACTTTTAAGTGGTCAATTAGCCTCCTACGATTACGAGAATTTTCTTTTCCTTTTAAACAATGACACATCCGATGTTGTGAGGGCTTTAAACCTAAATTATGGGAAGGGGATTACGGGTTTTGAAGCCACTTATGTGAGGCTTAATAGAAAGAATATGCCGGAAAGTTACTCTTTTCAAGAGATCTACGGTCTCCGCAATAAGCTTTCAATGGATTGGGGAAGGTTTGAAATTAACTTGGCAAGGAAATGGGGTGTTGATCCTATTACCTATTCCAGGATTAAAGGGCTTGGGGTAAACGTTGACCTTGCAGGTAGTTTTGATGGTTTGGACCTTGGCCTGTCTGGTATTTACTATGATTCGATAAATTTCTGGAATTACAACCTGCCACCTGTCATTACAGAAAAAGAGCTTTTACCTAATGCAGGGAATGCTGATAAGGGACTCAGTTTTCTGGGTGCATACGGTTTTGGAGACTACTATTTTGAACTCCAGCTTGCCAGTATCGTAAATTTAAAGGATGACAATTTATTAAATCCTTCCCTTGGTAAGGCTTATCAAGAGGGATATTTCAAGTTCGAAGGTGACTTCGGGAAATTTCACTTTGATTTGAAAGGCGCCCGGGAAAAGTATTTGAGGGTGGAGCCAGAATACCAAAAATTGCTCTCCTATTATTTTGAGACCCATTCAAAGGTGGACGCGAAATTGCCAACGGAGTTCTCTGTGAAAGTTACTCGAAATTATGAGGACAGTTTAAAATACTGGATGACCGAATTTACAGGAGGGGTAGATTTACTTAAAGACCTCACTGCCTCTTTCCAGATTGAATACGCTTCTATGAAGATCCCACGCTTCGACAACGACAATTTCTGGGCAAATTTTGAGCTTTTATACCGGTTTGAAAATGGCAGCGTGTCCTTGGCATACGGTAAAAAACGCGGAGGACTTGTCTGCTCTGGAGGAATGTGCAGAATCCTGCCTTCCTTCGATGGATTAAAATTGGGTTTAAATATTGGTTACTAAAAACCCTTGGTGAGTTTGAATCCACCGTAAATTGCGTAGTTTAATTTCCCTTTGTTGATGCTTGATGTAAAGCCTGTTTCCAGTAAAAAGTTGTTGCCAATTACATATCTGTAATCAAGAAGGAGAGTCAAAGTTTTGTTGTCTGAGTCGTAGAAGACTAAAAGATATGGGATTTCAAAGATCTTCTCGGGAAATTTGATTTCTAAGGCAAGCAGGTTTCTCGTTAAAAGGTAGGTTAAAGGGATTGCTGTAAATTCAGGTTGGCTACGGTGAGAGTACCAGAGGGAAATTAAGGTACTTTTTACCGGGAATTCTATATTAGCCGACAATTTCAATAGGGAATTCTCTAAAAAGCCCTGTATTTTTACTACCCGGCTTCCAAAATACCCTACAAAGGCGCCAAGATTTAATTGTTTTGAAAATTCTGAGTATATCCCTATCTCGTATTTTGAAAAACTTCGGCAAAGTTGTGCTTTTAAATTGTAGGTTAGACTATCAAAAGTGGCAAAGAGGGTCGGTGTTGCTACTCTGCTTGTAAATCTCAAAAAGACGCCCTTTTCACCTTCAAGGTCTGTTTCAACGGTTTCGAAGGCTGGTTTGTTAAAGAAGGGATTAAAAAGCCCGGCAAACCCCGGGATGAAGAGGATTTTTCCGCCCTTGATTTCCAGGTTGTTTTTCTGATACTTCAAATAGCACTGGTAGAGTTTCCACTCTGAGTTTAAAGAATCTTCAGTTTTTATAACCTTTAGACCCAGATCTGAGTAGAATCGGAAATCCTGGAAGGTGAGATTCAAGTTGGCCGAAGGTTTCAACATGCCTGTAAGTCTATGGTCCTTAAAGTCATAAAGGCCAAAGGTAGATAAGCCGATCCTTATGGAGGAGAACAATAAAATAACAAAAAATTTCATTTTTTGAGTTCACTCAGCGAGAAGTACTTATCCGGGATGGGGATATCAAAGTCGACTTCTTTAAAAACAAACTTGGTATAGGAGTCTTTTAGTCTCAGGTCACGCATCGCTATCGAGGTCGGATAATGTTTCCCTTTGATGTTTTTGAACTCAAGGGCTTCAATCTCTTTGATTTTCCTTCCGCTTTTTGTAATTAGCTCCTCTCTAAGCCATATGTTTCTATCTAAGTCAACGACCATTCGAACCCTGTAATAAGGGGCATTTCCCGTGGTATCCTCAAGCTCCAGTATAAAATAAATTTTCCCTTCTAAGGTGGTATCTCTCATGGAGACTGGTTTATAATATTTCAATGGGTCTTCCTGCATTAAATCTTCGTAAGATAAGTCGCTTCCCATAAAGGATTGTTTGAGCATGTCTCCCGATAGTCTTACAACATCGTCAATGTCAGGCAAATAGATGTATAAGTCGCCTTTAAGTTTTAGGTATTTTACACCTTTGTCTTCCGGATTTGTGAATTCAAGATAGAAGTTTTCACCCTTGCTGTAACCCTTGAAGGACTTGTTAAGCACCCTTTTGCCTTTTCTGATTTCAAGCTGGGCAGAAAAGGTAGAGGTGTTATACTTTAGATTCTTTCTGAGGCTTAATAAAACCTCAGAGGGGGAAATTTGCTGAAACAATAGCGTTATGATTAAAGCGATATTCATAATATCCTCCTATAAGGTTCTCAGGGCTTCTTGTGGTGATAGTTTCTTAGCCTGCAGAGCAGGAAGTGTTGAAGCTAAAAAAGACATTGACGTTACAATTACAAAGGCAATTAGCAGAGTCCATGGGTTCACGGAGGGTCTTATTACGTAAGGGAAGGGAAACTCAATCCCCTTGATCATGGATTCAAAGTTCATGCCTTTAATATGCAGAATAGCATTGGTAAAGAGGCCCGCTAAACCACCTGCCAGGCCTCCAGCAGTCCCTATTATCGTCCCCTCTAACCCAAAGAGGAGAAAGATCTCGTTGTCGGTCATTCCTAAGGCTTTTAGGGTCCCTATCTCCCTCATCCTTTCAAAGACAGCGACGGTCATCGTATTGACGATAGCAAAGGCGGCAAGAAGGGTGATCAGAATATAAATCGCCATATAAAAGATGTCTGCAAATTTATAAAAGAAGGCAAAACCTCCAAGTACGAAGGTATAGGGGTTAGCCACTAAATTTTCGGGCAACTTTAAGGACCTTATGAATTTATTAATGTCTCCCTCTTTTTTCAGAAAGACCAAGATTTCATGAGCTCCGTCAGCCATTTTCAAGAGTTTTCTGGCGTTTTCGAAGGATAGTATCACAAGGGAACGGTCAAAGGCAGCATAGCCGATGGTGGCAATTCCTGATATTGGAATTTTAATGGCGGATAACCCTCCATAGACACTACGAGAGAGGATTATTATGGTATCTCCAGGCCTCACCCTTAGAGCCCTCGCTAAGTCGATAGCCAAAACACCTCCCTTTGTAAGGTCATTTTCTCCTTCTACAATCTTCCTACTCAAGTCAAAGGTTTTTTTCTCTTTTTGTGGGTCTATGGCAAAAATGTAGGCAGGTTTTGTAGCACCATTCTTAGTGAAGATCATAGAACCCGCTTTAATCCGAAGGGCGTAAAAATCGACATAATTTGAGTTATCAAGAATTTTTTGAACCTCATCAAGATCTTGAATGTATTCTTCCTGTGGTAAAAATATTCTCCTTTCAAAATACTCCTTTGTCGTTATAAGGACATGCCCGGTGTCCAGTTTTATTATCATTTCCTTTGAGGCATCAAGGGCGCCTCTTAAATAGCCATGTAAGGCAACAATCACAAAGCCTGATACGAAGAGGGATAGTGCAGTCAAAAGGGTCCTTCGTTTGTTCCTTAATAAATTTCTAAAGGCAAGTTTTTTTATATCCATCTTAAACACTCCGCCGGCAATAGCTTCTTTGCCCTTTTTGCCGGAAAATAACTGGCGACCAAAGTGGAAACAGGCCCCAGAATTAAAGAAATCCATATACTTTTAAGATTCCAGGTATTTTTAATTATTCCGGAAACCCTGTAACCAAAATTCATGTTTTTGGGAAGGAGGGGCGACCAGTCGATTCCGTACTTCACAAGGAGATAGTTAACTATTACACCGAGTATAACTCCACCAATGGAGCCAGCAATACCTATAAGTGTGCCCTCGATTATAAATAGTTTCATCACCTCGTAGTCTCTCATTCCAATTGCTTTTAACGTCCCAATTTCCCTAATCCTTTCATACACTGCAATCATCAGTGTATTAGTGGTTCCTATTATACCAATCAGGATGATAAAGAAAAGCAAAATGTTCTGTGAAAACTTCTTCGCCTCACTTATAGAAAGGAAGTCTTTCCCTTCTTCCTGCCAGGTCTTTATGGAAAAATCCGGAAGGGCTTTTTCAATTTCTGCCTTATACTGTTGGACTTTGTTAAAATTGGCTGTTTTTATTGAAATTTCTGATATTTCCCCGTCAAATTCGCCGATTTCGTTGATTGTCCTAAGGTCGGCAAAGGCCTGTAAATTGTTGATAACAAAACTGGGGGCATCTATAATGCCTGCTATTTCGAATTCTTTTGAGACGATTGAACCCTTTTTTCCTTTGAAGGTTAAGTAGAGAATGTCGCCCTCCTTGACTTTAAATCGGTCTGCAATCACCGTGCCAATCCAAATCGATTCGGGTCCAAGTGGTTTCTGAACGTATTTTCGAAGATCAAAAACTGTTGCATCTTTCTCGGGATCTATACCGACGATGATTACAGGGTATTCATCTATTCCGTTGTCGAGGAATCCTGAAATTTTGAGCCTCGGAGCTATTCCAACAACATAGGGAAAGGATTTGAGTTTGTTTTCAACTTCATTATAAGTTGGTATTCTTCCCTCAAAGGTCTCAGGATTGTATTCTTTTGATGTGATCTTGATATGCCCGGTTTCTAAGCTCAAAAAATTTTTTATGGATTCGATTTCAAACCCATCCAGCATCCCTTGAATAACAATGTAATACATTATGGCCACGCTGAGAATTGAAAAGGTTAAAAGCGTTCTTCTTTTATGCCTTAACAAGTTTCTGAAGGCGTTTTTTATCATGCTATACCTCTATTTTTCCGTCTCTGAGTTTAATTATCCTCTTTGCGTATTGCATTATTAGTGGATCGTGGGTGGAAAAGATAAAGGTCACACCTCTTTTTTCGTTTAGTTCTTTCATAAGGTGGACTATATTCTTTCCTGTTTCTGAATCTAAGTTGGCAGTGGGTTCGTCGGCCAGGACAAATTCAGGGTCTTTAACCAATGCCCTTGCAATGGAAACCCTTTGTTGTTCACCACCAGAAAGTTCAAGGGGTTTCGCATCCTTTTTGTCCTTTAAACCGACAAGTTCCAAGATCTCAAAGATTTTGCGCTCCTTTTCCCTTTTTGAGAGTTTGGGATACTTAAGGTTTAAAGCTATTTCAACATTTTCGTAAACGTTTAGAACTGGTATAAGGTTGAAACTTTGAAATATGAATCCGAAGTAGTATCTTCTAAGGTTTGCAAGCTCATCAGGGCTCTTCTCGTTTAAAAGGATATCTTCCATTATAACTTTTCCACTGGTCGGTTTATCGATGCATCCGATGATGTTAAGAAGGGTTGTCTTTCCGGAGCCTGAAGGCCCCACAAGGGCGATAATCTCACCTTTTTCCACCTCGAGGTCAACTCCTTTTAGAGCATGAACCTTTACTTTGCCTGCAATATAAATTTTTTCAACCTTCTCCAGCTTTAAAAGAGGCATCGTACCTCCCGTATTAAACAATAATATAATAATGTTGTAACAGGTGTGTTCTTTCAAGTTCTTGAATGCCAGAATACAGAGTTTTGTAATCAAATATCTACCATAGTTAACGAAGGTTGTACAGTTAAACCCGATACCGTATTCGTTCATGATACCACAAATATAAGCGCCACTTTTGTATGTTTTATTAAATCTTACGGACAAAAAGCTTTTCTTTTCTCAGATCCAATTGCGGACTTAACAGTATCAAAGGTCAAGGTCGAATGGGATACAAATCAAGGAAAACATACAAAGTTACTTTAACCTCAAATATTGGAGGTTGCCAGGGCACATGTGTAATCCCTGATACTACGTACATCATTCAGCCTGTCCGGGAAGATACCTTTAGGGTGGGATATGATATCCTTACGGTGTGGAGAAAGGTCCAAAACGCATCTTTTTACTATTTATATTTCCGGATTTATTCTTTTAACAATGCTGGCTATACAATCCATATAATTCAGGCAGATACCTTTGTTGTAGATACCGTCTTTACATTACCTGCAAGTTTCTTTAGCGATTCTAATGCAGCCTATTATGATGTAGGCTTATATGTATTTACTCTTACTGGACCCGTGATTAGAGCTGGAGCTACGTCTAATATGCAAGGTTTTGTTAAAGGATTTTTGTATGGGGGTAACACTCCTGCATATACATATTTTTACGTTGGCACCCCGCTGATTAATAGAATTACTTCGGTAGCAGAACCTGATGTTGAGAATGCCATCTTGAAACGGCTGGGAGTGAAGTAGGGGAAATAAAGACTGAGAGCTAACTAAGTGTAACATTTAGCCGTACTTTGTCTAAAGTTTCAGAGAAAAAAGCGTAGTATTTTGACCTAAGAAGTTCAAATGGGTACCGGCTTTTAAGTCCCAGGATCATATTAGTCTTCATCATGCGCAGAAATTTTCATACTTCGTCGACCTTTTATTAGTGTTGATTATTTAATTTTATCCCATTATTATTTATCTAAGCACAGGAGGTGTGTATGAAAAAGTTGTTAGTAGTTATTGGGTTAGCACTTGCAGTGCCCCTTTGGGCAGAGGGTTATAATATGCTATTGAATCCAGGCTTTGAGCTGTGGGATACATCATCAACTGGACAAGATTCTATGCCGAAATACTGGCATCTATACATAAGAGGTACCGGAGGTGGTGTCTCAGGGTCAGTAGCGAAGGTTCCTGGTTATGAAGGTTTTGGAGTAAAAATAGCTGTGGTAGGAGATACATCCGGCTATGATGCGAGTTTTTACCACTACGTTAACAGGATAGATACCTTACCTTTTGCAAATGATACTTTTCTTGTAAGCATATGGGTTAAAGAGAACTCAACAAATATTGGTGGGAGGCTTTATTGCTACTGGCAAGATTCTGCTGGAAATAATGTGGGTAGTGCAGTCTACAGTGGTTATAGCGCTAACTCTTCAGAGTGGCAAGAAATTAGTTTTAAAACTGTAAGGCCTGCTGATAGTGCCGTTACCTTTAAGTACGATTTCAGGATCTATAAGTATGCTACCACAGAGGATTCAGTATATATCGACAATGCCTACTTTGGACCCCTTGTAGTCTCGGTCCCTGAAAGGGTGAATTTTGACCTTAGGGTACCTGAGATTGTTTTTAACAGCCTTCCTGTGGAATATTCAGTAAATAGAGCTTTAAATATCAACATCTCTCTCTACGGTGCTGACGGAAGAAAAATTAGGGATCTTTACAGCGGCATGGTAAACGGCACTTATAAAAATGAATTCTCTATGAAAGAACTGAAGAGTGGGGTCTATTTCGTCGATGTGAGGGGAGAAGGGGTTAATAGGCAGTATAAGGTAATAAAGTTCTAATTGAAGAAAGGCAGCTCACTACCCTTGGCTTTCTTAAGGAAGCCAAGGGTAGTTTTGAATTTTATAGTTTTTGTTTTTGATTCTTCCTTGCTTTGTTGTTCTAATGTAACTATCTCCAAGATTGGAATAAAGATACGCTTTCTTTGCATTAAAATATTTATGGGAGGATGATTTGCAGGACTTTAAAGAAGTCATAAGCAAACTCGTTAAAGAATTTAACGAAACCCGAAGCCCAGAGTGTGAAGCAAGTGTGGTTTCGGTAGAGCGAGACTCTCTCCTTGTGGAATTCACAGGGACTACTGCTGCCTGTAGTTGTTGTTTCGACGAGCATGCCCAGGATTTTATTTACTACCTTAAGGATTTTACAGGGATGGACTTTGAAATCACGGAGATGAAAAGGCCTACCTTTGGGAAGTTTTTAGTGAGGTTTGAAAGGCTGGAAACCTAAAATCTATCTCGGTATTCCCCTTGGCGGGATTACGCTGTGGGAAATCTTTAACCCAGCAAGGCGGGCACGTTTGACGGTAAAATCGCCATAGGTATCGTTTATTGTATCCAGGGAAAACTCCAGTCTTATTTCTCTTTCTTTGTTTTCAAAAAGGGAAAGTTGCAATCTCAAGGGTTCGAGGTCAAAGATGGAAACCCCTATGAGCCTTATAGGCTTTATCTCAAGGATTCTGTTGAGAAGGAAGAGTGCGTTTTGGTAAATTTCAGTGCTGGTGATGACGGGTTTTGAGAATTTCTTTGAAATTCCGTTGCCGGTGAAGTCTGAATATCTAATGTACACCGATACCCCATAACCCATAAGGTTGTGTTTCCTCATCCGCCTGCCCGTTTTTTCACACAGGTATAGTAGATAGGCCCGGATTTCATCGGGATTTATTACATCTCTCGGAAAGGTCTCAGAATGGCCTATGCTTTTCATCTGAAGGCCATTTTCTAAAAGGGTGAAGTATCCTGCATCCTTTCCCATTGCCATGTCTTTAAACCATTTCCCCCTGATACCAAATTTTCTCACTAAGACCTCTTCATCGGTTATCCACAGATCCCTTACCGTTCTTATGCCTATAGACCTCAGGGCTTCTGCACTCCTCTCGCCTATACCCGGTATTTCTTCAACGTCCAAGTCCCCCAACTTTTCCAGAATTTCATTTTCCTTTATCTCCATTAATCCATCGGGCTTTGCGAGTTCACAAGCCATCTTGGCTATGACCCTCGAGGGACCAATGCCAACGGTTAAAGGTACGTGAAAATGCTCCTTTATGTATTTCTTTATCTCTTTACCCGTTTCCACAGGGTCCGGGATGTCGCTCACATCGATAAAGGCCTCATCCACGGAAAAGACCTCCACCTTATTAAAGTTTCCCCTGAGGTAATCCATTATAGACTCGGAGATGTAGGCATATTTCACTATATCGGCAGGGATTAATACTATGGAAGGGCATAGGTCCATCGCCTTGTAAGTGGGCATTCCCGCCTTGACCCCGTATTTTCTTGCTTCATAGGATACCGATGCGACAACGCCGTGCCTCTGGGCCCCTGTTACCACCCCCACTGGTTTGCCTTTTAACTCCGGACGCGCTGCGACCTCACAGGATACGAAAAAGGCATCCATGTCTACGAGGAGGAACTTTCTACTCATAGATTATCCCCTCCAATTTCCATTCAAGGGTCTCATGGTTAAAGGCGAGGATATACCTGTTTGCACCATCGGAGGAGGAGAACCGGGTGATGAGATTCCTTCCGACCCTCTCTTTCCAGACGGCATCGGGCTTTCTGAGTTTAACGAGGGAACCGGAAAATTCAATATAGATGGGATATACCTCCCCTGTTCCGTTGAACCGAGCTATCACATTGACCTTCCGGTTGAGGTTCTCCATATATACAATTGTATACTATATGCTCCGTTTTGTCAAGAGGGCGGGTTCCTCAAAATTAATCTACTCGAAATGGGATTGTTTCATCAAAAATAACAACATAGTAAAACGGCGACCATACTACATCTTTTGTTCTTACAGCATGAATAAACGCAATGTAGTTGTAGCAAATGAAGGTGGCAAGAAACACAAAATGAACGGTAGAAAGGTAAAGAGGTATGAGATAGGGGCGCCGTTAAACAGGCAAAGTTAAGAGTCGAAGGCGTATGGGAAGTGAAAAAGAATTTGAGAGATTGAGGGATAACATGAGCATAATAAAATTAACGCAAGCGATAATCAAATTATAAATGGAGTTAGACAGGGCTTACGACAAGAAGAGGAGCCTAAAAGGGCGTCGAACCTGCAATAGAAGATCGTTCAATAAGACTTAATGTCGAGAAAGTAGAGCGGTTTTATCACAACTTAAAACAGGGCTTTTTTTTACCCTTTCAGTTTCCTTTCAAGGATTTCCTTCACCTTGATAGGGTCACCGCTTCCCTTCAATTTTTTCATACACTGGCCGAGGATGGCCTGAAAGACACCGGTTTTACCCGAGAGGTACTTTTCTACCAGTTCCCTTTGTTCTTCCAATACCTCATCGATAACCTTTTCCAGTTCCGTTTCATCAAATTTCTTTGAAGATTCTTCAAATTCCTGAATGCTCTTAGAAATGGAAATACCTTTTTCGAAGAACCTTGTAAGAGCCTCCTTTGCCTGGTTGTTGTTTATTTCACCAATTTCTAAGGCGTGGGCGAGTCTCACAAATTCCACAGGATCCAGGTCTTCAAATCGGTGGGTTTTACCGATGTAGGCAGGGAAAATCACGGTGAGCCAGTTGGCCACCAATTTCTTGTCTTTTACTTCCTTTGAGATCCTATCAAAAAATTCGGAATATTCCCTATCGAAGGCGATAAGCTTGGCTTGTTCCGGCGACAATTTGTAATTTTCAACATATCTTGCGTATTTTTTGTCGGGTAATTCGGGCATCTCCCTCTTTACCTCTTCGATGAATTTATCGTCGAGGATCAAGACGGGCAAGTCGGGTTCAGGGAAGTACCGGTAATCCATACTCTCTTCTTTGGTCCTCATCGGTCTTGATTCACCTAAGTATTCGTCCCACATTCGAGTTTCTTGGTGAATTTTCTTGCCTTCTTTTAATAGTTTTTCCTGCCTCTCCTTTTCAAAAGTCAATGCATCATAAACGGCTTTAAAAGAGTTGAGGTTTTTGAGTTCTACCTTGGTGCCGTAAGTATTTGGATCCAGTGAAAGGGATATGTTGGCATCCACCCTTAGCTCTCCCTTCTCCATATCACAATCAGAGATTTTTAAATACCTTATATAATCGCGGAACTTTTCCAAGAATAGTTTTGCTTCAATGGGGGAACTTATACAGGGTTTTGTAACTATCTCGAGGAGTGGAATTCCGCTACGGTTGAAATCGAGGAGAACTTCACCTTGGGGCGTGTGAATTGAGCGAGCGGCCTCCTCTTCAATATTCATGCGTTCGATTTCAATTCTTTTAGACTCGTCGTGAACAGTGATCTCCAAAAAGGCATCTTCTGCTATCGATTCGCTGTACTGGGTAATTTGGTAGCCCTTGGGAAGGTCGGGATAGAAGTAGTTTTTCCTGTAAAATCTTGATCGTTTGTTGATTCTCGCGTTGAGGGCAAGGGCTACTTTGATGGCCATTTTCACCGCTTCCTGATTTAGCACGGGAAGAACTCCGGGGTAGCCAAGGCAAACGGGACAGACGTTGGTGTTGGGGATGGCACCATACTCGTTTTTGCATCCGCAGAAGAGTTTTGTTTTTGTTTTTAACTGAATGTGGATTTCAAGGCCTATCCGCGTGTAATAATTTTCCTGCATGTAAAAATTTTACAGGTCTTTTGAAAGACTTGAAAAAATCATGTAAAATTAAAGCAGTACAGGAGGTTATATGGAAATTCAAAAACCTTTTGAAATAGAGTTAGATGAGAATGTAGCTCAGGGCGTTTATTCTAATATGGTGATGATCTCCTTTTCACCGAGTGAATTTGTGATCGATTTTGCAAAGATTTTACCAGGGCTTCCAAAGGCAAAGGTCCAGGCGAGGGTCTTGATGACGCCACAGCATGCAAAATTGCTTTTAAAAGCCCTCGAGGACAACATCAAGCAGTATGAAGCTAAATTTGGAGAGGTAAAATTGTTCGGTATGGAACAGCGGAAGCTCGGTTTTGCACCTGAGGAAAAATAGTGAATGGTAATAAAGGGTGTCGTGGAATACGACGGAACAGATTTTTTCGGTTGGCAAATTCAGAAAGACCGAAGAACGGTTCAAGGGGTTTTGAAAGAGGCTTTGAAAACCCTGTTTAGGGACGTTGATTTTCGGCTAATCGGTGCATCGAGGACGGATGCCGGTGTCCATGCAGAAAATCAGGTTTTCAGTGTGCACTTTGATTCGGATTTGCAACTTGATCTGAACCAGCTGAAGAGGTCTTTGAATGCGATTTTGCCTCAAGATGTCCATGTTAAATCTCTGGAGCCTGCCCCGGACGATTTTCACGCGAGATTCTCAGCAAAATCAAAGGTTTATCGATACAGAATTCTGGATGGTAAACGCTCTCCACTCAGGTCAAGGTATGTATGGGAGTTGCCGTATCCTTTAGATGAGAAAATCCTTTCACAGTGTTCGGAGCTTATAAAGGGCGAAATTGATTTTTCCTTCCTTGAGATGGTCAAGGAAAAAGAGGATAAAAGGGTACGGTTTTACAATGCTTACTGGCGTAGAGAGGAGGATGAGATCGTTTTCTATGTGGAGGGAAGTCATTTTCTTTACAGGCTTGTAAGGACCCTTGTTGGCAGTATGGTTTATTCCTTTAAAAAGTTTTGCAGCATTGAATTTTTTCAGAATTTTTTAGAGGGGAGAGAAAGGAAGGTCATCGTTGCCCCTGCAAAGGGTTTGACGCTGTTAGAGGTTAAATATTAAAAGGAGGACTGTAATGAAAATCTTTGTCGATACTGCAAACGTTAAGGAGATTGAAGAGCTTGCTCAGTGGGGGATTATAGAAGGTGCAACAACAAACCCCACACTCCTTTCACAGGAGGGTGGAGACCCGGTCAAGGTAATTAAGAGAATTTGTGAGATTTTAAAGGGTCCTGTTTCAGCAGAAGTGGTCTCCACAGATTATGAGGGAATGGTAAAGGAGGCAAGGGAACTGGCAAAGATTGACGAGCACGTAGTTATTAAGATACCGATGACCGCTGACGGATTGAGGGCAGTGAAAACCCTTTCACAGGAGGGGATTAAGACGAACGTTACCCTTATTTTCCAGCCTTTGCAGGCTTTACTTGCTGCCAAAGCTGGAGCAACCTATGTTTCTCCCTTTGTAGGAAGGCTTGATGACATAAGCCACTACGGCCTTGACATTGTTGAGCAAATTTTACAGATTTATGAAAATTACGGGTTCGAAACGGAGGTGATTGTGGCCTCTGTCAGGCATCCACTCCATGTTCTTGAGGCTGCACTGATGGGAGCGCCTATTGTTACAGTGCCTCCTAAGGTTATAAGACAATTGGTCAATCACCCGCTGACAGACATAGGAATTGAAAGGTTTCTAAAGGACTGGGAAAAGTTAAAGGGGAAATAGAAATTAGATGACCCTTGAAGAGAAGGTTGGTCTAACAATTACCTTTCTCCTTTTCCTTCTGATTGGTGGGCTATTTTTGACGAGAGATTTTAATGTTCGCAGAAACAGAGCATATTACGAAGCGGTCTTTGAAGGTCCAGTGAATGTGAGAAAGGGCGATGTAGTAACGGTTCTCGGCGTTCCAATGGGTAGGGTTTCTGATGTTCGAATCGAGGATAACAAGGTAGTTTTAACCTTTTATACGGAAAGATATAAACTCAATGAAGGATCTAACGTTATTCTTGAAACCGTGGGACTTTTGGGTCAAGTGAGACTCCTGATAATTCCAGGAGACGGCAAACCTGTGCCAAGGAATTACCGATTTCAAGGTATAAAGACCAGAAGCTATGATGACCTTGTGAGGGAGCTTCTGAACCTCTCTGATACCCTTGTAAGTTTCTTAGGAGAGTTGAGAACCAGTATGAAGGAATTAAAACCCGTGATCTCAAACTTAGACAGAGCTCTTGTTGAGGTTGATAAGACCTTAAGGGGATTCCGAGATACAGCCCTTGTAGCAATCTCTCAGCAGAATGAGAACCTTACCGTGGTTTTGAAAAGGTTGGATACCGTTCTCATTGAGGCGGATTCAACAATGAAGATTTTGAGAAAAAATCCACTCCTTGCAAATGATACCCTTTACAGCAAAATCGATTCTGTTTTTGATATGTTGCGGTCGATTTCACAGGAGTTTAAGAAAGGCGTCGAGATTAAGGCGAAGTTGAAACTTTTCTGAAATGGGTAGATCTCAAAAATCAAGAACTTATTTTGTTTGCTCCAATTGTGGCTATGAAAGTGTAAAATGGCTTGGCAGGTGTCCTAATTGTGGTCAGTGGAATACCTTTAAAGAGTTTAGAGATGAGCCTACCGGAGCTAAGACTTCCTCAGGGATAGAGAGGGTTAAGAAGATCAGCGAGATTGAAATCAAGGAGTACAGGAAAGTTCCGACGGGTATTTATGAGTTTGACAGGGTATTGGAAGAGGGGATTACACCTTCCAGTCTTATTTTGATTGGGGGCGAACCGGGTATAGGTAAGTCTACTCTTTTGCTTCAAATTGCAAAGGCTTTAACGGACAAGGGGTTAAAGGTTCTTTATGTTTCAGGGGAGGAGTCTCCTGAACAGGTAAAAGGGAGGGCAATAAGAGTAGGCATTTCCAGTAATTTTCTTTACGTAATAGGCGAGCAGGATGTTTCTGAGATTAAGTCTGTTGTTGAAAAAATTGAACCATTTCTACTCATAATAGATTCCATTCAAACGGTTTACAAACCGGAAATTGACCAGGTGGTGGGTAGTGTAACCCAGGTAAGGGAATGCGGAGCTGAGTTTCTAAGAATGACCAAGGAAAGGTTAATGAGTACAATCATTGTAGGGCACGTTACCAAAGACGGAACCCTTGCTGGCCCTAAAACATTAGAGCATATGGTTGATGTTGTCCTGTACTTAGAGGGGGAAAAGGGTTCAGACTTGAGGATTTTAAGGTGTACTAAGAATCGCTATGGAAGTTCTGATGAGATTGGCATTTTTGAGATGACCTCCAGTGGCCTTAAGGAGGTTAGCGATGCGGCAACTTTGTTTATTTCAAAGGATCATGTGAGAAAAGAGGGTATTGCTTATACTGTACTTATGGAGGGTAAAAGGCCCATACTGGTTGAAATTCAGTCCCTTGTGCTACCAACCTTTTTCCCGACACCTCAAAGGGTTACAACAGGTTTTGATACAAAAAGGCTTTACATGCTTCTTGCTGTCGTGGAAAGGTTTACCGGGGTGAATTTAAGGGGTATGGATATTTTCTTAAATGTAACAGGGGGTATGAGGGTAGAGGACTCCTCTGCCGATTTGGCAGTGGTGGCCTCTGTTATATCTTCCTACAAAAAGAGGGCTTTACCCGATAATGCAGTTTTTATCGGGGAAGTGGGACTCGGCGGGGAAGTTCGCCGGGTTGCAAATCTTCAGAGAAGAATTGAGGAAGCGAAGAGGCTTGGTTTTATAAATGTATTTTCTCCATTAGAATTTAAAAGTGTTGAGGAGGTTGTTAAGCTATGTCTTGGTTAAATATACGGCGTATTATCGTATTTTTGGTGCTGTTCGGCCTTATCACCTTCGTAGGTATAAGGGCCCACTTATCTTACTATTTGGCGGTGACTGTTGCCGCGCTCATTTCCTACTCCGTTATAGCCCTTGAAAAACTTCTCTCCCATAGAACCTTTAGAGAGGTGGCTGTTTTTCTTGCGACTATCATAGCGGGAGCCCTTTTTGGAACCTTTATAGGCTTTTTGATCATCCAGTTTCCCGATTTTAGGCGGCCAGAGACCAGGGGATGGGTCTTTCTCATTACAAATACCGCTGCAATTTATCTTTTTGTCGCTTATGTCTTGTCCAGAAAGGATGAGCTTATTAAGTCTAAGGATAAGATCAAAGGCGAGATGAAAAAGTACACAAAGCTTGTTGATACCAGTGCACTAATAGATGGAAGGATCGTGGATATGGTGGAACTTGGATTTCTGGAAGGCAATCTGGCAGTTCCCGCCTTTGTGCTGAAAGAACTTCAAAACATTGCAGATTCAAAGGATCCCGATAAGAGGGAAAAGGGAAGACGGGGGATGGAAATGCTGGATAAGCTAAGGGATTTATTGAAAGATAGACTGATTATCGTTCGGGAGGATGTTCCCGGAAAGCACGATGTGGATGAAAAACTCATAGAGCTGGCAAGGAAAACTGGCACTAAGCTCATCACCACTGATTACAATTTAAAAAAGGTCGCTGAGGTCCAGGGGGTTTCTGTGTTAAATGTAAACGAACTTACAGAGCGACTTAAATTACCATTAAATTCTGGAGACATTATAAAGATCAAGATTGTTCGTGAGGGCAAGGAAAGGGATAAAAAACAAGGGGTAGGGTATCTTGTGGATGGTACCATGGTGGTTGTTGATGGAGCGAGTTCTTATATAGGTCAGGAGATTGAGGTTATAGTTCACTCGGTATTACAGACGGAGACAGGGCGGATTGTTTTCGCCAGATTAAAGGGGGAGGCTTAGTGTGGACCTTTTCCACATTGCATCAGGTGACGAGATAAAGAAAGGATTAACTACAGACATTTATTTTAAGCGGACGGTAGAAATTTTACGGCATAAAAAGGTAAAGAAATCGGTGTTGGCGGAGTTTACCGTTGGTTCTTTACCAGATAAATACCCATGGGCAGTTTTCGCAGGGTTAGAATATGTGGTTAAGCTCCTGGAAGGCCTTCCGATCACTTTGTATTCAATACCTGAGGGCACCCTTTTTACCCCTCGTGATCCAGAGGGTGTTCCGATACCCGTGATGGCTATTGAGGGAGAATATTCGAGCTTTTCTGAGTTTGAAACGCCTGCCCTTGGCCTTATCTGTCAGGCATCGGGAATAGCTACAAAATCTGCAAGGATTAAGAAAGCTGCAGAGGACTCTGTAGTTTTGTCCTTTGGCGTCAGAAGAATGCATCCCGCACTTGCCCCCTTTATTGACAGGAATGCTTATATAGGCGGTTGTGACGGGGTGTCTTCCATACTGGGTGCCGAAGCCATCGGTAAAAGACCAACGGGCACTATGCCCCATGCTTTAATGCTCATTATGGGTGAAGAAGAGGCATGGAAGGCTTACGATGAAATTATGCCGCAGGATATTCCCAGAATTGCCCTGATCGACACCTTTGGTGATGAAAAGTTCGCCTCCTTAGAGGCTGCATCTAAAATAAAGGACCTTCTGGGTGTGAGGCTTGATACCCCTGCATCTCGCAGGGGGAACATGGAAAGAATTGTGAGGGAAGTTCGGTGGGAGCTGGATTTGAGGGGTTATAAAAACGTCAGAATTTATGTTTCCGGTGGCCTTGATGAGGATGACATACCGCCTTTGAAAAAGGCTGGTGCTTTTGGATTCGGTGTGGGAACGTCCATTTCCAATGCTCCTACCATTGACTTTGCTATGGATATCGTGGAAGTAGAAGGTGTTCCCCTTGCTAAGAAGGGGAAATTCAGTGGCAGAAAGAAGGTCTGGAGATGTAAAAAGTGCAAGGCTCTTTATGTTACTCCGTACGAGGCCGATACAGCCACCTGCCACTCCTGCGGAGGAGAAGGGGAACTTATATTGCAAAAGTATTTAGAGAACGGGAAGTTAGTGAGGCCCTTGCCTTCTGTTGATGAGATAAGGAATTACGTTTTGGAGCAACTTAAACAAGTTGAATTCTCGTTATGAAGAGGCTTGTTGTTCTCGCTTCAGGTAATGGTAGTAACTTTGAAGCCATAGTCAAAACAATAAGAAAAAATTCCTGGCCTATCGAATGTGTTGCGATGATCACTGACAATCCAGAGGCTAAGGCAATTAAACGGGCTCAGAGATTAAAGGTTCCCTATTTTATTCTGGATTACAAAAGTTTTGAAGGCAAAAAGGCTTATAATGAAGCGCTTCTTAGGAAGCTTGAGGAACTCAATCCTGACCTTATTGCCCTTGCTGGTTATATGAGAATCTTGCCCCCCTTTATCGTTGAACGTTTTAGATGGAAGATCGTAAATATTCATCCAGCTCTTTTGCCAGCCTTTCCAGGGCTTAACGCCATTGAGCGGGCTTATAAAGCAGGATGCAAAGTTATGGGAATAACCATCCATTATGTGGATGAAGGAGTGGATTCGGGTCCAATTATTGAACAGGCGTGTATTAAAGTAAGGGAAGGGGAAAGTCTTGAAAGTGTCGAGCGAAGGATTCATAGACTGGAGCATCGCACTTACCCTTATGTGATTATAAAACTTCTTGAGTAGCAAAATGCAAAGATTTGCCCTCATTAGTGTGTATTACAAGGAAGGTATCGAAGAACTGGCATCTGCCTTTCAGGATGCAGGTTATCAAATCCTCTCCACGGGTGGCACCTTTGAATATTTGAGAGGCAGAGGCTTTAACGTTGTAAGTGTCGAGGAATTAACGGGATTTCCTGAATCTCCAGGAGGAAGGGTAAAAACCCTTCATCCTGTAATTTTTGCAGGTATTCTCGCCCGCAGGAATAAGGAAGAGGATCTGCGCTTTCTTGAGTCCCACAACATTCCATTAATTGATTTCGTAGTGGTGAATCTTTATCCCTTTAGAGCGAAATTAGATCTCGAACTGGAGTCTCTTCTTGAATTTATCGATATTGGCGGAATTTCGCTGATTAGGGCTGCAGCAAAGAATTATTTCTGGGTAACTCTGGTGTGTGAACCTGGGGACTACAAGTGGGTTGCGGAAAAAGTCAAAAACGGTACATTGAACATTGAAGATAGAAAATTGCTCGCTTTGAGGGGGTTCAGAAAGGCTATTGAGTACGACAGTGCCATTTACTATGAACTTTCCAGGAGATTCGAGGCAGATGAAAACTTCCTTGTGGGGAGTTTTAAAAAGGCCTTTGACTTGAGATATGGGGAGAATCCCCATCAAAAGGCCTCCGTTTATTTTAATACCCTCTTTGAGGATACCTTTTTGAAGAGAGCAGAACTTTTGTGGGGCGCTGAGCTTTCTTACAACAACATTCTTGATTTTTATTCAGCCTGGCAGGTGGTCAACGAGTTTAAAGAACCAGCTTGTGCCATCATAAAGCACAATGTCCCCTGTGGTGTTGGAATAGGAAACGATCTGGAAGATGCCTTCTGGAAGGCTTTAAAGTCCGATGAGGAATCCGCCTATGGTGGCATTGTAGCCTTTAACGGCATCGTTGACGAAAAACTTGCCCAAACCGTTAACGATTTCTTTTTTGAAGTACTTGTGGCGCGAGATTACGAAGAAAAGGCCCTTGAGTTATTAAAAAAGAAGAAGAAGCGAAGGGTCATCAAAGTAAAAGAGGGGGGTTTCTCCTCTTTTGAGTATCGCTTTATTGATAGGGATCTACTCGTTCAAGAAAGAGATACAAGGGAACTTAAGAGAGAGGATTTGAGAGTGGTTGCGGGAGAATTCGATGAGAACTGGTTTGAAGATGTTTATTTTGGAGACAAAGTGATCAAATATGTGAAATCCAATGCTATTATCCTTGTCAAAGAGGGTATGACCGTGGGTATAGGAGGGGGGCAGACAAGTAGGGTAGAAGCCCTTCGAATTGCTTTAAGCAGAGCAGGTGAGAGGGCTCGAGGTTCCATTCTCGTTTCTGATGGATTCTTCCCCTTTACTGATAGTATTGAACTTGCATACAGTCATGGTATAAAGCTAATTGTTGAACCAGGCGGATCGGTAAGGGATGATGAGGTTATTAGAAGGGCAAGGGAGCTTGGCATCAACCTTGTGTTTACGGGTATAAGGAGATTCAGGCACTAAGTTTGAAGTTTCCCAATCAACCTTTAACCTTGAGATATCATGAATGGTAAAAGGTATCTTAAAATAATCTGGATTTTGGGCGTTTTGGCTTTTGCCACCTATTCCCACTCACAGGAATTAATCACCAACGGAAGCTTTGAGGATTGGAGTAATGGGGTCCCTACAGGCTGGTTAAAGGAGAGTGGAGTAAACCTTTCGCAGGCTACTAACCCTGTATATCACGGAAACTATAGCATTGCGTTACAGGCAACAGGTACAACAAATGCGGGTGTCTATCAGAATGTTTCTGTTACTCCAGGGGTATCTTACACCTTTAAGGTAGCACTTTTTGCGGTAAATGGTACAGGGAATAAAGGTGTTGGTTTTTTAATAAGTTGGTTTACATCGAGCAATTCATTTATAACATCAACAGATGTAAAATATGCAAATGTTCTAAATTCATGGGTGGTTGATTCCATTGTTGCAGATGCTCCACCTAATGCTGCATATGCACTTTTAAGGATAAGGTGTTATGCCGATAATGTCCTTGGGGGATATGCGGACAAGGCCTCGTTCTACCGTACCGATTCTCCTCCTCAGGGAACTCCCCCTAGTTTTACCTCTATAGTGAGGAGTCCTGAATATCCTGAACCAAACCAGCCTTTTAATGTGGTGGCTACGGTATCAGACCCAGATAACGATATTGTAGCTTGTAGCCTTTATTATAGTTTAAATTTTGGCTCTTTCCAGGGTATAGTGCCAGATTCCAGTAGAAACAATTCCTATTATTTTGGTATACCCGGCCAAAACAGCGGATTTTTTGTTAGATATTACCTTTTAGCTAAGGACCAGTATCACACTGTCTTTTCCGATACCTTTGGATTTCAGGTTGGGGGTTTTTCCTTTTCTGTATATTTCGAAAATGATAATTTGGTCGAAAGGCTCGGAGAATTCATACACGGTGCTACATATTCACTGGATTGCTGCTACTACGAAATTTTTAACAGTACAATTGTTGATTCCTTGATTGCTGCTAAAGGGCGTGGGGTCAGGATCAGGATTATAACAGATAGCACATATTACGACGAGGCTGGGGTTCAAAGATTGATAAGTAATGGTATCCCTGTAATTCACGAAGGCGTGGGAGCCAACTCCACTGACCACATTATGCATAATAAATTCATCGTTAGAGATTTTGGCGATTCTGATCCATCAAACGATTTTGTGTGGACAGGCAGTTTTAACGCTGGGGATTATTTACACGTGGACAATGTAGTAACCATAAGAAGTACCGAGCTTGCTGATGCCTATACTAAAGAGTTTAATCAAATGTGGGGCAGTTCTTCAATAAGTCCCGATACCCTTGCATCTCGGACAGGGACGAGAAAGAGTGACGTGCTTAGTAAACACCTTTTCATCTCAGGTAGTGATACAATTTGGCTTTACTTTTCTCCGCAAGATAACCCGATTCAATACGTGTGCAATTTCGCCGCAAAAGCGAGGTCTTCTATTTCTTACCTTATCTATAGCTTTACAAGGTATGATTTGAGGGATACTCTGATTTCACTGCACAACCGTGGAATTTCTGTGCGGGGAGTTCATGAGGATAATGCGGGGATCAATCCCGTTTTTGCTGATCTACAAAATGCAGGGATTGAGGTCTATTGGGCTAATATCTCTTCGCCCTATAATCTTTTGCATGCAAAGGTGATGATTGTGGATACCGCTTATGTTATAACAGGTTCAATGAACTGGTCGAATAACGGTACGAGTGATAACGACGAGAACCTTTTAATAATAAGGAATTCCAGCGTCGCAAGGCTTTATTGGGACTGGTTCAAGGCACATTTTGTGGAAGCAGGTGGTTATCTTGGAGTAAAAGACAGTGGGACAGGCGAGGGTGTTGCAATTAAAACCATTCTGTTTTACGACAATGTGAAGTTCCCAGTTGGGAACCTTGTGATATTTGATGCCAGTGGAAAGGAAGTAAAGAAGGTAGGTTCTGAGAAGTATTGGGATGGAAAGGATTCTCAAGGAAGGCTTGTAAAGCCGGGTATTTACTTTGTTAGGGATGAAAAGGGGAACATTACGGGAAGGCTTATAAAGATAAAGTAATTACACTAAAAGGGCGGAAAGTATTCCCGTCAAGAATATCCCATCAAAGACTCCAGCTCCACCTATACTAACAAAGGTGCTTTTAATTTGTTTTATTTTGTGTAAGTTCATAAGGTCTGTACCAATCAAAGTCCCGAGGGTTCCGGTCACGTAGGCGCAGGCTGCAGGGTTTTCGGGATAAAAGAGGTAAGCCAAAAGGATCGCAACGATTGGGGGAATTAGAGCAGGTATCACAAACCCCCTTCCGGGTACTACCCTGGTGAAGGATTTGCATATGAAGGCCGTAAGGAGAACTGGAATCAAGCATTGAAGGGGATTAATTTTGGTCAAAAGGTAAAGGGAAATCGCAAGGGGAATTATAGCTCCACCTGCGTTAATTCCGACTATCGTTTCCTGAACTTCAGGGATTACAAACCAGAAAGTCCTTCTTATGGTGTAAGAGGTCTGTTTAGCGAGGGGTATGTTGATGAAGCTGCCCAGCAAGGTGGCAAGGTATAAAAATATGGCAGTTTGAGAACTTATGCCAAGTTTTGTGAAGGCGAAGGGGATTAAGCCCAGTATCCAGAGGGTAAAGAAAATGCCTGAAAATAGCAGGATTAGAAGAAAGAGGATGATGCCAAAGGGTATGAAAATCATTCTAAGTTTTTCCTTATTTTTGTATAGGCATCCGGTAATCTAACGTAGAAGGGCTCTGCTTCAACGGGATTAACTGGCTTTAAATGGTCCTTTAATTGAATAAAGGCCTCGTAAAGCACATCGGCATCGGGAAAATCAGGGAAATACTCAATTGTACGGTTGCAATGATTATTCTTTAAGTTTTGAAGGTTATCGATTTTTACTTCTGAAACCTGCTTCCCGTTTTCATAAACGGCATAAAAGACCTCACCCTTTTGAGCAGGCAGACAGGGGATATAACAGCCTTTGTCAGGCCCTTTTGTAATGGCAAGGGCATCGAGGGATTTTATCGTGTAAAGTCTATATTCGGGTTTTTTCAGGTAAAAGGCTTTTGCCAAAGCATATCCAATTCTAAGACTGGTAAAGAGGCCGGGGCCCTCAAAAATGATAAGTTCGTCAATGTCGTTGGAAGTCAATCCTTTTAGTTTGAGAAGGGAATCCAGAAGAAGTATGATGTTTTCCTGGTGTGAGTATTTGATAAAGGACTTTATGTAGTATTCCTTTCTGTAATTATCGCTGAGCAACAGGGAAGGGTAACTGGAAAGATTTCCTATAAAAATTGAAATCATTTTGTTGGGGCCCCTTTCGGGCCCCCCCTGTTTTTTATATTCCTGCTACAAAAGGCTCTTCAGCCAGGTCTTTCAAACCGAGCTGCGACAGTTTGGCTTTGGTGGGAATTCCCTCTTTAGACCAGCCTCTTGCCATATAGTATTCGTCAAGCATACTATTAAACTCTTCTTCAGAAACATAAAGACCCTTGGAAGGTCCAGCAGGTATGGGGGCGTTCATGACTTTCCATGGTAAGTGATCGTCTTTTCTTGAAAATCCCTCCCTCACATTGAACATCTTTGTTACGTTGTAAATCCTTTCACCGGCAACCCAGAGTTCTTCTTCGCTCATATCCCAACCGGTAACGGCTTTGAACATCTCCGGGAAGGCTTCGATAAAGAACATGTGTCTTGAAAATTTGCAAGCGCCTGTGGCGTCGTAAAGGCTCATTAAATCTTCTAAGGTTTTTATTTCGAAGCCTTTCCATTCGCCCTTAGTTCTGTCGACGTTCCACATCTTCCACCATTTACCAGTAAGCTCGATTCCGTAAGCTCCGCCGGTGAGATGGCAGCCACCTCTTGTGGAGACTGCAAAGGCAAGGGCAACACCCTTCAATCCTCTGATATCGTAAGCAGGTAATTCGAGCCCTTTGATATGTACCGCGTATTTCCAGGAATCCTTACCGAGCTTTTCTGCAGCCTCCTTTGAACCGTTAAAGAGGAGTTCTCCAAGTTTACCCTCTTTCTTACCCATCATTTCAATGGCCTTCACGGCGGCTTCGTCGTTTCCGAATCTTAAATCAAGGCCGTCAGTATCCTCTTTTGTGAGGAGGCCGAGTTCATAACATTCCATAGCCCATGCTAAGGTTACTCCAGCAGAAATGGCGTCAAGGCCGTACTCATCGCAGAGCTTGTTCATTTTTGCTACTGCACCGATATCGTCGATTCCGAGGACGCCACCAAGGGAATAGAGAACTTCATATTCAACGCCTTCGACCTCAGTACCGGCATATTTCCCATCGGTTATCCTTATGTATCTACCACAGGGCTTAGTGCAATGTGGGCAAGGCCTGTTCTTCACTGTATATTTTGGAGCCCAGTAATATGGGTCGAGGTGCGATCTTTCGCCCTCTTTGAGCTGATCGTAAACAGGCATATAACCGTATCTCCAGTTGAGGGAGGGGAAGGTTCCTCTTTCCCTGTTTACCCACTCATAGAACTCTCCGCTTCCATACTTCATATCGGCTTCCGTGGCGGGATGCTCTTTTAGAATCTTTCCCCACTTAATTATGAGTTCTTTTAGGAGGTTTTTGTCGTAATATTCAATTTCTCCTGTTCCTTTAACGGCAATAGCCTTTAGTTTCTTTGAACCCATAACAGCACCGACGCCGGCCCTTGCTGCTTGCCTCTCTTCAAAATCTACTTCTGAAATTTTCGAAAGCTTTTCTCCAGCAGGTCCAATAATTCCGGTTCTTACTTTACCATGTTTTTCCTGGAGCTTTTTATGAGCTTCACTGGTCAATGTTCCCCAGAGATCGCTGGCATCTTTGATTTCCACTTTATTATCTTCTATTAAAATGTATACAGGCTTTTCTGACGCACCTTCAATAATAAGGCAATCGTATCCTGCTTTCTTAAGTTCTTCACCGAGGTAGGCACCAACCATCGCCCTTCCATAGCCACCGGTGAGGGGCGATTTGAAGTTGAGTGCAGTCTTTGACATTGTTGGAAGGCCTGTGGCTACAAGGCTTCCTGGTGTTATGATCAGCTTATTTTCTGGGCCAAGGGGATTTGCCTTTGCGGGAACTTCGTCGTAGAGTATTTTTGCACCGAACCCCACTCCTCCGATGAACTTTCTTGCAAATTCTTCTTTTAGGGGTTCGGTTTTTATTTCTTTAGTGGTGAGATTGACCCTTAAAATTTTTCCCGCAAACCCTTTCATGAAGAAGCCTCCTGTTTAGTTAAGAAATTATAACGAAGATTCTTAACTTGTTCAAATTTTCACAGATTACTGCGAGAAAATCGGGATAGACAGGGTGATGGAAATGGGAATTAATTAGATTTTCCCTATAGAAGTTGAATTTGTTGTTTGAATAATGGCAGGCGTTCGATTAAAATTATAGTATGCCAGGGCATTTTTTCTCAATTTCTGAGTTACACAGAAAGTATTTAGCCGGTGAGCTGAGCCCAACGGAAGTTGTAAACGAACATCTTAGAGTTATTAGAGAAAATCAGCCGATTTTGAATACCTTTATCAGCATTCTCGATGAGTATGCTTTGCAGAGGGCAAGGGAACTGGAAGGGTATTTACAAAAATACAGAAAAGAAGGCGTTCTCCCGAGACTCTTCGGTGTTCCAGTAGGAATTAAAGATAATATTAACGTAAAGGGCGTTGGGACTACCTGCGCTTCCAGAATCCTTTCAGGTTATATCTCTCTTTACAACGCAACGGTGGTTGATAGATTGCTGCGGGATGGTGCTATAGTTATGGGAAAACTCAATATGGATGAGTTTGCTATGGGCGCCCTTGGTACCTATTCCTTTTATGGGCCAACTAAAAATCCTGTAAATCCTGAATATCTTGCGGGTGGTTCATCCAGTGGTTCTGCTGCCAGTGTATCCGCAGGAGAAGTAGTAGTATCCCTCGGCTCCGATACGGGCGGCTCCATTAGGTTGCCTGCCTCCTTTTGCGGTGTTTTTGGTTTGAAACCCACTTATGGGACCGTTTCTCGGTATGGCCTTGTTGCCTTTGCTTCTTCCTTAGATCAAATTGGTCCCATTGCAAGGAATGTTGATGACCTTGCCAGGGCTTATGTCTCCATTTCGGGTTTTGATCCAAAGGATTCCACTTCCTTAAGTGTTGAAGCACCCTCTTTAGAATCCCTTCTTAGAGAAATAAACCCATCTGAGATAGTCCTTGGTTATCCAGACCTGGTTAAAAAGGCCCGAATGGACGAAGAAGTGAGGGATAACTTTTTTAAGTTGGTTGAAGTTCTCTCTAAGGTGGGTTTTAAAGTTGTGGAAGTCCCCTTACCCCACTTGAAATATTCCGTAGAGGTGTATCAAATTATCGCAACGTCGGAGGCTTCCTCTAACCTTGCAAGATTTGATGGAATACGGTATGGTTACAGAAAGAAGGCCGAAGACTTAGAAGACCTTTACAATTCAACAAGGAGCAGTGGCTTTGGTGCAGAGGTGAAAAGGAGGATTGCAATCGGAACCTTTGCTTTATCTCACGGATATTACGACGCCTATTATTTAAAGGCCTTAAAAGTGAGAAGGCTAATTAAGAATGACCTCGATGAGGCTTTTAAGAAGGTTAATTTAATAATCCTTCCGGTGTCTCCTTTCCCTGCACCGAAAGTAGATGAAATTAAGGATCCGGTGGAACTTTATTACCTTGATCTATTTAGCATCCATGCAAATTTAGCAGGTATTCCTTCAATGGCAATACCATGGGGTAGGACAAAAAATAACCTGCCCCTCGGTTTTCAGGTGGAGGGGCAGGTACTTTCAGAGCCTTTGCTCTTTAATTTCGCTTATTACTTTGAGAAGAACTTTATTTAGGTCTTGAGAGGATTATCGCCTTTTGGACTTTACCATTAGTTCCGTCAGGTTTTGTGTATTCCAGAAGGAGTATGTAGAGTCCGGCAGGCATTAAGCTTTCTCTTTCATCGACCCCTCTCCACTGGAAAACGGCGGGGATATTCTTGGCAGTAGCGAGGGTCTTTATTAGTCTTCCGGATGAATTGTAAATTTTAAGGTTATAAATCGTTCCTGTGGGAACAGAAACTTCGATGTTTAATGCCTCACCAAGATAAGGAGAGAAAACCTTAGGTGTGATGTTGAGAGCAATTTCACCTACAGAAGCCGGGGGTGTAACCAGCTCGATGTCTTCCTGAAATCTCGGAAGGATTTGGTAACCGGAGCTGTAGGGCGTTGTTGCATCGTATTGACCCACAACTCCCGTAACCTTGTAAATTGAACCAGGGGTTATGGAAGTTAGATTGATGCCAGTGGTGTTGTAAACGTAAACGTCAATGGGCGTCATTCCATTATATAGAGTAAAAGACATCCCTGAACCCGATGCGTAAGGTGAGTTGGCAACTGTTCCTTGAACAGTAACTAAGAGGCCCTCAAGACTCTCATTCAATGCCTTCCCTTCTTCTAACTTCATGGGCTCAACGTTGAAACCGCTTCCCAGTCTTACAAGGTCTGTGGAAAGGGTTGGTGAAATTTCGGTCAGGCCGTTGTACTGTAAAATTGTTCCTTTAACTCTAACAAGTTCGCCTACATTAAGGTCTATGTAACTTCCTGAGTAATAAACATTGATTCCGCCTGTTTCATCTTGAATATACATAGAGGTTCTTGTGGTGGAAAAGATTCGTGGAGGAGCGGTAACAATTCCAACGACACTGAAAGTTCTATTTAAAAAGGCGGGTGTAAAGCCATCTTCGCCGTTTTGTCTTGCATAACCAATAGGGGTTGCAACGTAGAGTATGGGAGGTGTTAGAGTGGGTGCAAGGTAGCCTCCAGAATCTACTGATGTTTTTACATTAAAGGTTATGGATTCGACGCTGTCACTGGGTTTAAGGCCAATAAATCTTAATGTATCAGAGGTTAAATCGATGGTGCCGGAAATTTTTAAATAGACGGTCGTGGAATCTTTGTAGAAGGAATCAATGGCAGGATTCTCAAACCCTGAACCTATGAGCCTGAAGGTGTCTATGGAGGCCCCCGTGAACTGGACCTCTAAGGTTTTAATAGGTGCGAAGGGCGACGAGATAAGAAGGTCAACGTCCTTTGACTGGTTATAATAGGTATAGGGTGGATTCAGGGAAAAGGTGCCCGTTCCATTTCCCTTGGCTGTGATGTCTTTAGTTCTCCTGGGCTGGATGTTGTAGTAGGAATCGAATTGATAAACACATCCTACGACATCCATTTTACCCTGGGGGATTGGCTTATAGGCCAAATCGCTGGTCGATGCAACGTAAATCCGGTACTGATTATTCAGCGAATCTCTGAATACTAAAGCACTATCGGGAATGAAATAGGTTACATCAGGAGGTGGAAGAAGGTTTTCTACTTTTATGAGCATACCTTCGTTATTCTCAGTAGGGGGTGAAGTGATTATCGTAGTGTCAACATGGCCACTACCGTATGAAGTAACGAGCTGTGCCGAATAGAGCTGTGAGGAGTTCTTGTACTCGCTAAATTGTCCCTGGAGTTTTACAACTGTATTTTCTGCAAGGCTCGGTGCTCTATAGGCTATTATTCCACCTGTTGAGTCCTGGATATAAGTTCTGTCACCAATTACACCCGAGACTACACCTTTAATGAGAACTGTTTGCCCCATTAGGAAGCCTTTTGTTTCATTAATATGGAAATATTTGAGTTTAATAGTGCTATCTGGTGAGGCAACGAAAATTTTAGGTGAATTCTGGATGGGGGCGATAGAATCAACCGTTCCAGTATATACAATAAACTGGGATAGACCTTCCTGGGTGAAGGAAAAGTTATTTAAGACAATCTGGCCGCTGCGGAGTGAATCTATGGCAACGCTGTCAATGGTTATGGTATCGCCACTTATCGTGTATATAGCATTCTGGAAGCCATCTCCTGAAAGTATTAAGCTACCGTCCCACTGATAAACGCTATCTGGCAAGAGCAATTTAACCTTTCTCAATGTGCCAAAGTTATTGTTGATGGTTATGCTTACTTGTCCTGGAATGGACAATGGAACGATACTTGGAATTATGCTAGCCGTACCACCTCCAACGATGCTGACGACATTTAGTTTCGGAGAATCTGGATTCTTAGAGAAATTGGCGCTTGCAAGGGTGTAGATTTCAAAACCATAAGTACCAGGTTGTGAGGGGGCATAAAGCCTCGTAAACTGTATAAAACCAGCAGTATCAGGTTTTAATTTAGCATTTTCAACGAGAAGAGTGTCATTAGTGAAATTCCACGTTGCCTGTGAGAAGGCAGGGCCTCCGAGTACAATGTCACCTGTAACATGGAAATTTAGGGGTATCACTATTTTGATTTTAGAAATGGTCACTGGTGCCGATGCTTCCGCCCTTAAAATAACTTCTTTTTCTTCTGAGGTTGCTATGATGTTGTTTTCAAAATAGAAATAGCCTGTACCGTCGCCATTGAAGACAAGGTCTTCATTTCTGCGGGGTACGATTTTGAAAGCACTGTAGGAATAATAATCAACACCTACAACGGAGAGGATGAAATCACCGACTTGTGGTGAGTATGAAAATCCTGCGCAATTTTGGACTATGGTAGTACCTCCCTGTGGGTCTCTGATCTCGAATTGATAATTACCTAAGTTGCTATTGGTTACTGTAACACTATCAACCCGGATAAGGACACCTTCATAGGGTTCTGTATTCACTGCAGAGGCTGAAATTTTTAATGGTCTCGGGATTCTTGCACCTTTCTTTAGAACAACTACATCAGCAGCAGATGAAGGCGAGATTTCAGTTAAGCCATAATACTCTGATACGCGGCCAGTTACTTTTACAGAATCCCCTCTTTCAACATTAATCACAAGACTTCCAGTGTAGACATAGATTCCATGCCACGGAGCTTCAGCATCTTGAATGAAGAAGCCTTTAATGTATCTTGTCCAGTCCTGTACCGTTGCTGTAACGATACCAACGGTGGTAACCGTCCGGTTCACATAGGGAGAACTGTCGCCGTAACCCTGTAATGAATCTATCGGTATTATTTGAGCCGAGAGACTTCCCATCGATAAAATTGCAAACCATTTCATTAAACTCTTAAGCATTTTAACCTTTCCTCCTTTTCGTTAGTATTAGCACTACACATGTTATCATAAGACTAATTATAATGATAAAGTCACCAAATTTCGCATAAGGGGTCTTTTTGTAGAAAACACCGATATGAGAAGATATGAAACCCCATTCAAAAAGTCCAAGGGAGGTTACAATTCGGCCCTTGGGGTCGATGACCGCAGAAATCCCTGTTTTAGCAGATCTGGCAATAAATTTGCCCGTCTCGATAGCCCTAAACCTAAGGAGTTCAAAATGTTCCTTAGGTCCAAGAGATCTACCATACCAACCATCGCTGGTGATGTTAACGAGAAAACCTGCACCTTTCAATGCATATTGACGTGAAATATAGGGAAAGATAGATTCAAAACAGATCAGAGTTCCAAAGGGTATACCTTTAGCGTATAACATTACTACGGAATCTCCTGGGGAGAAATCGCCTTGCCCAAATTCTAATTTCTGGAGGAATTTAACCTTATTTTCATAAGGCAACCATTCACCGAAAGGCACTAAGTGGATTTTGTTGTACTGTCCAATAATAGAGTCTCCTTGAATAAGGAGGGCCGTATTGAAAACCCTTCTTTTTCCATTGAAATCTACATCCGCGCTCCCAAGAAGCACTGGAGCATTGGTAATCCGTGAAAGTGAGTCAATAATGGCCTGTGCTTTTAGAGAGAAACGGTAGTATCCTGGAAGAGCAGACTCGGGAAGTAGTACAAGGTCGTAGGTATCTTTTATTTCTGCGAGGAGTTTAGCATAAGACCTTTCTACTTCGACCCATTCACTGTAGTCGTCCTCTTCCCTTGGCAAGACATTTGGCTGAAAAATCAGTACCTTTAACTCCTTTTCCGGCACTTCTTTTTTGTAATAGAGCATGGCGCCTACAAGGTGGGAAGTCAGAATTAACGCCGCGAAAAGGTAAAGGTAAATTTTCCTGGCTGTTTCCCAGAACTCAAATAATAGAGTTGAGGAGAGGATTAATAAAAACCCTGTAAAGAAGATACCACCAATGGAGTTCAGCATTCTAAAATAAGGATTCTCGAGTTGGGAGTACGCAATATTCAGCCATGGAAAGCCGGTATAAAAAGAGCTTCTCAAATATTCGAAGATAACCCAGAGTGAGGGGATAAGCAGAACCCTCCACTTATTCTTTACGCCGAGTATAGGAATAGCATTAAATAGCGAAAGGTAGGCAGGGAGAATTACAAGGCCGGCAACAAGCCAGGGTCTTGTAGAAGGTTCTACTTCCATATTGAGAATCCAGTGGGTATGGAAAAACCAGAAAGGATAAAAGAAGAGAAGGCCCATTAGAATAATGTGTCTTTTTTTAAGGTCTTTTATGGCTGAGAAGAAGGGCACCAGGGAAAAGAAAGCAAAGGGATACAGTTTAAATGGCGGGAAGGATAAAAGATAAAAAACAAAGGAAAGGAAAACTAAAATAAATCTCTGCATTGAAAAAAATGGGGCCCGAAAGGGCCCCATTTTTTACTTCTGAATTTCTTCCTTTCTAAGGATTGAATTAGAGAAGTTTACTTCCCTGAATATCACTTGCATTTCCATGTACTTCTTGACTGTTCTGTCAATTTCGGAGACATCTGTCAGTTCTGTGTACTTCTCGAAAACAGGAATATTCACAGAGAAGGTATCCTGGAGCTCCATATATTTTCTGAGGATTTCCTGTGTTTTCTGTGGCTCTTTTCTTATGAAATCGATAGCCATGTTAAGAGCTTCTGCCAATCTCCTTACGCCTTCTTTATTGAGTTGAACATTAACCTTAGAGGTATAACCTAATCCACAAAGGAATGGTGACATAATTCTTCTTTCCAACACACCGTCTTCAACTATGTTAACGAGTTTATTCCTTATTAGATAGGTTCTCAAGGGCTCTGTTACAAGTAGAGCATCTACAAAGCGAAGTGCCATTGTGTCTTTCATTTCTGCTGGTGTTAAAGCGACTAAACTGTAATTATCTTCTTTAATGTTCTCAGCTGAAAGCATATATCTTAACATATCCATTTGCCTGGAATCCTTGAGATAGCCAATCTTTATTCCCTTTCTTGCGAGATCCCTGAAGGTCCTTACTGGTTTGTTCTTCGGTGCCACGAGGGCAGATTGGGGGTTATCTATCGATGACTTAGCGTTGTATACAATCCTGAAGAGGTCAGGGCTTGCCGATGCCTTTAATGCGAAAAGATCCCAGGTCGTGCCAGCACCTGCACCAAAGGCTCCCCTTCCGACTTTCTCAACTTCTTCGCCTAATTTGTCGGTTTCCTGGAGAGTAACTTTTAACTTGAGGGAGTCAAAGTATCCGTTCTCCATTGCGACATAAAGGGGAAGTGCATTTATGGATTTGTATTGAACAATGGTAATCTCTTTTACCTTAGCAGCTTGGATTTGAGGATAGGAGAGAACGAACACCAGTACTGCGAAGAGCACAATATCTAAGATTATCCATACCTTCCTCATTTTACCTCCTTATTGTGTTAAATTATAAATCCTTCACCTTTTTCAATCAAAGTTCGAAGATGGTACCCTCACGGGTATCTTTCACCTTTATTCCCAACCGTTCAAGGTCACTTCTTATTTTATCTGCAAGCTCAAAGTTTTTGGTTTTTCTTAATTCCTGTCTTACGTCGAGAATTAAACGGACAAGTTCGCTTATCTTTTCCGTGTCAAGCTTTTTCTTAGTAAAGTCGGTGATGCGAAAACCGAGGATTTCTAAAATAAATAGGATAGTAGCTCCTTCATCGGCCGCACTTTCACCTTTCTGTAGCTTAACGTTTCCTTCCTTTAGAAGTTCGAAGACGATTCCAATTGCCTTCGGGGTATTTAAATCGTCTTCCATTGCCTCTTCGAACTCCTTTACCTTTTCCCCGATTACTTTCCCGTCGGCAGGTGTAACTTGATTGAGAAAACTCTTTAGCCTACCGATTGCCCTTTCTGCTTCTTCAAGGTAATCAGGCACATATTCCGCTGGAGATCGATAGTGCTTTTGTAAGATGAAAAGTCTGATGGCTTCTGGAGTATACTTTTCCAGCAAGTCGCTTATGGCGAAGTAAAGTCCTGTAGACTTGGACATTTTTTCTCCTTTGATTAACATTGGTGCTGAGTGAATCCAATACTTTACAAATTCTCGTTCGTAGGCAGCCTCCGATTGGGCTATTTCATCTTCATGGTGTGGGAATATGAGGTCTTGGCCTCCCATATGGATATCAAAAGGCTGTCCCAGGAAATGAGTAGACATTACTGAACATTCAATGTGCCACCCTGGCCTTCCCTTGCCCCATGGTGAATACCAGTAGGGTTCTCCTTCTTTGTGGGCTTTCCAGAGAGCAAAGTCCATTGGGTTTCTTTTGTTTGGATCTGGTTCAATCCTATAAGATTCTTTAAGGTCTTCTATGTTTTTACCCGATAGTTTTCCGTAATCTTTGAATTTTGCTACCTCGAAATATACGTTTCCATTAGACTCATATGCGAATCCTTTACGAACTAAGATTTCGATGAGTTCTATAATTTCCTGGATAAACTGTGTGGCCTTAGGATAGTAAGTGGCTAACTTAACATTGAGTGCTTCTGCGGCTTTTAAAAACTCTTGTTCGTACTTATCCCCAAGAGCCCGCCAATCTACGTTTTCTGATTTGGACCTCTGTATTATCTTATCATCAATATCGGTGAAATTTTGTATGTAGATGACTTCGTAGCCCTTGTATTCTAAATATCTCCTTAACACATCTCCAAATAGGAATGTTCTCATGTGACCTAAGTGGGGCCTGTCTTGAACTGTCATCCCGCACATATAAATGCCTACTTTTGAATCGGAAAGGGGAATAAAATCTTCGTAATCTTTTCGCAGAGTGTTGTAAATCTTGATTGCCATAACTTGATTTTAAAATTAAAGCCTTGTTCAGTCAAAGGGTTATTATTAATAGAACTCAGGTTTTGGTGGTCTGTTTAGTATTGCATTAATGGCCTCTTGTGGAGATATTTCACCGTTCAAAATCTTATGGACATATTCTACTACAGGGACTTCAACACCAACTTTTTGTGCAATTTCCAAAATTACATGGGAAGTTTCAAGCCCCTCTGCCACCATATCCATCTCTTTGAGCACATCCTCGGGCTTTTTACCTTTTGCGATGGCCTCACCTACTATTCTATTTCTTGAGAAGGGTGAGAAGCAGGTCGTTATGAGGTCCCCAATCCCGGAAAGGCCTGAAAAGGTGAGAGGATTTGCCCCCAATTTCTCACCAAGCCTCATCATTTCCCTTGCGCCTCTCACGATTAGGGCCCCCTTGGTGTTTGCCCCAAAACCTAAGCCGTCAAGGATTCCCGCGGCGATTGCAATTACATTTTTTACGGCGCCCCCGAGTTCACATCCCTTCACATCAGATGAATAGTAAACTCTAAAATATCCCGTGTGGAAGAGATTCTGGATTTCCTTAGCGAATTCAATATTTTCGGATGCCACAACCACAGAGGTTGGTATCTTCTTTAGCACTTCTCTTGCAATGGATGGACCTGTTAATACGGCAATGTAAGACGAAGGGAAAAATTCTTTAAGAATTTCTGAAGGTGTTTTGTGACTTTTCGCCTCGACTCCCTTGATCACAGATACGATTTTTGATGGGTTGAGTTTTGGGGCCACTCTAATCAATAAATCCCTCAAATGTTGTGAAGGTACAGCAAAAATGAGGTATTCAGAATCGGCTATTTCTTGAGGTTCGTAAGTGAATCGAATAGAATCGGGGATTTTATATTCACCGAGTCTTTTGGGATCCATTCTTTTTGTTTCCAATTCAATCTTTTTCTCTAAGCGCCTGCAGAGTACCGATACCTGATGCCCCTTTTCATTTAATAAAATTGCAAGAGTTAACCCCCAGCTCCCCGAACCGATTATTGCAACTTTACTCATTGCTTTAATCTTAATTTGTTTTCTGTTTTATTTAAGAGCCTTCGGATGTTATCTTTATGGCGATAGACAATAACAAGCGGTAGTAAGAAGGAAATCAATAAAATGTCTGTAGTTGCTCCTCTTGTGAGAAATGTTACGAAGGGCACTGCAGAGGCTATCATTGATCCTAAGGATACATATTGCGATACAGCTATAACAAGAACCCAGATTACGAAGGTTATGAGTGCCGCAAGTGGCTCAAGGGCTAAAAGCCCCCCGAAGAAGGTGGATACACCCTTGCCTCCTTTTAACTTAAGATAAGGTGAAAAGCAGTGCCCAAGGACCGCAGTCATCCAGACTAAGTAGGGAAATAAAGAATCAGAGAAAAACTTTCTGGCAAGAATAACGGGAATAAAAGATTTTAAAATATCCGATACAGCCGTTAGTAAGGCTATTCCAGCCCCTGCTGCTCTTAGAACGTTGGTAGCTCCAATGTTACCGCTGCCGAAGGTCCTAACGTCCTTTTTGTGAAAGATTTTAACATACAAGAGTCCAAAGGGTATTCCCGAAACCAAAAAAGTTGCTATTAAATATAGTGGCAAAGTAAAGGGTTGCATAGGATAATATTATCCGATATCCTTCAAACGTTCAAAGATTCTCCCCTTTTAGCTTTTCCGCTTCACCAATCACGACAAGTACATCGTTTTCTCTTAAAACTTCATCAGGCGATGGATTAAAGATCGTTTTTTCCCCTCTTCTTATACCGATCACAAGAAGTCCGTGTTTTTGTCTCAAGCCTGCTTCCCTCAATGTCTTATTAACCAGTGGGTGATGTTTGTCAAGAACCAATTGTTTTATTGCATATTGGACTGGTTCTGCATTAATTATAAAATCTACAATCTCTACAATTTCCCTCTTCGTGAGGTATTCTGCTATTTTTATTGCACCTTCTTCGTAGGGGGTAATTACTTTATTTGCCCCGGCTTTTATTAGTTTTTTAACTGAAGACTCGTTTTCGGCTCTTGAGACGATCACAATGTTAGGGTTTAACTCTCTTGCGGTAAGTGCCACATATAAGTTGTCAGCATCTTCTGTGAGTGTGCAAGCAATTCCCTTTGCCTTTTTTATATTAGCCATGAGTAGAGTTTCCTCTTCCGTGGCATCTCCTTCAATGTAAGGAAATCCCTTTTCCTGCAATATTCTTATTTTTTCAGGGTCCTTTTCAATGACCACGAATTTTTCATTCTTTCCATGAAGTTCCTTTGCTACTATGCTGCCTATCCTCCCAAAGCCACAGATAATGTGATGCCCTTCCATTTTTATTTCTTTCCTCCTTTTCAAAAGTAAATTGCTAAAAGTTGTTTCAAACAAAAGTTCGCCAACTGTAAAGAGGGTATAGGATACAAAGGCAATTCCAGTGATGATGTATAGGATGGTGAATATTTTCCCAGTATCGCTCAATGGGTGAACCTCTTTGAAGCCAACGGTGGAAATTGTTATGATTGCCATGTATAGTGCATCGAGGGGAGACATATTTTCGATTTTGATGTAGCCCAGTGTTCCAAGGGAAATAATCAAAAATATCCCCACTAATAAGACTAAAATTCTCCTCTGTTCAGTATGTCCACCTTTCATATTTCAAATTATAATAAGGGGGTTGTAAAAATCAAACTTAGTTGAGGGTTAGAAATTAATGCATTGGGATACGCTGGAAATTGACGCACTTTATCCGATTGGTTTTTATTAAATTTTCGCTTTACTTTAATTTTTTTCTTGAAGAAGCCTATTTCAGGAGTTATAATTAATTCACTATGATAAAGGCTGTTCTCTTTGACCTCGATAATACCCTTGTTGATTTTATGAAGATGAAGGAGATGGCCGTTGAGGGTGCGGTGGATGCGATGATTGACGCAGGACTAAGTATGTCAAAGGAAGAGGCGATTAAAAAGATTTATGAAATTTATGATAGAGAAGGCATCGAGGATCAAAAGGTTTTTGATAAATTTTTGATGGAAGTTTATGGAGAGATAAACTATAAAATTCTTGCAGCGGGAATTGTTGGCTACCGTAGGGCTAAGGAAGGGGCTTTAGTACTATACCCAAAGGTGTACTATACATTGATGGAGCTTCTCAAACGGGGCAAGAGGTTAGCGGTAGTTTCCGATGCTCCAAGGCTTCAGGCATGGACAAGGTTAGTTCAGACAGGTCTGCACCATTTCTTTGAAGTTGTTGTGGCCTTTGAAGATACCAATAAGAGAAAACCTGACCCCGAACCTTTTTTGTTTGCACTAAACAAGTTGGGGGTCAAACCACAGGAAACCCTCATGGTTGGCGATTGGGCTGAAAGGGATATTGTCGGAGCCAAAACCCTTGGCATGATAACGGTTTTTGCGAGGTACGGGAACACTTTTGGCACTGTAGTCTCTGGGGCTGATTACGAAGTAAATTCGGTCAGTGAAATCCTAAAAGTAATTGAGGAGTTAGATAAAAGTGAAGGCAAGTGACCTTGCCCTTGAACTGGATGGAATATTAGAAGGTAACCCCGATTTTCCAGTGAAGAAGCCAGCGCCCATTAAGGTTGCTGGTCCTGAGGATGTTACTTTTTTGTTTGATGAAAAATTCGATGAAGAAAAGGAATTTGGGTTATTAATTGCTACCTTTAGACCCCGGAAATCTAAATATTCTGCGTTGATCTTAGTAAAAAATAAAGATGAAGCGATGATAAAGGTTTTAAGGCATTTCGAAAAGAAGGATGAGTTTGACATCGCGAATCCTGTTTCACCTGAGGCTGAGATTTCAGAAGATGTTAAAATACCTCCTTTTTGTTTCATCGGGAAAAGGGTGAAGATTGGAAAGGGCACGAGAATCCATCCCTTTGTATTCATAGGAAGTGATTCGGAAATAAGGGATAATGTGACAATCTATCCTTTTGTTTATATAGGTCATGACGTTAAAATTGGCAACAATACTACTATTTTTTCTGGGGCTGTGATTGGCGCAGATGGATTTGGTTTTTATCGAACGCAAAGTGGCTACATTAAGATTCCTCAGGTTGGAGGAGTGATTATTGAAGAAGATTGTGAGATAGGGGCCAATGCAACTATTGACAGAGCGACAATTGGATATACTATTATTAAGAAAGGGACCAAGCTTGATGATCAGGTTCACGTTGGCCACAATGTTGAAATTGGCGAGCATACGGTTATTGCTGGACAAACGGGAATTGCTGGAAGTACTAAGGTTGGTAACTGGGTAATGATGGGTGGCCAAGTAGGTATTGCCGATCATCTTGAAATAGGAGATAACATTATCATACTGGCAAAGGCAGGGGTTGCAAAGAGCCTTGAAGGGCCTGGTATCTACGGAGGATACTTTGCTCGGGAAAGATCTAAATTTTTGAAAATAAGGGCCCTTGAGGAAAAGTTACCTGAGATCTATGAAAGGTTAAAGAGGCTGGAGGAAAAAGTTGAAGGAAAGGACAATAAGGAAAAGGATTGATTTTAAAGGAATTGGATTACATTCAGGACAGGAAAGCACTGTAGTTGTTGAGCCGGCAGAGGAAGGCACAGGAATAATTTTCCATAAGTATCCTGAAGATGTTCAGATTCCTGCTCATTATGAGAATCTCCACAGTATAAACCGAGGAGTGAACCTGGGTAAAGGGAATGCAGTGGTTATGACCGTTGAGCATCTCCTTTCTGCTCTGTGGGGGTGTGGAGTTGATAACGCCTATATAGTTGTGGATGGTCCTGAGATTCCTGGATTGGATGGTTCTGCTTATGAATTTTCAAAGGCGATTATGGATGTTGGAATAATTGAGCAAGCTAAGGATAGAAAATACCTTGAAATAAGAAAGCCAATTAATATTGCCTCAACGGATTTTACCATCTCTGCCTTTCCTTCAAGGGACTTCGAAGTGAGTTACGGCATACAATACTCAGGCCATCCATTACTCTCTTACCAGTATGCATATTTTAGAATTACCCCTGAGACTTACTTTAGCGAGATTAGCAAGGCAAGGACCTTTTTGTTAGAGGAGGAAGTGAATACTATTTTAAGCTCAGGGCTGGGGAGAGGTGGAAGCCTCGACAATGTGGTTGTCGTAGGTAGTAATGAATTTAAGGCTAAGGGCGGACTTTATTACCCCGATGAGCCTGTGAGGCATAAGATTCTTGACCTAATTGGTGACATTGCTCTTCTTGGGAAGAGGGTTCGTGGCAAGCTTGTGCTGGAGAGGGCAGGGCATAGGGCCCATCTGGAACTCGTCAAGGAACTTGATAAACTTTTTGGTGGGGCCAATTTTTCCGTCTACGATATTCTTAAAGTCATGCCCCACAGGTATCCATTCCTCCTTGTAGATAAGATTGAATCACTAACGGAAAAAAAGGTTGTTGGTATTAAGAATGTGACCATAAATGAGCCCTTCTTCCAGGGGCATTTCCCAGAATTCCCTGTAATGCCGGGCGTTTTGATCATAGAGGCGATGGCTCAGGTAGGAGGTTTTCTGATTTTAAAACGTGTTAAAGACGTTAACAACGTTCTTGTTTTATTTGCAGGTATTGACAATGCAAGGTTTCGCAAGCCCGTCAAGCCCGGTGATACTTTGATAATAGAGGCCGAGTTGTTAAGGTTTGGTGGGAAGATGGCGAAGGTAAGGGCTGTTGCGAAGTGTCAAGGTGAAGTAGTTGCTGAGGCAGAGCTTATGGCTCAGATTACGGAGGTTGAAAGGTGAAAATTCACCCAACTTGCATAATTGAGGGAGATGTAGTCATAGGTGAAGGCGTTGAAATTGGACCCTATACCGTGATTAGAGGTAATGTTAGTATTGGAAAAGATACTAAAATTGGTTCTCACGTGGTTATCGAAGGAAATGTGGAGATAGGTGAGAAGAATTTGATCTATCCTCATGCGTATATCGGTGGACATCCTCAGGACCTTTCGTACAGAGGGGAGAAGAGTTTTATCAAGATAGGTAATAACAACACCATTAGAGAGTTTGTGACCATTCATACTGCGTCTGGAGAGGGTAACTTTACTAAGGTGGGTGATTCTAATTATATTATGGCATATGCCCATCTTGCCCATAATGTAGAAGTGGGAAACCATTGTATTATCGTGAACGCTGCGCAGCTGGCAGGTTATGTAAAAGTGGATGACCATGCCTTTGTATCGGGACTTGTTGGAGTGCATCAATTCGCAAGAATAGGCGGTTACTCAATTGTTGGAGGCGGGGTAAGGGTTTCTCAAGATGTTCTTCCCTTTATGATGGTAGCGGGGGACCCACCAAAGGTCTACGGCCTTAATATTGTCGGACTAAGGCGGAAGGGCTTCTCTAAGGAAAGGATAGCGGTTTTAAAGAAGGCCTTTGATATACTTTGCAGAAAGGGCCTTTCCTTGCCTTCGGCAATTGATACAATAAAGAGCGAATTGCCATTGAATGACGATATCAAGTATCTTCTCGATTTTATATCCAGTTCAAAGAGAGGCGTGTTGAGGAGACCAGCGAATGAGCGAGAAGAAGATTAGGATCGGCGTTGTTGGCGTTGGGCACCTTGGCGAAATTCATGTGAGAAATTTGAAAAATATAACCCTCGATACACCTTTCGTAGAATTTTCTGGCATTTTTGATGTAAATCTCGCGAGAGCCAATGAGATTGGAGAAAGGTATAAGGTAAAAGTTTTTCCTACATATCATGATTTGCTCCAGAATGTTGACGCAGTGGTGTGTGTAGTTCCAACTCAATTTCATTACCAGGTGGGGAAAGAGGCCCTTGAAAGGGGTAAACACCTCTTCCTTGAGAAACCGATGGCCAAAACTTATGAGGAGGCCGAAGAAATTTTAGACCTATCTAAGAAGAAAGGGCTTATCCTACAAATAGGGCATGTAGAAAGGTTTAATCCTGCTTTTACGGCCGTTGCGAAATACATTGAGCGGCCTCTATTTGCTGAAATCCACCGCCTTTCAATTTTCAATCCGAGGGGTGTTGATGTGGATGTAATATTGGATTTAATGATTCATGATATTGATATCGTTCTGCTTTTCTTTAAGGAAGAACCAGTCTCCATTGACGCAGTTGGAGCTCCAATTATTACAGAAAAAATCGATATTGCCAATTCTCGCTTAGTTTTTTCGTCAGGAGCTATGGCAACGCTTACAGCATCCAGGGTCTCTTTCAAGAAGATTAGAAAGGCGCGGTTTTTCCAGATTAACTCTTACATTGCTATCGATTATCTTCAAAAAACCGTTGAAATGTTTCGCAGGCATAACGATGAAATTCTACCTTATTTTCCTGAGATTGACACCACTGTAGAACCAATTAATCTTGAATTAAGGGCTTTTATCGATTCATTGCGTGAGCTCAAGCAGCCTCCTGTTACTGGTGAGGATGGGTTAAGAGCCCTTAAGGTAGCTCTCGCCATTAGCAAGAAGGTGAATGAAAACTTAGAAAATTACATTAGAAACCACCCTGAGGAATTCGGAATTACTCCAGGTTAGTGGATCCGCAGGCCCGGGTATACCGTCATTTTCTAATTTACTTTTCTCGATCCAGAATTTTTTCCCTTCTTTCGAAAAAATCAGATTATCGTCAATAATTTGTTCGGGCAATGGGAATCTATAGCGGTATTTCACTAATTCTACAGCCATTCTTTTATTTTTCAGCTTCAAAAAGGCCTCTGCAGCCCAGTAGTTCAGTATAAACCACACTCCACCTCCAAAATAAACATCTTTTTCGGTGTTTATAACAAATCTTCTGAGACCTAATCCATCCGGTGAAAGTTCGTTGTAAATCCCCCTTAACGAAGTTTCTAAAAGGTCTAAATCTTTAATTACGTCGAAGAACGTGAATAGCAAAAGGTTGGATGCATCAATACCTGCAGGTTCATCTCTAAAACTTCTTTTCATTTTTAAGATAACTCCATTTTTCTCGAATTTCAGAATTTCATCATGAAGATGTTCCAGAAAATTTGAGTATTCAACGTGTTTAGCGGGCAATCTTCTTAGTTGATCCTTTCTAACATTGAGGCTGTAGTAGATGGCACCCAGGGTATAGGCATGAAGGTACTCATCATGCATTTCCCAAGCATCTGCACATGGCGTATCATATACTTTGAAAAAGTACTCATCGTAAAGTGATTTTAATTCTTCCTTAAGAACCTGCTCATTTTTTAACACTTCATATTTCAACACTGTTGCGTATGCGAGGGCGATGCCATCATATTGCCTTTCAGACCAGGGGTCGTTGTATTTTTTAAAGTTTGGTGAATATCGAGCCCGTGGGTGGAGTTCTTGATCAAGAAAGTCGGGATCGTTTTTGTTTTTTTCTAAGATAACTCGGATTTTATTTTGTTCCAATTCCAGGATAGTTTTAAGCCATTTAACTTCTTTAGTGAGATCTACATCAAACTCCATCAGTGCAAGGGTTATGAAAGAGTGGTCCCTTAGCCATACTTTTTGGTAAGGTTTGTAGGTGGGAGATGCCAAAAAACCTCCATTTATACAGGAGGATTTTATATACTCAATAAATTTTCTCAACCTGTGCACCAGAAAAATAAAATGTTAGAATTTCCTTATAACTTTTTCCACTTGAGGCAAGCCCGGCGGCCCCATACTGACACATCCCGACTCCATGACCAAAACCGGCTCCTCTTATAACGAAGATATCTCCAACCTTGTCAACATAAAAAAGGGAAGAAGGTAACATATTTGTGTCTAATGCCCTTCGAATGTCAAAGTCTCCTTCAATAAAGGTTGATCCGTTTTCTCCTTCAATAAATACAACTTGAGCTCTTCCTGAGGGTCCTCTCTTTGTGACTTTTACATCTAAGATTCTCCCTAAGGATTTTCCAAATTTGTTCCTGATGTTGAGAGAAAGCTCTGTTGAACTTATTGTCCTTTCCCACCTGAAATATCGGTTTCCCTCATTACAATTGGCAGAAGTCGGATAGTCTATGAAATTTCTAACGTCGGCATCAGAATAAAGATAAAGTGGATTGTCCTTGTTATAAATATCGCGTCTTGCCTTATAGTATGGAAGTTTTTTACCAAAAATTTCTTCGGATGAAGCTAATGCCCCACCGCAACTTGAGTGGTAGAAAACCGAAATTAATTTGTTTTCGCATGTGATGACTTCTCCTCGTGTTTCATATACTATGCTTTTCAAATATGGATTGTTGTTGAATCCTTCATAATTTTGGGTGAATATGTCCGCCGTAGCGTCAAAAGGTTCCGAAAATAGGGTGAGTTTCTTTTTCATTGTAGAAATGGCGTTGGTTCTTGCGGCCACTGCTTGAGCTTTCAGGGCTTCCTTAGGGAAAGATAAAGGTACTTCTCCCTTTAAAACACCTTCAACGTAATCTTCAACGGGTAGTTCGTTAATAACGTATATCTTGCCTGAATTTGATGGTCGTACTTCTAAGATTCCTCCAGCAAGGAAAGGCTTTCGATCAGATCCGCCGTAATACAGGTTTTTCCTCTGAAAGTTCATTATTTTCATCGGGGCTTTTGAGACGATCTTAATTATATCATGTGCCTCATAAGATTTGTCTCCAAAACGCAGTATTAACGTTCCTGATGGTGGGGTTTTTAACTCTTTGAAGATAGTTTTTCTCAATGGAGAAGATTTTCTTAGAGCTTCATCCTGGCTATCAAAAGGGCCCTGATAGACGAGGTAGGAGATGGTTGAATAGGTCCCCTTCTTTGTTTTGAAGGTCATCCCGATTTCTTTTACATTTACTTTTATACCATTTCCAGCAATTTCCCTTCCTTTTTCGAGAGCTTCGCTTAAAGTTTCATAATCGCCATAGCTTACATAGTAATAAAAACTTGCAGGCTTTGACTTTGTAATAGTGACTTGTAAGGGGGACTTGGTGCCTTTGTATTTGAGGATATTTCCCTCATAGACATAAAAGGAATCTTCCAGCATTAAATAGACTTCATTGTATTCTCCAAGTCCCACTCTTATGGTAAGTTCCTTAGTGGGCCAAGTAAAAGGAATTTGGGGAAGTTCGAATTTTTCCAATTCCTCCGGTTTTTCTCTAACCGCTTTTCTTTTCGCACAAGTTGAGAAAATTACTAAAATCGAAAGCAGGATTTTTATTAAATTATTTCTTCTCCAACTCACTTATCCTTTCCTTTGCTTTTCTTGCGTAAATAGATCGTGGTGGAGCTAATGTTAGTACTTTGTAATAACACTCGAGGGCTTCCTTTTTATTTCCAATATCTTCAAGAATTTGCCCTTTGATATAATAAGCGTCGTCAAGGTATATCTTTGGTATGCCCCACTGTATGAACTTATCGAGCATTTCAAGGGCATTCTCATACATTTCCTTTTCCATGTAGTCTTTTGCTAAATTGAAGTAAGCTTCCCCAAGTATAAATTGTAACTCTGCGTCTTCTCTGAATTTTACTATTTTGTCAGAGTTCTTAACAATTTCCTCCCATTGGCCAAGCAGGTAGAGACACTTAATATAGTACTGGGCGATTTCGTCAAAATTTCCGCCTTCCGAAACATATTTTTCGAAAAATTTTTTAGCCTCAATGTAGTTGTCATCATCCATTAGCTTCTGGGCAATTAGCTTTGACCTGCGACCTAAAGGAATATCTGGGGATATTTTGTAAGCCTTGTAATAGACGTCTATAGCCATATCTTTATATTTCAGATTGAGGGCACTATCACCAAACTCCAAAAGAAGCTGAACGAGTTTTGACCTGGTTTTACTATCCTCCGGAGGTTCAATGCCCATCAAAGTTTCATAGGCCGATTTCATATTTTTTCTTAGAAAGTAGATCTTTGCGAGGTAAATTTGAATTGATGGAGAAAATTCGCCTTCTGCCTGGGCTTGGTAGATGAGGTTTTCTGCTTGATCAAGTTTACCCTTTGATATTAATTCTTCAAGTTTTCCGGAAATATCCTTTGCCAAAAGAAGAGAGTTAAAAAGGAGAAACACAAGAGGGATTTTAAAACTTTTCGTCATTTTATTATGGAGCCGGGCGGAACGTCTTTATCGGGTGTAAGTAGTACCGGTTTTCCATCGAGATCACAAGCGAGTATCATGCCATTGGAAGTGACGCCTCTCACCGTTTTGGGTTCTAAATTTACTAAAACGGGAACCTTTTTGTGCAAAAGTTCTTCCTTTGTGTAGGATGTCTTTAAGCCAGCTACCAGTTCTACCACTTTATCTCCAAGATTTACTTGTAGTTTGTACAACTTATCTGCTCCAGGAATGTCTTCCACGGAAACGATTTCCCCAATTTTTAGCTCCAGTTTTTTAAATTCCTCAAATTTTATGTATTCCATAGGCTTTTCCTCTTCTTTTTCTTTCTTTGCATCTGTTTTAATCCCTATCTCTAAAGGCTTGTTCTCAACCTTCTTGTAAAGAATTTCTACATCCTGTGGCTCAATATCTTTCGGAAACCTCCAATTTCCCGCATCATCCCAACTTACGGTAATGTCTGAGATGCCAAGCATTTTTCTAATCCTTTTTGCTGAATCGGGGAGGTATGGTTCTATAACGATACTGAGCGCTTTCACCATCGAAGAGCAAAGGTAAAGGGTTCTTTCCGCCTCTTTATAATCTGTTTTTCTTGTACTCCAGGGCCTTTTGTAATCGAAATATTGATTTCCCTTTTGAGAGAATGCCATTATTTCTTTTAATGCTTTCCTGAACTCAAAGTTCTCGATGTAACTACCTATTTTTCCGGGAAGTGCTTCAATTTCCCCAATTACCTCTAAATCCATATCTTTGAAACCGTTAGTGCCTGCAGGAATTTTCCCTAAATAATTTTTAATGAAGGTGAGGGTTCTGTTTACAAAGTTTCCGAGGTTATTAACGAGCTCGCTGTTAATCCTGGTGTGGAATTCCTCGAGGGAGAAGTCTGAATCCTTTGTCTCAGGGATAACATTGGCGAGCCCGTAACGAATGTAGTCCGGAGGATACTCTTTTAAAAGGTCTGGGATCCAAATGGCCCAGTTTCTGGATGTTGATAATTTGGCACCCATCAAGTTCAAGAATTCGTTGGCCGGAACATTGTCAGGTAAATTGTAATCACCATGGGCCATAAGCATTGCTGGCCATATGAGGGTGTGGAAGATAATATTGTCCTTACCGATGAAGTGGATTATCTTTGTTTCAGGGTCAAGCCAATATTTCTTCCATTCATCGGGTTTTCCAATTTTTTCAGCCCACTCAATTGTTGAGGAGATATATCCAATAGGTGCGTCAAACCACACGTACAGTACTTTACCCTTTGCCTCTTCCAGAGGAACGGGAACTCCCCAAGAAAGGTCTCTGGTGATAGCTCTATCCTCAAGTCCATCTCTAACCCAGGAAAGGGCCTGGTTCAGTACATTCTCTTTCCAGTAGGTTTTTGAAGAAAGCCAATCCTTTAAAGGCTTTTCAAATTCTTTTAACTTGAAATAGTAATGGAAGGAAGTTTTCACGACCGGTGTTGCACCACAGATAGTGCATCTTGGATTAATCAAGTCCTTTGGTTCCAGCCATCTGCCACACTGCTCACACTGATCACCCCTGGCCTTTTCGTTTCCACAGTAAGGGCATGTGCCTTCCACATATCTATCAGGTAAAAATCTCTGGCAATTTAAACAGTAAAGTTGTTCAATTTCCTTCTTGTAAATGTATCCCTTTTCGTAAATCTTCAGAAAAAATTCCTGAGATAATTTGTGGTGTAAAGGTTTAGAGGTCCTCGAGAAGTTATCGAAGATTATATTAAGTCCATCGAAGCTTTCCTTAATGTTCTGATGGTAGTAATCGACTATTTCCTTAGGGGTCTTACCCTCCTTATCCGCCTTGATAGTAATCGCGACCCCGTGTTCATCGGTTCCACAGATATGGATGGCTTCTACGCCTTTTAGTTTGAGGTATCGCGTGTAAATATCTGCGGGTAGATAAGCCCCCGCTATGTGGCCAATGTGAAGAGGGCCATTTGCGTAAGGTAATGCGCTTGTAACTAAATATCTTGGCATGCTTTTATTATAAAGAGGATTCTGAATACTTCAAAGGATTTTGTGTTTTGAAAAATTTAAGCTCTACTTTTGAAGTTTTTCAAGTATGCCCGTGAGCGTTTTTAAATGTTTTCTTTCCTCTGCAATTATTTGGCTAAGCAAGGGTCTATTTTTATCAGGTTCTACTTCCAGTAGGAAAGTGTAGTAATTGATGCTGGTGATTTCCATTTCTATAGCAAAGCTAATAATTTTTTCTGGGGTATTGAGGCCTGCGATTTTTTCCTTTAATTCGTTTTTCTTAAATACGGCGAGGTGACCGATAGCTTTTACGTATTGTTCGTAATCTTCATCGTTTATTCTTCTTTCCTCCTTTCCCTCAAGCCCCCTAAGGATTTCTTCAAAGAGTTCCTTGTGCTTTATCTCTTCTTTCGCAATAAATTCAAAAACTTCTTTAAGATCCTTAGGAGCGATCTTTTCTGCCTCTTTGTAAAACTCTAACCCGCTTTCCTCAACCGCTATAGCTATAGTGATTATTTCAGATTGAGTAAACATGCTCACACCTCCTATCTTATTAACTCAATTCTTTTCATTTTTAAAAATCCTTTCAAGATCTTCGAACTTCACAAGAACCTTTCTGGGTTTTGTCCCCTCTTGGGGGCCGATAATTCCGAGTTGTTCCAATTGATCGATTACTCTTGCAGCCCTCGCAAACCCCAGTTTAAGCCTACGCTGCAAAAGGGTTGCCGAGGCTTTGCCTTCAAGGATGACTGCTTTGGCGGCTTCTTCAAGCATCGGATCCCACTCGCCTTCTTCCACACTAATTTCTTCTTCTGCTTCTGTTATCGGAATTTCTGTCATTTCCGGGATTTTCCTATAGTAATTGTCTCTGATTTCGGAAAGCTTCTCCTTTATTGTTTCTGGTTCCAATTCCAAATAGTCTGAAAGGAACTCGATCGCCTTTTCCTCCAATTCAGAAAGTCCCGGTTCGTCAATCCTAATAAAAGGCATGTAAAGGTTCTCATCCATAAGTTCTTCTACAAGTTCCTTAGCTTTAAGAGCGTCAAGGTCAAAGTAACTCTTAATAATTTGTGTGAGGTAGTGTTGGGTTAAGGTTCGTGAAATTTTTTTGGTCTCTTCCTCGGTGATGAGAGGTCCGTGGAGCCTTACTTTTTCGGAAGTCCCTGGAGGTATAAATAACATATCTCCTCTTCCAAGAAGCTTTTCTGCTCCATTCTCATCTAAGATTGTTTTTGAGTCGACTTTGCTTGGGACTTTAAAAGCGATTCTTACAGGGAAATTTGCCTTTATCATACCTGTAATAACGTCTACTGAAGGCCTTTGAGTAGCCACAATCAAGTGGATTCCCACTGCCCTTGCCATCTGTGCAAGCCTTGCAAGAGGTTCTTCAATCTCCCTTCCAGTAGTGATAATAAGGTCGGCAAATTCGTCAATTATGATAACAAGATAAGGAATAGGTTCGCCACCGGATTTAATCATTTTCTCATTGTAACTGGAAATGTCCCTCGCCGTTTCTTTTGCAAATAATTTATAGCGGTAATCCATCCATTTAACTGCCTTTTTAAGAACCTCTACTGCCAATTTCCTGTCCTTTACAACGGGTAAAAGAAGATGGGGTATACCCTCGTAAAGTGACAATTCTATACGTTTTGGATCAATCAGCACAAACCTAACCTGTTCGGGTTTGTTTCTGAAAATGATGCTGGTAATAATCGTGTTAATGCATACCGACTTTCCACTTCCTGTAGATCCAGCGATGAGGAGGTGGGGCATGTTTGAAAGGTCAGCATATACAGGATTTCCAGCGGTATCGACTCCAAGGGCAAAGGCCAAAGGAGAATCTAATTGGAAAAATTCATCTCTTTCTACTAAGGCCCTGAGATAAACTGTTTTTCTATTTTTATTTGGAATTTCAAAACCCACGAGCCCCTTATTGGGTAACGGTGCTATTATTCTAATTGCATTGGATCTCATCCTTAGTGCGATGTCATCAGCAAGGGATGAGATTTTTGAAAGCCTTACACCGGGAGCAGGTTCGTATTCGTATCTTGTAACGACGGGGCCCGGATAATAGTTTACGACTTTTCCCTCTATGTTAAACTCCCGAAGTTTCTCCTCGATTAGTATCTTATTCTTTTCCAGTTCTTGCTTGGATTCTGTAGCATCGAAGGGTTCGGCAGGTTTTAAAAGATTAATTAAGGTATTTGGGTTTAGTTCTTCTTCATCTACCTTAATTTCGGGCTTTTGTACTTTTGCTGCTGTTTTTGTTTTAATTTCCTTCTTTTTTTGCTCCGACTCTGGAGATTCTTGCACTTTACCGATTTCTTCCTTTATTTCTTCTCTTTTCTTTTTCCGGCTTATGAGTTTAGGAAAACTGATGATGAAGGAGGACATGATGACGAATAGAAGGGAAACGATAATTTTACCTGCTATACCAAGGTTATTTAAGAGGAATATAGAGATTCTTACTGAGAGGCTACCTGCAAGAGGAACGGGCAAATATAATGAAAAGGCGAAAAGAATGACGAAGAGGGCTAAAAGTTCTAAAAGGAGGCTCTTTTTTGCCTTGTTTATAAACACCAAGAAACCGTAAAGGGCGAAGATTAAAGAAATTAGGGCAGAAAGCAAGTAACCCAATTTTGTGACAAGGATCGATCCAACTATGTATCCAATTTTGCCTCCCCAGTTTGTAAGTTCACCTTCGGGAAAGTAAGAGGCTATGCTGATTAACAAGAACAAAAAGGCAAAGGAAAAAATTAAAGAAGCGATACGTTCAGTGATTAGAATTTTGTTTTCTGAGCTAATGTATAGAAGATATCCTGTGAAAGCGAAAAGGAAAAGAAGGCTCAAAAGCTCCATATTAAAATAATAAGCTAAAAACCAGGGCTTATCAAACTATTTGTAAGGCTTTCTAAAGAGGAGTACAAGAAGTTCATACTGTTTCCTGAACTCTTTTTCGCCGTCTGGATTTTTGACCTTCTCGCTAAAAATGTTACTTTTCAGCAGCTCGTTCCTAAACTCCCACGCATGAATGTAAACTTTTCCGTGCAACTTCTTTATTTCTGATAATTCTTCCGAAGTAAACCACTTTATGTTTATTTCCTGGAGTTTGGAGGAATCGACTACAATGGAATCAATCCTCATATGATCAAGGATCGTATAAATCTGGTTTTTATCATAACTTCCAAGACTTAAGAGGGTATTTCTGGCATTGGTTGTGTTTTGAAAGATTTTACCTTTAAGGGGTTTAAGAGGCAATGTGTCAATTCCCAATTTTCCAACTTCTTTAATTACCGAGCTTTCAAGACTGTATCTTATCGGGTGCCTAACGGTAAGCTGGAATACATTCTGTGTGAAGAAAAGCATAAAGAAAGAGAGAATTCCAGCGGAAATGGGAGTTATAATCCATGCGAGAACAATGTCCTTAAGGACTCCAAAGTTTATTAGTCTGCCTGCTCCCCTTGCCATACCTATGCCTATCATTGCACCAATAACCACTTGTGAACTGGAGATAGGGACAAGGGGAAGGGTTGGAAGATGGAGTATTAATAAAAGTTTCCTTATTACATCTGAAGAAAAGAGGAGTAAGACAATAGCCTGGGTCAAAACTACCACGAGGCCGGCTAAGGGCGTGAGTTTTAAAATTCTTTCACCAACAGTTTTTATAACCCTTTCTGAACCTGTGAGAATTCCAAGAGCGATTGAAAGTGATCCAACAAATATTAAAATTTTAAAGGCAGAGATTTCAACAGGTCCAATGTTTAGATTTTTAAAGGGGTTCGAGAAGATGTAAACCCCCACTATATTTGCAATATTGTTCGCTCCAAAGCTGAAGGCTGCAAAGGCGCCAAGGATAATGAAGGCTAACCGGAACAAATAATCCATCGTAAAAAGGTTCATTTTTGCTCTAACCTGCCATCTGTGAAAATATTTGTAAAGTAGAAAGGCAAGGACGAAGGCTATAAGTGGCGAGATAATCCAGGCTTTAAGAATTTGTACCAGTGAATTAACGTTAAGTATCTCTCCAGCGAATAGCGTCCATCCGATTATTCCACCCACGAGGGCCTGTGTAATTGATACTAAGAATCCTGCCTTTGTCATCCATATGACTGTAAGGCCCGTGGCGAGACATACGGTAAAAGCCCCCCCTATTGCATTAATTTTTCCCAGTTCCCCTATACTCTTTGTGGTATTCGAGCCCTGCAGTATGGCACCTAAAATGACCGATAGGGAGGCAACGACAAGGGCTGTGCGAAGCCTAACCATCTTAGAGCCAACCGCTGTACCAAAGATATCAGCAGTATTGTTGGCTCCGAGAGACCAGCCAAGAATGAGGCCACCAGCTAAGAGAATGAAGTTCATGCTATCCTTTTGATAACGTAAATGGAGAGCCTGTCACAGACATCTTCGGCCTTGTCAGAGACCTGTTGAACCATTGAGATAAAGTTTGACAATTGGATTTTACAACAGGGCTCAATGGTGGTGTCCACGAAAATTTTTCTTTTTATCTCGTTTCCAATTTCATCACATTCGTGTTCAAAGTGCATGACTGATTTTATATGGTTTCTTACCTCCTGGATGTTTTTAAAATACATACGGATTGCAGAGACCATCTCTTGAACGGAAAATACGGTATTTTCAATTAAAAGCTCAAAGGATTCTTTCAAAGATTCTGGTATTGTGGGCCTTTGAATATCAAATTCAATCATCACCTGTGACATAGAGTTTAGGACAGAATCTGCGTTCTCGATAATTCCAAGCACATCGCCTCTCGACTCGGGAATTAGAAGCTCCATGTAAATCACATTTTCGATTTCTCTCCTTAAGGAGTCTCCACGACTTTCAAGTTCATCCACTTTTTTTACCTTTTCCTCGAACTTTTCGCAATAATTTTTAAGGTACATAAGTAAGCCCTCTTTGAAATTTAGAGAGGCCTCGATGAAAAAATCAAGGTAGGCATCAATTTTCCCTTCTAATTCTTTAGTTTTTTTCCAAACGCTTAACATATTCACCTCCAGGGGATTGATTGTAAATCCTCTGAAAAATCAAGTCAAATGGCAATTTGAAAGTGCAGAATTCTTGACAATACCGAAGGGGGGCATTATATTAAAATAAAACATTTTGAGAGCAAAGGAGGCTTCATGAGGAAAGGATTTACATTGGTTGAACTTGCAATAGTTTTGATAGTAATTGGTCTCATCATTGTAGTAGTCCTCAGAGGGCAAGGGCTTGTGGAAAATGCAAGGATTTCGAAGTTGACCAGAGATTTTCAGGGGATTCAGGCAGCTTTTTACTCTTACTATGATAGATATGGAATGTACCCCGGCGATGATTCAGCTGCTGGAACAAGGTGGCCCGGAGAGGTAAGCGGTAATGGAAATGGGTATGTAGATCCGGGAGAGGCCCCTTACGTCTGGAGCCATATGTTGAAGGGTGGATATGTACAGGGAATGCCAAGAGGCCCTTATGGAAATTACATATTTGGTAGTATGAATTTTGGCTCTACCTATGGATTTGGAAATTTTGTGGGGGGAACCGGGATCCCGGGTAACATTTCTGAACAAATAGATAAGAAAAATGATGACGGAATTTATAACACAGGTTATATTCAGGGGTCGAGGGCCTATACCTCGGACACCCTGACATTATATTGGAAACTTTAGCGCTTGTCTTTAAAAGGAGGTAACATTATGAGGCGTAAAGGCTTCACACTGCTGGAACTGGCCATTGTGCTGGTGGTCATAGGGCTCCTCATAGCCCTTGTGATGAGGGGCATGACCCTCCAATCGAGTGCGAAGGTTAAGAGGACTGCCGGAGACCTCAGAAATATCCACACTGCTGTGATGGTGTACTACAGCAAGAAGAACATATATCCGGGCGATACTACCGGGGATGGTTATATAGATAGCGACGCAGCCGCATGGGATTCCTTAGCTAAGTATAGCATTGCTTTCAAAAAACCCAGTCCGTATGGAACGAATTACAAACTTGATACTTTAACAGTTAGTGGTACTTTAAGAAACATTATTAAAGTTAAGCTAGTGGATCCTGCCGCGAAATCGGATATTGATAACCTTATCGATGACGGTGACACTACAAAAGGAGCTGTGTTTACACAATCAGCTGATACTACTCTGGTTTACGTCATTGAATAGTTACTATCTCAGGGGCCCCTTTAAGGGGCCCCTGAATCTATGAAAATTGCAGTATTTCTTATAAAACAGAATTTCTCCGCAGATCTCTATATCTTTGAAGATGGAGTTTTAGAAGGGTTATTCTTTTTAAGTGGAGAAGAATTTAAGGCGTCGAAATTCCCCTCAAGGATGAGGGGAGTTGACAAAGTTTATGTCTTATTAGATGACCCGGGTATTTATTATTTAAACCTTTTGAGACTCCCCAATTTGAGGTCTTCTGAATTGAAAAAGACGGTGAATTACGAGCTTATTTCAATTTTGGGCGAGAAGGCGCGCTTTGCCTTTGAAACGGTGGCAGTCAAAGAGGATGAGGCGGGTATTTCCTCTTTGGTTTTGGTTAATGGGATTAAAGAGTCTTATTTTAATGAACTTGTTGAATATTTAAAGAACTATCGTGACCTCATTGAGCTTATAGTTTCCTATCCTATTTCGTACTATAACTTTGACACGGGCAAGAGTGCTTTAATAGTGGAACTTTACGAAGATAAGACTAAGATGACCGTTTTAATGGGTGGCGCCGTGGTTCTTTACCGGACAATTCCCGTTGGCTCTCAAAGGGTAACTCCTGAAGACTTAACTTTAAGGTTAAGGGAGGAGATAGAACGAATTACATACTATGTAAGGCAGAATTACGATAGAACCTTTGAACTAAGAAAATTGTACTATTTTGCGGAAGATAAGAAGGCCGGCACTTTATTTGGCAGGTTTGGCGTGGTTTCAGAAGAAATAGAACTCCCTATTTACCGAGGTGGAGATATTGCACCATACATCGTTTCACAGAAGAATCCAAAGGAGTTTATCTTAAATATACTTCCGCCTATTGTGAGCTATAGGGAAATTTCGCCTTACATTTATTTGATTCTACTACTTTCCTTTCTCTTTTACTCGGCACTTTTTGGCTATTCTTACGGACGCCTTTTAAGATACGAACGTACCCTATCAAGAACCCTTGACAACCTTAGGTCAGGGGTTTATCAAAATCTCACCTATATAAGAGAAAACAGGATGTTGATGTTAACCAGTGGGTTGAGTCAAGCAGATGTTCCTTTGGAGGAACTGCTCAAAGCAGTATCTGCCAGTTTAGAGAGAGGGATGAGGGTATCTTATTTCAAAGCGGAGAGACAAGTTACCGGGCTTAACTTTTCATTAACCTTTGATTTTGAAAATGTTCCAGATTTTAAGAAAGCAGACTTGCTCGAATCCTTTATAAATCGTTTAAATTCCCACGGGACATTTCAAAATCTTCGTTACGAAGTCCAAACCCAGGGGGATAAGAGGGAGTACCTTGTTAAAGGCGTGATGGTTAAGGGGAGTAGCTGAGAATGCTAAGAAGACCGATTTACCTTATAGTTTTCTTGCTTATTTTTGGCACCCTTGGTTATATAGAGTATCAGATTGTTCAGAAGCAAAGTTCAAAGATCGAAAGGATGGAGAATGAACTTATAAATCAGTTCAGGGAGTTCAGTACCTATAAGAATTATGTTTATCAATTCAGCCTCCCTGCGAGTAGGAGCTTTTTGTTTATAGATATGCGTGAGTTAGGCGACGACGGCAGAAAGATGAGTTTTCTTAAAGACTATTTTCAGAGTTCGGCAAAACAATACGGCCTTGATACGGAAGTTAAAGTAGAAAGTGGTCAATTTTTCGACTGGATGAATGTTTTATCTTCGGCAGGTGGGTTGCTCAAGGTTTATAGGGTAAATATGGAAATTCAAAACTATAGTAACCTGCCCGCTTTATTAGAGTTTTTAAAATTTTTAAAAAATTTTCCAGTAGTTATAGACAATTTTGAGGCTGGTACAGGTGGTGAAAAAAAGGGGTATATAAAATTAACCTTTCAATTTGTTGAAACCTATGAGGAGTAAAGATGAAGGGTAAGAGCTTATTAATAGCATTGCTCATATTGGCTTTTGTGATTGGGGTAGTTTTAATTATTACCCTTTTCATTCCAACGCTTCGGAGGCCTGTGCCGCCGGTTCCTCAGGTACAGGTCACAGTCCCTGTTGAGACCTCTAAAAAGGAACAGATTCAAACAAAACCTTACACTTTTGAAAAAGCATCTTCCCTATACGACCCTTTCACCTCTAAGGTTCTTGAAGCCACTAAGTTGCAGGAACAGATGGAATTGAGAAATACCGAAATTGAATTACTTAAATTGGAACTTGAGAAGCTGAGGTTGGAGGCCCAGATTGATAGCTTGAGAAAGGAAAGAGGATATTCGGTCTCAAGTATAGGAGGAGTAAAGGTACTTGCTGTTTCGGAGGGTGGAGGAAGCTTTAGGGCACTTCTTGATAATGGTGCAGAAAAACGCTGGATTAGTGAAGGCGGGAGTTTTAGTGGGTACACGGTGTTAAAGGTCGAGTCTGGATATGTTACTCTAAGGGATCCTTCAGGTAAAATATTGAAAATAAAGTCAGGAGAGTAATATGAAGAGACTAATTTTGATTGCAGTTTTGATGTTTGTTTCCTTTAAACCCATTTTTGCTGAGGAGCCTTCGATTCCGAGGGTGGAGGTGGACGAGGTCAAGACATCCTTATCAAAGAGGATCAGTATCCAGGGTAAATCCATTCCTATTGCATCCATAATGGAACTAATTTCGGAAGAGTCGAATCTGAGTTACTATATAGACCCCGGTATTTCAAATTTGGTTGTTGCCAACTTGAATTTCAAGGATGCAACAATTAAAGAGCTTTTGGATTTTTTAGAGGCTAATTACGACCTTGTCTACAGAATTGAAGGTAATAAAATTCTTTTGAAAAATTATGACACCTGGACCTTTGAGATTGATTTCCCTGCAAGATCGAATAAATCTTCTATAAGCATCGGTGGTAGCGTGATACCTGCGAGTGATTTGTCGGGTAGTGCAAAAGTTAGTAGTGAGTTTAGCAGTGGCCAGGCTGACCTTTACAGCGCTATAGAAAACGATGTTAAAGCCCTTTTATCTCCTGCTGGAAAGTTTTCTTTAAATAGGAGCTCCGGGGTACTCTTGGTTTCTGATAGTGCCTCTGCCCTAAAGAGGGTTAAGTATTATATAAATAAGGTACGGGAGTCCAAGGATAGGAAGGTTCGGATTGAGGTGAAAATTGTTGAAGTTTCCTTGGACAATACAGACTCCTACGGGATTGACTGGAGCTTTATGAAGAACTTTTCCGCAAATTCCACTAATTTTAATCTGAAGCTTGATCAGAATACTGCTTTAACTCAAAAGGTTTTCAGTGTTAACTTAGCAGGAGGTGGGTTTACAACACTGCTCAACTTTTTGTCCACTTACGGTAAAGTAAACCTTCTATCCCAGCCTTCCTTGTTGCTTATGAATGGCGAAAATGCGTTACTTTCAGTGGGTCGTCTGCTTACTTACTGGGAACTTACCGCTCAGGCAGCAGGTGCCCAGGTCGGTACACCCGTAGTTTATCCTGTCCAGAAAAGCATTCTAAAGGGGCTTCTATTCTCAGTTACGCCTTTCGTAAGCTCTGATAGTTCTGTTACCATGGAGATTACGCCTATTCTTGCCGATGTTTCTAAGTGGGAATCTTACCAGTGGCAGGGACAGTTACTTGAAGCACCTTCCGTTGATATTAGGGAAGCCCATACGATGCTAAAAGTTAAGTCGGGTGAGACCATTATCCTTGGTGGTTTAATCTCCAATAAAGAAAATACAGTGGAGAGGGGAATTCCGATTATCTCAAAGATTCCCATTATTGGTCACCTCTTCAAGAGTCAGGAGAAGTTTAAAGAGCGGACTGAACTGGTCATTTTTATTACCCCTCAAATTGAATGAAATCACAAGAACTGATTTATTTAAACGAGGCCATTTTAGAGTTTTTCGGCCTTAAGGTTAATCCTTTTACCAATACCCCAAATTTAGATTTTCACTATGAATCTAAGTCCTTTCAGGAAGGATATTCTGCCCTCTACTACGTGATAAGTAGGAGGTTGGGCTTTGCATTGATCACGGGAGAAGTAGGCACTGGAAAAACCCAGCTTTTAAGGTACTTTTTAAAAACTTCACCTTTTAAGATGTCTTCAGCCTTGGTTTTGAATCCTCTTGTTAAGCCTAAGGACCTTTTTAAATTAATTTTGTCAGATTTTGGCGTGAAAGAGGCTTCAAAAGTTAAAGAAATCAGCGTGTTGACGAATCTGCTTTACGATTTTACTTTGAAGAAAGCTCGGGAGGGGGAAAGAGTCGTTGTTTTTATTGACGAGGCCCAGGACCTACCCCTTGATACTATGGAATCGCTAAGGCTTATTTCCAATTTTGAAACAGAGGATTCAAAACTCATCGACATCATTCTCGTTGGACAACCTGAACTTGAGAAGAAATTGGAACGGTATGAGTTGAGACAGCTAAATCAGAGAATTTGGGTGAGGGTGAAACTAAGGCCGTTGGATATTGACGAAATAGAACCTTACCTGGTAGTGCGTTTTGAAAGGGCTGGGGCGGGGAGAATCTTTGATAATTTTATTGTAGGAGAAGTTTACAATTTCTCAAAGGGGATTCCAAGGCTAATCAATGCGCTAATGGAACGAGCTATGCTTGCTGCATTCGTTGACGAGAACAAGATAATCCGTCCGAGACACATCAAAAGGGCAATTGAGAGTTTGATGGGGGAAGGCTAATGAGCCTCATCCATGAAGCCTTAGAAAAGGCCAAGAAAAGCCCGAGTAAGGTTGAGTTTAAAAAGGTTGAGGCTCGAGAAGAAAGAAAAAGGAGGGTCTTTTGGTGGCCTGTGATTCTTGGTCTTTTATTTTTAGTTGTCATAGCCCTTGTGTTTCTGCTCGATACTGGAGTGTTTAAGAAAATGAGAAACTTAAAAACGGGTATCGCTGCTTTTGTGATGTTACACAGGGCAGAAGATTCAAAAAATCAATCCTTAGAGAACGATTCTTTAACATCAAATCAATTTGTTAGTGCTGTGGACTCAGCTCAGACTAATCTTATAAACTTCCGTGAAAGCTTTAATAGAGCTCTCAACACTGGTAATACAGAACTCCTGAAAGAACTTGCCCTTAATAACCCCGATTCCTTATCCTTTGAAGATTTTAAGAGAGTCCTCGGGATCTTTATGACCCTTGATGATTACCGGGTTGTTAATGAAATAGCTCATAAAGCGGATGAAGCGGGGAAACTCGATGCAGATCTACTGCTTGAACTTGCGAAGTATTTTGAACAAAAAAATGGGGTCGTATCAGCCTATTATTACAGAAGATCATATTTTGCAGGAAATTTTGATCCTATTCTCCTTGCAAAAACGGGCTCTCTTTACGACAACCTGGGCCTTAAGGATAGTGCTATAAAGTATTACAGGGCTTATCTTAATGTTGCAGATACAGGGGATTTGTATTTTAATATAAAGAGGAGGGTAGATTACCTTGCAGGTGGAAAGTAAAAAGTACACCTTAAAACTCGGGGAAATATTGCTCAACATGGGTTTTATTACCGAGACAGAGCTTAAGCTTGCTTTAGAGGAACAAACTCGGACAGGGGAAAAACTGGGGGAGATACTTTTGAGGCTCGGCCTTGTTACAGAAGAGGAAATTTCTTATGCTATTGCCCACCAGGCTGGCGTTGAATTTATAAATCTGGAAGAGGTGATAATTAATCCAGCGGTAATTAAGCTCGTTCCTTATAATGTTGCAAGAGAAAATAAGGTTGTCCCGATAACTACCGATGGTAAATCAATTGTCGTAGCCATCCAGGATCCCTTTAATTTCAAGGCTATTGACACTATTGAGCAAATCACTGGACTTAGAGTCATAGTAAAAGTGGCAAGGGAAGAGCAGATTTTGAGAACTATTGAAAATATTTACGGTCTCCATGTTAGTTCCGATGAAGACTTTGAAGCCAATATAAGAGAGGCTATCAGGATCCAACAACTTGGCGCAGAAGTGGCTCCCATTGCAAATATTGTCAATCTGATCGTTTTAAAAGGAATCCAGTTGGATGCTACAGATATCCACATTGAGCCATCGGATAAGGTTTCCAGGATAAGGTACCGTGTTGATGGGGTATTGCATCCCATTTACACCATTCCAAGGAGACTCCATCCCTCCATTGTCACCAGGATTAAAATTATGTCTAACCTCGATATTGGCGAGCAGAGGGTTCCACAGGATGGGGGGTTTAACTTCCAGTTGGGTATGAAAAATATAAACATAAGGGTATCTACCTATCCAACGCCTTATGGGGAAAGTGTGGTTTTGAGGATTCTCGAGAGGACAAATATTATACTGGGGCTTGAGAAACTGGGCCTTTCCCAGGAAAAACTCGTGAGAATAAGAAATTTGATCCAAAAGTCCTTTGGGATTATTGTGGTATGTGGACCAACGGGATCAGGTAAAACTACGACTTTGAATTCCATTTTGTTAGAGCTAAATTCCCTTGAAAAGAACATTATGACCATAGAGGATCCTATAGAGTACAGGTTATCGCTGATAAAACAGTCCCAGGTCAATGAAAAGGCGGGATTTACCTTTGCCAACGCCCTAAGGAGTATTTTAAGGCACGACCCTGATGTTATTCTGGTAGGTGAAATGAGGGACCGAGAGACGGCTGAATTGGCCTTCCAGGCGTCCCTTACCGGGCATTTGGTCTTAACAACTATTCATGCCAATACGGCGATTCAGGCTATTCCGAGACTTTTAAATCTTGGTGTTGATCCATACATAATGTCAGTGGGGCTCATTGCTATCATCGGGCAGAGGTTGGTGAGGAGGGTGTGTGAAAACTGCAAGGTGGCTCAGCCTGTGGATATTAATTTAGTTAAAAAATTTGGTCTCGAAAAGTACTTTGCTAAGGATGAGAAGGAATACGTTGGTAGGGGCTGCTCCCACTGCTTCCACACTGGCTATCGTGGCAGAACGGGAATTTTTGAGATTCTTGAAATAACAGAAGAGGTAAGGGAACTAATCCAGAGAGGTGCTCCCCTTCATGAGATTGAGACTGTTGTCAAATATGAAACGATGTTGGAGGACGGAATAAAAAAGGTAAAAGAGGGGATTACCAATCTAAGTGAGGTTTTGAGAGTCATAGGTTGATATGGAGTTCGTTTACATTGGATTAAACGCAAGGGGTGAAAAGGTAAAAGGTTATATCGAGGCTGAGAATGAAGTGGTCGCCGTAAAAATCTTGAAGGAGCAAGGACTAACCCCTTTACAAGTGAGAAAGTCTACAATATTTTCCTTTAAGCCAAGGTACAGGGTAAAGCGGAAGGAATTAATTTTATTCACAATGCAACTCCATTCTATTATAAGTTCTGGCGTTCCAATTACGGTGGGACTGGAAAGTTTAAGGGATGAAGCGGTGAGCAAAGACTTGAAAAAGGTTATTGAAGAGATACGTCTTGCCCTTCTTCAAGGAAGTTCTCTCTATGAGGCATTCTCTCGTTTTAAAACAGTTTTTCCGCCTTACTACCTTGGGGCTTTGAAAGTAGGTGAGGAGAGCGGAACTCTTCCCAAGACCTTAGAAAGGATTGTGAATGTTATGCAGAGGGAGGAGGAGCAGAAGGATAAGACCATCAAAGCCTTAATTTATCCAGCCTTTGCTGTTACTACGATATCTATCGCGGCTATTTTTTACCTCTTTTATGTGTTACCGAGGGTGATTGATCTGGTTAAGGGTCTTGGAACCAGCCTGCCTTTTATAACGGTTTTCGTAATCACCGTTGTAGGGTTTCTTAAAAAATTTGTTTTCCTTTTTGTGATCCTCTTGATTGTAGTTATAGGGGCTTTGATTTTAATGTATCAGCAAAAATCTACCAGAGTAATCATTGAGAAGGTTTTGGTGGAAAAGTTGGGCATTCTGTCGGATGTACTTGTTAAATCCTTTTATGCCCATTTTACGACCTTCCTTGCCTTAATGTTGGAGGCTGGAATCGATATGAGCACCGCCCTTGAGCTTTTGACCTTCAGTACAGGGAATTTATACCTTGTCAATCTGATCGAGAGATTAAAAACTCTCGTGACTTCGGGACAGAGGCTCGGGGAGGCGGTGAGGAATCTGGGTTTTCCGCCCCTTTTCTGTTCGATGGTTTCCATTGGTGAGGAAACGGGGACTTTACCTAAGCAGCTTAACAGCCTCTCTTTCTATTATGAATCTGAACTGACCCGCACCGTTGAGAGATTACAGGCCATTTTGGAGCCAGTTTTAATTATTTTCATCGGCGTATTCGCCGCATTGATTTTTGTCTCGGTCCTTTTGCCTATTTACCAGACCATAGGGAGTATAAGGTAATTTGACATCTGCGAAATTTTTTCAAATTAATTAATTGTTATCGAGGGTGTAGATCGGCACATCATTGTTTCTTGTTGTAATTCTCACGTCCACAATGCAGTTACCATTCCAGTCAAGGATTATCGGCACAAAGGCGTTGGTCTGATGAGGGGGAAAGTTTGAAGATATCGAAAGAAGAATTACTTCATTTGGTTTCACATTTCCAAAGATCGCACTGGAGTTGTTATTAATGGTTGTATAACCTGTTTGTAGTTGAGTTGGGAAAGCGTAAATGGTTGAACCGCTGGTGTTTCTTACAATTACGAGGTAATTTGGACAGGTAGATGTTCCACTGGTGATAAGTTCTGCTTGAGAGATTGCTATTAAGATGTCATCAAAATCCCCCGTGCCTTTGCTCTGAAAATACCTATCTGGACTTGATATGTCAGAATTCTGACCGTCAAATTTACCGTTTGGTCCTGCCGAAATTATAACCGCTCCAATACTGCCGATAGGGATGCCGTCTATATAAATTGAATCGGAGGTATTGGTTGTATCAGCAAAGTAAAAATATGGTATCCCATTGATTGGATCGTTTAAGAATTTTGTCGGGATTTGTAAAAGAGAAGATGGTAGTCTGTAATTAGTGGTGTGGGAAGGAAGTTTACCGTAGGTTTTGTAATAGGTTATTATACGCTTTTTGTAGGTTTGAAGTTCCTGTTGGGTTTCTTCGATGCCCTTTGATCTCCTTGTCTGTGTTAAGAGGGGTATGGAAATACCGGCTATTATGCCTAAAAGAATCAGGGCGATGGAAATTTCTATTAAAGTAAATCCGCGTTTCATCTGTATAGATCCCTCGTTATAGCGGGTGGGTCACTGCCCGCAACATTATATTGGTCAGTGTAAATCACCACCTCAACTGTACAGTCGGAGCCCTCATTGTAAGTCGCTATATTAAACCAGTAAGTTCTATTTTGCTGATATGTATTATCGGGTGAAAGTTGAATACAAGCCACAGGCGAGATACCGGTGAGAGTGTAACTTGAAAGATAGGCTACTGAAAAGTTGGTTGTAGTTGTTGAAAGCACTCGGCCATATTCAGTTATTTTAGACCTCTGGTTTTTGTTTCGCACAATAAGAGTATAGTTATTGCAGATATTGGTTGAGGTATTAGTTGTGGAGGGGGCTAAGTCCAACTCGCACACATAATATAAAACATCATCAAAGTCCCCTGTTCCTGTGGATGCAAATCTTCGATCTCCCGGCGTCGCATTTTCACCATCGAATTTTCCATTTGGTCCAGCGCTAATAATCACTGCCGAAAGGCCTCCAAGGGGGATGCCATCGACATAAATTGTATCGTTAGACCCTGATACGGTGTCCGCATAATAGAGGTAAGGGATACCTTTTATAGGATCATTCTTGTATTGGTCGGGAATACCGAGCTTTGCTGTGGGAAGGGTATACGTTGCGTCATGGGATGGGAGTTTACCGTTAACATTGTAAGAGGAGATTATTAACCCTCTAATGTTTTCGAGTTCACTTTCTGCTTGCCTTATCTTTTGATTTCTCGTTACACTTAGAGTTATTGGGATGGCAACGGCGGTAAGGAGTCCCATTACTACTAAGGCGACGGAGAGTTCGATAAGGCTGAAGCCTTTTTTAAAATTTGAGGTAGGAGACATTGGAGATTCTCCTGTATCTTCCTGCATCCAGGTCCCCATCATCGATTTTAGCATCAATCAGAGAATCGGCACTAAGGGGAATTCTATCGGAATAAATGTAGTTCCCGCTGTCACTCACGAAGTTTCTCCATAAAATGGTAAAGGTGCCGCCAAAGGGATTGGTAGTTTTCACATCAAAGCCGCTGGCTCGCAAAACAGGTATCGCATCACTTTCGATCTTACCGTCGCTATTATTATCACCCGGGTATTTTCTGTAAGTATTAAAATAGTTTTCAACGGCGTAGAGATTAACTCTATAAGATTCAACAGTCGCGTTGACCTTAGCAGTGTAATTTGTTTGCATACCCCTCACAACAATTCCGATAAGAATGCCAATAAGTATTAACACTATGGCCAATTCCAGCAGAGTGAATGCCTTCCTTAACCTATTAATTCCAGGTTCCATTTTCCCTCTTTTTAATGTTGTACTTTCTCATCTTTGCAATGAGGCTGGTTCTTGAAATCCCCAGCATCTTTGCCGCCTTCGTCTCATTCCAATCACAGCTGAGAAGGGCATCGATCAGAATGTTTTTCTCATAGTTTTCCACGAGCTCGTCGAGGGAGAAGACATGGGATTCCATGGCTGTAATTTTGGGGGACAGTTTGTCAACGGTAATATATCCACCGTCCTCCGTAAAGGCGATCATTCGCTCAACTTCCTTTTCCAGCTCCCTCACATTTCCAGGCCAGTCGTAGGATTTTAGAAGTTCGTAGACAGCAGGTGTGACCCCTTTTATAATTTTGCCTTCTTCAATGGAGTATTTTTTGATAAAGTAGTTCACCAGTTCAGGAATATCCTCTTTCCTTTCTCTGAGGGGTGGTAACTTTATCACCATTCCAGAGATTCTGTAATAGAGGTCTTTTCTAAAGTTTCCCTTTTTAACTTCCTCTTCAAGATCGACATTTGATGCTGAAATTATCCTTACATCGATGGGTATGAGCTCTGTACCCCCCACTCTTCTTATAGTCTTTTCTTCGATGGCCCTTAGTAATTTTGCCTGCATACCTGGCGATGTGGCTTCAATTTCATCAAGGAACACAGTGCCACCGGCTGCGGATTCAAAGAGCCCAATTTTTCTTGAGGTCGCTCCCGTAAAGGCTCCCTTTTCGTGTCCGAAAAGTTCAGACTCTAAGAGGGTTTCGGGTATTGAAGCACAATCAATTATTACGAAGGGTTTATCCCTCCTCGCACTCAATTCATGGATTTTTCTTGCAACAAGCTCCTTACCCGTGCCAGTTTCCCCCAGTATAAGAACGGTCATATCAGTTTGGGAGGCAATTAGGATCTCCTCCTTTATTTTTGCCATCTTGCTGGAGTTCCCGATAATCTCAACGGTGAAAAGGTTTTCCTGAGATTGTGCCTTTTTGCCTTTAGTAGTTAGTTGTAGTAGAGCATTTAGGACGAATTCGTCGTGCTCTAAAGTGTGTAAGTCTTCTGAATTGATGTATCCAAGAGAAAATTTGCATTTTACAGCAGTGTGGTTTATATGAAAGGATTCAAAATTTAGTGCAGAGCTTAACCTTTCTATGAAGGTTTTTGTACCTTCAGATGTTGTGTGCGGCATCAAGATTGCAAGCTTGTCTAAGTCAAATCTGCATAGGATGTCACTTTTTTTTTTCATTCTTGTGATAAAACGTGCAATATCTCTGATGAGAGCATCGAAGGATTCCTCAGGCAGGTTTCTCGAAAGTTCCTCGAAGTTATCTAACTTTATGATTATTAATGAAAAGTCTTCCTTGTACCTTATTTTCCTCTGAATCTGCTCATCAATGCGGTCGAGGAGATATTTTTTCCCTGGAAGCCCCGTTCCTGGATCCACAAAATGGTAATCGAGAAGGCTTAAGAGTTCCGTGATTTTGGAAAAGGTTTCTGAAGCCCTTTCCAAATAGGCAGATTCGGATCCAGCGCCTTCTGCAACAAAGATGTAACCATAAGAGCCCAGTTTTCCTTTTAATGGGTAAATTTTAAATCCGTTGATCTTGAAGGGAGAGTCCTTTGGAGTGGCGGAAAGTTCCAACTGTTGTATGAGTCCATTTAATTCTGCCTCGTTTATTCCCTTTGAAATTATTTGAATGGGCTTTCCTGTTGGCTTGGTTAAAACGACGCCGTATTTAAAATCCTGGAAGACCTCTGAGAGGAGTTGAAAAACGAACTCTATGAGCTCTGATAAGACTTGCGAATAGGAAGACTCCTCAACTTTTAACCTCTTGAGCATGTGTTTACATAAAATATAACACTCCCTTCAGGAAAAATCAACATTTGATTAAATTCATTGTGGAATTTATAATTTTGCAACAAAAAGGAGGCTATATGCTTCGTAGAACACCACTTTTTGATGAACACGTAAAACTGGGCGCAAAGATTGTGCCTTTCGGTGGTTTTGAGATGCCCTTGCAATACTCCTCCATTATTGAGGAACATAGGTGGGTAAGAAAGAGTGTCGGTATCTTCGATGTCTCTCATATGGGAGAAATCATTATCAAAGGTCCTGATGCCCTCGAGTTTGTATCTTATATCACGTCCAATGACCCTTCGAAGCTTGAGATTATGGAAGCTCAATATTCGGCCCTTCCTACCGAGAAAGGGACAATTGTAGATGACCTTTTAGTGTATAGACTGGAAGACTATTTTATGTTAGTGGTAAATGCTTCCAACATTGAAAAAGATTTTAACTGGATTTTAAATCACAAAAGGGGAAACGTTGAGATTATAAATATGTCTTATGAGATTGGTGAAGTTGCCTTTCAGGGGCCCAAGGCTGAAGAGGTTTTGCAGAGGATCGTTGATGGGGACCTATCACAAATCAAGTATTACTGGTCTGCACGGATTAATATTCTGGGGAAAGAAGCACTGGTATCGAGAACTGGTTACACAGGCGAGGATGGCTTTGAAATTTATACTGATAATAAACACATAGTGGAGATTTTTAGAAAACTTCTGGAGTTTCCAGAAGTTAAACCTGCCGGCCTTGGTGCGAGGGACTCATTGAGGCTGGAAATGGGATATTGCCTTTATGGAAACGATATTGATGAAACAACCAATTTGATAGAAGCAGGACTTAAGTGGATTACAAAACTCGAAAAGCCTGATTTTATTGGGAAAGAGGCACTTGTCGAGATTGATCAAAAAGGCGTTTCCAGGAAGAGAGTCGGATTCGTGGTTAAAGAAAGTGGCAATATCCCAAGACACGGCTATAAGATTTTTGATGAAGCGGGTAATGAAATCGGGGTTGTGACCAGTGGCAATATATCTCCGTCCTTGAATGTACCCATTGGTATGGGCTATGTCATGAAGGACTACTCAAAGGCAGGAACTCAAATATTTGTTGAAATTAGAGGGAAGAAAGTCCCTGCCGAGATTGTAAAACTTCCTTTTTACAAGGAAGGGAGCGTCAAAAAGGCTTAAATTGATTGTCTAAGCGCTATTGTTTATAATATTGCCATTAAAATCAGGAGGTTTCAATGAGGAAGCAGGATATAGTAGATGAAATTTACCAGCAGACAGGTTTACCAAAGAAGGATATTCAGCTCGTGGTGAATCTATTCCTTGACACCGTTAAAAAAGCATTTTTCAGGGGCGAGAGAGTTGAGTTGAGAGGTTTTGGGGTTTTTGAGGTAAAACAAAGGAAAAGCAGGGTTGGAAGGAATCCCAAAACTAAAGAGGTTATCAAAATCCCTGCAAGAAAGGTTGTGACTTTTAAACCATCAAAACTTGTTAAAGGGTTGAAGGAGGAAGAGTAATGCCTTGCGGAAGGAAAAGAAAGAGAAAAAAGATTAAAAAGCACAAACTAAAAAAGAGAAGAAAAAGAGACAGGCATAAAAAGAAATAATGAGGATTGTTATCCTATCGGATACCCACATTCCCCATAGGGCGAAAGAACTGCCAAAGGAGATAAAGGCTGAAATTTCGAGCTGTGATGCAATAATACACGCAGGGGATTTTACTTCCTATAATTTTTATCAAGATCTCCAGCTTTTGAAAAAGCCTATTTACGCCGTTAGGGGAAACATGGATGACGACGACCTTTTTTCTCTACTTCCTGAAAAACTTGTTTTTGCAATTGAGGGACTAAAAGTTGGCCTTTATCATGGAATAGGTGCGCCCTGGGGCATTGAGAAGAAGGTGCTGGAGAAATTTCAAGATGATAAAGATTTGAATTTGATAGTGTTTGGACATTCTCACAGGCCTCTAAAGAAGGAGGAGAAGGGTTTAGTTCTTTTTAACCCTGGCTCACCGACGGATACTATCTTCGCGCCGAGAAGGTCCTATGGAGTTATGGAAGTAGAGAATGGTAAGATATTGAGGTTAGATCATGTATTCTTGTAGCGCGCCCGTAGCTCAACTGGATAGAGCGTTGGCCTCCGGAGCCAAAGGCTGGGGGTTCGAGTCCCCCCGGGTGCATTGTTTTAATGTTTGAAAAAATTTGAGGAATACAGGTCATATTTTCCTATAACGCAGAAGTATATCTATTTTAATCACGCCAGTACCACTCCTTTGAATACTTATTCTCTTGGCAAGACGGAACGTTACCTCGAAGTGCTAAGAGAAGAAGGTGAAGTGGGATGGGATTTGCTTCAAGAAATATCGGAAACCACAAGGAAGTATGTGGCCAACCTGTTAAGAGTCGAATCCTCGGAAATAGCCCTTGTTCAGAATACATCCATTGGGATCAACTTGATAATAGAGTCTATTGAATGGGAGCCAGATGACGAAGTTGTTTTGGTGGGCTATTTCCCTGCTCTCCTTTACCCCTTCAGGTACAATAGACATGGTATAAAGGTCGTTGAGGTTAGTGAAAATAAGCTGGAAGAGGCCATTGGACCAAAAACAAGAATGGTTGCAGTAGAATGGATTGACTATTTTTCTGGAAAGAGATTTGATCTCGAAAGGCTAAGCAGTCTCAAGCAGAAGTATGGCTTTTTTGTCCTTGTAGATGCTATTCAGGGATTGGGAGCTGTCCCCCTATATCCTAAGGAATTTTCAGTGGACTTTTTAGTTGCAGGGGCTTCAAAGTGGCTCTTAGGACCTCAGGGTATTGGGATATTATACATAGATCAAAAGGCCTTTGATAAATTGTCGAAGGCTTTTATCGGATGGCTATCTTGTCCCTGGAGTGGGTTCTCAGATTTTTCCCATTTGCCCGAACCCTTTAATGATGCGAGGGTTTTTGAAACAGGTACAAAGAACTATTGGGGACTTTCTTATTTGAGTGGTAACTTGGAGATGATCCTCGATATGGGCGTGGAGAAAATTTTTTCGCGTATAAAGGGATTTTTAGATACCCTTTTTGAAGAGTTAACCTTTGCTGATGTTATTACTCCAAAAAACCCCGAAAGGCGTGGGGGAATCTTTACTTTCAGATTACCTAACTTATCTTCATTAGAGCTCCATCTTGCCTTACAAAGGGAAGGCATTAGAACATCTTTGCGCAACGGTTTTATAAGGGTTTCTCCCCATTTTTACAACACCGAAGACGAGGTAAACACCTTGATTAATTTATTAAAGAGGTTTTAGAGAATGGAAAGGATTAGCTTTTACAAGGCCGATGTGACAGAGCTTGAGAAAAATTTGATTGAAAACGTTCTTGAGTCAAAGATTTTAACGGCAGGGCCTTTTCTTTGGAGATTTCAGGAAGAGGTACGCCGGTATCTGAAGGCCCCTTATTTCCTTGCAACGTCCAGTGGATTTTCGGCCTTGCACATTGCCATTAAGGTTTTAGGTTGGGGACGTGGGGACGAGGTTATTTTGTCTCCTCTTGTTCATGTGGGGGTGCCGAACGCACTTTGTGCCGAGGGGATAGGTCTTCAGGTCGTTGACATTGAACAGGACCGTTTTACATTAGACCCTGAGAAGGTCAGGGAATTTATTATGGACAACTATGAGAAGGATAAATCTGGTTTAAAGAATAAGGTTACAGGGAGGGTTTTAAGAGGGATTGTTCTCTATCACCTTTACGGTATTCCATGTGATCTTAAAGCTTTTTTGAAACTCAAAGAAGAATTTGGCCTTGACCTTTTAGAGGTGTGCTGGGAGAGTTTTGGTAGTACGTATAAGTTTGCAGGGGAAGCGGTTTTAACCGGTATCACAGGTGATGTCGGTGTTTTCAGTTTTACAAGGTATGGCGCTGTTAATGTTGGAGAGGGAGGTGGTATTGCCTTTAAAAGTAGAGAACACTACGAAGTAGGGGAGAGTCTCAGGTACTATGGAGTTCCCACCGAATATGTAGAGTATCAGGCGATTATTGGAGGTTACAATTACAATTTGGACGAGCTTTCCAGTGCCATTGGACTTGGCCAGATGATGAGGATTTCTGAAATTCTAAACAAGAGGAAAAAGATTCGTGAACTATATGAAAAAGAGCTTAGTAAAATCGAGGGTATAAGACTTATCGGTGCACCAAAGGATTCGGAGGTATCGTGGTATAGTCTAACAGTTCTTTTACCAGAGGGAGTTGATAGGGATGGACTTATTAGGCGTTTAATGGAGATGGGGGTGCCTACAAAGGTATTTTACCCTCTTCTTACTGACCTTAAGTTTTACCGTGAAAATTTTAGGGAATTCGATTCCGCTAATTTAAAGGTGGCGAAGAAAATTTCCTCACGCCTTTTGTCTTTACCTTTCCATGGGGATCTAACAGAATTCGATGTTTCGTATGTGGTCGACTCGCTACGGGAGACCCTTATCGCAAAATGAAAGAAATCATCTATTTTCTACTTCTCGTGATTTCTATCAATCTGGATTGCTTTACCTCTTCGGTAACTGAAGGTTTTCTGCTTAAGTCAATAAATTATAAAAGGTTTCTTCAAATTGGCATCACCTTTGGCCTTGTTCACGCTCTCTTCTTCCTCTTTGGTTTTTTGGGAGGAAGATTTGCAGCAAACTGGATTTTTTCCTTTGACCACTGGGTAGCCTTTTTTGTGTTGCTTGCCATTGGAGTTCATATGATCATTGAAGAATTTCAACAGGAAAAGGAGGCGGAAGGTTTTTCCGGAGATTTTAAGACTCTCGTTGGGGTTGCTATGGCAGTTAGCATTGATGCCTTTGCCATTGGACTTGTTACTTCTCTTTTGTTAAAGACCCTTGCCCTCTTTGCCTTTCTGGTTTTTGCTTTAACTTCTTTGATTAGCTTTACAGGGGTTTTCCTTGGGTCCAGTTTTTCAAAGTTTGCAAAGAAAATTAAGTACTCTCAGGCCATTGGAGGAGTCATATTGATTTTGTTAGGTTTAAAGATTCTTCTTGAACACTTGGGAGTTCTTTAATTCACATTCTATCGTCGAGAAATTTTCCCGTATCTAAGTGGTTGAATTCTGGGAGGTATGTTTTAAAGAGGTCTATTATCTCTTCTCTTGTCCAGTTCTTTCTTTCGATCAGACTTTTAAGCCCTTGAATTATTTGTGGAGAGATGGAATCTGCGTAGCTTTTATCGGGTAGTACCACCGAAAGGTTTTTGAACCTCTGGTGATCAACCTTTTCACTTTCGGAGTAAAGTTCTTCAAGTTCCTTTTCTCCGGTGGTATCTGGAGGAGATAGATAAATGGGCCACTTCTTAGCCTTAATTAATTCTCTAACTTTCGATTTCGCCTCCTTTTCATCTTCAGTAAAGAAAGGTTCAAATCCGTAGAATTCCAATAGTCTAACGGCGATATCAACAAGGGGTACGGGCCTCAATTTTTCCAATTTCATGGTGAAAATTTCGCCTGACTCGGCGAGAATGGCAGTAAGGATACAAAAAAGGGCAGATTCGTCGAGGGTAATAAAGTATCTTTTGATTCCTTTTGGAACAGCGATAGGTTGATCTTTTTCAATCCTTCTCAGGAATCCCCATAAGAGGCTCCCTTCTGAAAAAGCAACGTTGACGAAACGGGCAGAGGAGACCCGCAGGTTGTCCATCTTCGAGATAAGCAGAAGTTCCATCACCCTCTTCGATGCTCCCATAAGATTGACGGGGTTTACTGCCTTATCAGTAGATACAGAAAAAAATCTTTTTGATCCCCTTTGAGGTAGAAGCTCAGTTAAAAACTCCACGTTGAGGATATTTACCCGCATCATTCTCATAAGAGTGTAAGGGTCTTTTTCGCTCCTTACATGCTTTAATGCGGAAAGATTGAAAACAAAATCATAGGGTGAGTTACTGTTAAAAAAGTTATAGAACTCGGGTGAACCCACATCCAGTACGTAGGTTTTTAAATCGGACTTAATATCTATGTCCGAACTTCTTATTTCCCTTATAAGCTCGGTTAAGTTGTTTTCATTGATATCAACCACATGTACTTGTTTTGCTTTTAGTTTTATTAACTCCTTTACAACACTTCTACCGATACTCCCTGCTCCGCCAATTATCAGGAAGGAGGTTGCTTCTATTTCCCTTGAAATTAATTCTTTGTATTGGGATTCCTCTTCCTCAAAGAGGGAATTTTCCCTTCCAATGATTTTCAAGGCATCAAAGTCATGGAACATTCTTACTCTCACGGAGTTTTTTGATAAAACGTTTAACTGCATCTCTCCAATCAGGCATTATAAAACCCGTTTCTTCAACAAATTTTGAGGAGTCGAGGGCGGTAAAGAGTGGCCTTTTTGCGGGAGAGGGAAAGTCTTCGGTTTTTGCCGGCAATAATTCACCTTCCCATCCCCAGTCTTTTAATATTTCTTCAGCCCATTCGTATCTCGAACAATATCCACTGTTGGTAAGGTGGTACAATCCGAATTTGCCTTTGAGGATTAGTTCTGTTATTCCCTTTGCGGCGTCGATGGTATATGTGGGGGAATTTGTTTGGTCTGTCGCCACTTTTATTATTTTTTGTTTCTCAGCCATATCAATTAATTTCAAGGGGAAATTTGTTTTTCCAAAACCAAAAACCCAGCTTACCCTTATGATAAAGTACCTCTTTGCAATTTCCTGTACAAAGATTTCCCCCTGAAGTTTGCTTTTCCCATAAGTATTTATCGGGTTGGGAAGATCAAGTGTGGTATATGGGGCACCTTTTTCCCCATCGAAAACATAGTCGGTACTGAAGTGGACTAGGATGGAGTTGTATTTATTAGCGAGTTCTGCCAGATTTCTAACGGCGTAGGCATTTACCTTGAAGGCTTTTTCGGGCTCTTCTTCGGCCTTATCTACATTGTTGTAAGCTGTAGCATTTATGATTACATCGGGTTTAAAATCTTTTAAAACTTCTTCGACTTTTCGGTAATCAGTGATGTCTATTTCCTCGTGTGAAAAGCCAACTACTTCAAAGTTCCTTTCCATTAAATTCTTAGCAAGTTCCCTTCCCAACTGACCTTTTGAGCCAAATATAACAAATTTCATGTTTCGGAATAATAAAAGTTTATGTCCGCCTCTGCAAGTGGGGGTAATTTGCTGTCTTTTTCTGACAAAATCGGGTCTTTGATAGGCCAGTCAATTGCAATTTCGGGATCGTTCCAGATTATTCCCCTTTCATTTTCCCTGTCGTAAAAGGCGGAGGTTTTGTAAAGCACCGTGGCGGTTTCACTAAGAACACAGAAGCCGTGGGCAAAGCCCTCAGGGATAAAAAGCTGAAGCTTATTAGTGCTTGATAAGATAACTCCAACCCATTTGCCAAAGGTTGGTGAACCTTTTCTTATATCTACTGCTACGTCAAAAATTTCACCATGGACTACCATGACGAGTTTTGCCTGAGCGGAGGGCCTTTTCTGAAAATGAAGTCCCCGTAAAACACCCCTTTTGGAAAAGGAAAGGTTATCCTGGACAAAACGCACTCCTAAGTAATCGTAATATATGTTTTCCTTGAAAATTTCCATAAAGTACCCTCGGTGGTCTTCAAAGGCCTTCGGCTCGATAAGGACTACCCCAGGCAGCTCCATGTTATAAAACTTGAAATTTTCCATACTTTAATTATAGACTGTCTCTAACGTTAATGCTCAGTTTGTAAGCATCAGGCTTTTCCTTATCTCAAAGATGAGTTTGAAGGTTGTCAGGAGGTCGTAGAGATTGTGCCTTGAAACAATTTTCAGGTATTTTTCATCCCCTGTTTTTTCGTAGAGCTTAATTATGGTGGGGAGGAGATTTGAGGGGACATCAAACTCTCTATAAATTTCAATTAGATTGCGCTCGAGTATTGTGAGTTTTCTTGATGCGAAAGTTTCTTTCCAAATTGATCTTGCCAGGGGCAGAATATCAAGGTGGAAGGCGGGATTTACAAAATCTAATTTGTGCAATTCACATCGCTTTTTAACAAAGGGAAGGTCAAAAACTGAACCGTTATAGGTTATAACTTTAAACTTCTTAAAGTGGTTAATAACCCATCGTAAAAGATTTTTCTCTTTGCTTAGCGTTTTGGCTACAAATTGAACGGATATTGACTTTTCTTTTCCTGGGAAGTAAAAACCGGCCAGGAAAATTTGACCGTCAGAAAAAATTCCACGAGTTTCTATATCAAAAATTGCGAGGTCTTCGTAAGATGTTCTATGAAGTTCTTCCAGCAGGCTTAACTTTTGGGAATTCTTTTTAGTGGAAGTCAATAGTTCAAGGGAGTTTATTTCATCCTGAAAAATTGGTATTGTATTCTCAACCTCGATTTTGATAATCTGATACCCTTTGTGCTTGTCTATACTTGAAACTTCAAAGAACCGTTCACCCTGGGTTCTTTCTAAGATCTCCTTGATCAGAGCATCAACTTGCTTTTTCTGGATGCTCATCGGGTTTAATTAGCCTTAAGATTGTCTGTGATTCCCTTTGGGCTTCCTCGTATTTACCCAGTTTAAGATATACGTTGCTAAGGATGGCGTGATATACCGCGTTATCTGGTTCTATCTCGATGGCTTTCTTGATTTCTTCTTCAGCATCTTCGTATTTCTCAAGGTCGTAGTAAATTAGACTGAGGTCTGCATGGGCCTGCGAGAAAGAAGGATTTACTTCAATTGCCTTGTAAAGTTCCTTTAAACACTCTTCCACTTCTCCCTTTTCATAGAGCATCATTGCAAGATTATCATAATACTCGGCTTCGTAAGGGTTTAACTCGATAGCTTTTTTTATTGTTTCGATTGCTAAGTCAATTTGCTCATTTTGAAAGTAACTTAAGGCCAGATTGTTAAGGAGAATTGGATCAAAGGGATCGAACTCAACAGCCTCTTTGTAATATTCGATGGCCTTTTCGAAATTTTCCATATCATAATAAAGATCACCCAGGTCCGCATCGACATTCATTGCGCCCTTTAGTGCGTCTTTTACGCTAAGTAATTCTTTTTCTGCCTCTTCAAGATTACCCATTTTGTAAAGAGCAATTCCCTTGTAATAGTGAGAAAAGGGATCTTCAGAGATCTGAAGCGCTTTCTCTAAGTGGTTTAAAGCATTAACGTACTCCTCGAGATCTATTAGAAGTATGGTATAATCCCTTAAAATTGTGGCTGAATCCGGCTCTTCTTCCAAGGCTTTTTGGAAATAATTTTTTGCTTCCTCAAGCTTTCCGTGTTGATGAAGCTCCTTTGCTAATTCATAGTTAATATTTGCCATGGCTGAATTGTAGAGGTAGAGATGCGAAAAACAAAGTTTGAATTTATTTCATCGTCGCATTAAAATTAAATCATAACAGGAGGAAAGACATGCTAAGCAAAAATATAGAGGAAGCGCTCAATAAGCAGGTAAATGAGGAGCTCTTTTCGGCGTATCTTTACCTTTCTATGGCTGCCTACTTCGCCGATAAAAATCTTATGGGATTTTACAACTGGTTGTACGTGCAGTTCCATGAGGAATTAGAACATGCGAAAAAATTTATCAATTACATCATCGAGAGGGGTGGAAGAGTCAAGTTATTTCAAATAAAAGAACCTCAATTCGAATGGAAAGACCCTGTGGACGCCTTCAAGGCCGTCTTGGAACATGAGAGGTACATCACAGGTAAGATTAATGAGCTGGTTGATCTTGCAGAGAAGGAAAAGGACAGGGCGACCTTCGCAATGTTGCAGTGGTTTGTGAATGAGCAGGTAGAGGAGGAGGCCAACGCTTCAGAGATCTTAGCAAGGCTTGAGATGGTTGGTGAAAGTAAGCAGGGCTTACTGATGCTCGATAGGGAATTGGCCCAGAGAAAATTAAAAGACTAAGTAGAATAACGGCTTTTAGAAAAAGTTTTTTTAGTAGGTGTTTTCGTGTTTTCAGTTAGTCTTCAAATTATTCTGGTAATTGCAATTGGTTTTCTTTTTCGTCATCTTCGGATCTTTAAAGCTGGAGATGAGAGGGTATTTAACGCCTATGTATATTACGTAGCACTCCCGGCCTTTATCTTTCTCGAACTTAATCATCTACCTCTTCGCAAGGAAACATTGAAAGTAGTTGCCGTCGTTGCCCTGCCGATAATAATTATTTTAATGGTTTACTGGATTGTTGTTAGACTCTTTAAGCTCGATAGAAAACTATTCACAACCCTCGCTCTATCGACTGCCTTTGGGAGCACGGCATTCTTTGGCATTCCGTATATTACTTTTGCTTATCCTCAGAGAGAATCTTTGCAGCTTGCGGCTTTAATAGCATCAGTTTCAGGAATTTTTGGACTTTCAACGGTTGTTTCCCTTCTTGAACTTTACTATGTGCCCGGCTTAAAGTTAAAAGAGTTGTTGAAAGTTATCATAAACAGATTTAAACGCAACCCTCTTATTCTATCCATAATAGCAGGGTTCCTTTCCAATGTTTTGGGTTTAAAGGTAGGAGGGGGTATTTATAAAGGCCTTGACATGATTGGGAAATCCACAGCAGTTATCGCTATTTTTATGTTAGGCCTTTTCCTTTATGGTAGAACCTATAAGAAAATCTGGCAGGGGGTTCTTCTTAGCCTTCCAAGGATGTTGCTAATGCCTTTTTTAACTTATGTTTTCGCCCACCTTTTTGGGCTTACCTCCACCTCTTTGTCGATAACTGTATTGCTTTCTGCTATGCCCGTGGCCCTTACATTAATAACCCTTACCCAAAAGTACGATTTTGAGGTAGATTTGTTTGCAAATTTGATCCTTGTAAGCACTCTATCGTCTTTAGCTTATCTTAATTTGCTCAGGGTTCTTATATCTAAGTAGAAGGGACTTGACTATTCACCTAAACCCCGGTATAATTCATACTAAACTAATAGGAAATTATGGTTAAGATTTCGCAAAAGACAAGATACGCTGTGCGGGCTCTTATGAGGCTTAGTAGTTACGGGACCGAAGGGGCTACTTTAAAACAAATTTCTTTTAAAGAAAATATTCCATTAAAATTCTTAGAACAGATATTTGCCGCTTTGGTGAAAGCTGACATATTAGAATCAAAGAGAGGTGCCGAGGGTGGTTATAAGTTGAAAAAGAATCTATCCGAAATTTCCCTTTATGATGTTATGAGGGCTTTAAAAGAAGATGTTAAACTTGCAAGGTGCTTTGAATTTGTAAAACAAGAATGCCCTTTTGCAGAGTATTGCTCTGCAGAGGCCTTTTGGAAAGAATTGCAGGAAAAAATTATGAAAATTTTTGAGGAAACGAAACTGGGGAGAAACTAAGATGAATGTTTATCTGGATAACGCCAGTAGTACAAGGGTTGATGAAAGGGTAGTTGAAGCAATGTTGGGGACCTTTTATGAAGACATTGCACTTCCTACCTCTGAATTTGTTCACACACCTGGTCAAAGGGTGAAGGAATTGGTTGAAGAATCAAGAAAAAAGATTGCCGATTTTGTCGGCGCAGAGCCTTCGGAGATAGTTTTTACTTCTGGTGGAACTGAGGCTACCAATCTGGCTATAAAGGGTGTTGCTTTTGCGATGGCAAAGAATGGGAAGCACATAGTAACGACAGCTGTTGAAGGAAGAGCGGTACTGGACTCTGTTAGGAAGCTGGAGAAGTGGGGTTTCAAAGTGGATATCGTACCTGTTGACCGGTATGGTTTTGTGAATTTAGAAGCTTTGGAAAAGGCCATATCAAAGGAGACTATTCTCGTTTCTGTTCAGATGGTTAACGATGAGGTGGGAACCATTCAACCCCTTGAGGAAGTTGTTAAGATTGTGAACTCCAAAAATCCAAACACCGTCGTTCATACTGATGCTACATATGGAATAGGATGGCTTCCCTTTAATGTGAAAAATTTAGGGGTTGATCTTGCCAGCTTTACTGCCCATAAAATTCACGGACCTAAAGGGGTTGGGGCTCTTTACATTAGAAAAGGTATCGCTATAGAGAAGCAAATGGATGGTGGATATGCAGAATTCAATTTAAGAGGTGGTACGCCAAATATCCCTGGTATTGTAGGTTTTGCAAAGGCAATTGAGATCCTTGATTGGGATGATGTGGAAAAGGTTAGGAAATTGAGGGATTATCTCTATGAGGTGATCATTTCAAAGATTCCAGAGGTGATTTTACTTGGCCCTTCAGATTTTACAAAAAGACATCCTGCAAATCTCAATTTATCTTTCAAATATGTGGAGGGTGAATCCGTTGTCCTCTATATGGATATGAAAGGGGTTGCAGTTATTTCGGGGTCTGCCTGTTTTTCAAGGGGACTCGAACCTTCATATGTAATAATGGCGATGGGTCATTCTCATGAAGATGCCCATGGGTCAATCAGATTTTCGTTAAGCAAGTACAATACTAAGGAGGAGATGGATTACACCGTCTCCGTTTTAGAAGAAGTTATAAAACAATTGAGGGAACTTAGCCCTTTGGGAGGAAATTAATATGAGTTTACCATATTCTAAGAAATTGATTGAATTGTTTATTCACCCTAAAAATGTGGGAGAGATTCCTGATGCTGATGCAAAGGCAACGGAAGGCTCTCCTGCCTGTGGTGACATGGTGCAGCTCTTTTTAAAAGTTGATCCCGAGACCAAAAGGATTGTAGACATCAAGTTTAAATCCTACGGTTGTGCCTCTAATATTGCTACAGCTTCTATCGTAACAGAGCTGGCAAAGGGGAAAACCCTTGAGGAAGCCAAAAAGATTACATGGAAAGATGCGGATGCGGAACTGGGCGGTTTGCCTCCTACGAAGATTCACTGTGCGGTGCTCGCTGTTGATGCGCTCCATACGGCCATAGAGAATTATGAACACCAGCACGGACTGTTAAAGGAGAAGGTTCCAACGACGAAAGAGGTTGTTATAAACCGTCTGAAGCATGTTATAGACCCTCGGAAGGGGATTGATGTTATTAGGGCTAAGACTGTGAAAGATGTAGAAGTTCAGGACGGTGTAGCGAAAATATATCTCGATATGAAAGAGGATGAAGAGTTTGCAAAACACTTGAAAGAAGAGATTATTGAGAGGATCTCACCGTTATGGGATATTAAGGAAGTGGAGGTGATCTTTTCCAATGAGTGAGGCGAGGTACAGCTGTATTGGCGAAGGTTGTGTAACAGAACATATTGTGAAATTTAGAAATGCCTATGTAAAAACTCCCGTTGGAGAATCCTTCATTATGGAAGGTGACAATTTTGAGGGGCTCAATGAGATCCTTAAGATTGCTAAGTTCATGAAAACGAAAATAGAATATGTCAAGAACGATGGTAACCGCTGGGAAGTGAAGTTCAAGAAGGAGTAGGTATGGATCAGGAACAATTAAAGAGAGAAATTCTGAGGCTTAAAAAGGAGAAAAAGGCGGTTCTTTTGGTACATAATTATCAGAGGCCAGAAATTCAGGAAATTGCCGACTTTTTAGGCGATTCCCTTGATCTATCGAGGAAGGCAAAGGAGGCCGAAGCAGACATCATAGTGTTTGCTGGTGTAACCTTTATGGCTGAGACGGCGAAGATATTATCACCGGATAAAAAGGTTTTAACTCCGGAGCCGGCTGCCAGATGTCCTATGGCAGATATGGTTAATGTGGAAAGTTTGCTTGAGTTAAAGAGACAGCACCCTGATGCAGCTATCGTCGCCTATGTAAATACCAATGCCGACGTTAAGGCCATTGCAGATGTTTGTGTAACCAGTGCCAATGCAGTTAAAGTTGTACGGGCTCTGGATGCAAAAAAGATTATTTTTGTTCCTGATAAAAACCTGGCTAATTACGTTTCTATTTATGTAAAAGACAAGGAAATTATTCCCTGGGACGGATATTGTTATGTTCATGATTCTTTCACTGAGGAGGACCTTTTCAAGGCAAAGGATGAGCATCCCAATGCAGTGATTATTGCCCATCCCGAGTGCAGGGAAGAGGTTGTGATGAACGCTGATTATGTCGAATCTACTCAGGGGATGATTAGAACTGCGAAACTTTTGAATGCTCCTGAATATGTTTTCTTCACTGAGGAAGGTCTTGTAGACAGGGCAGTCCGTGAAATGCCAGACAAAAGGTTCTATAAACCGCCAAGAACTGCAATTTGCCAGCAAATGAAAAAAATCACCTTGGAAAAAATTTATGAATCTCTCCTTTACGAGAGGTATGAGGTGGTTTTAGAACCCGAGATTATTAAAAAAGCCCAAAGGGCTTTAAATAAAATGCTTGAACTTTCATAAAATAAAAATTTAGGGAGGTAAAATTATGGGATTTCTCTCAGAAGCCGACAAAAAGGAAATAAGGGCGATGTTCGCCGAAATGGTCCATCCTGTCAAGATTATCAATTTCACCCAGACCCTTGAGTGCACTTATTGCCGCGAAACAAGACAAATTCTGGAAGAGGTAGCGGAGCTCTCCGATCTTATCACGCTGGAGGTTTTAAATCATATGGAAAACAAAGAGGAGGCAAATAGTTACGGTATTGAGGACAAAATTCCTGCTATTATTATAGAGGGAGATGAGGACTATGGAATTCGCTACTACGGTATTCCCTCAGGATACGAGTTCTCAACGCTCCTTGAAGATATAATAATGGTTTCTAAAAGGGATTCTGGATTAAAGCCCGAAACGAGGGCAAAGCTTGCTACCCTGGTAAAACCTGTGCATATCAAGGTTTTTATCACTCCTACCTGTCCTTATTGCCCTACAGCGGCGATCACCGCTCATAAGATGGCCTTTGAAAGCGAGATGATAAAGTCTGAAGTTATTGAATCCATCGAATTTCCATTCCTTGCGCAGAAGTATGGAGTCTATGGAGTTCCCAAGGTTGTGATTAACGAGAAGGTCTCCTTCGAAGGAGCTTTGCCCGAAGAGATGTTCCTCGACTATGTGCTAAAGGCAGTCAAGTAAAGTGGAAATTTTTCTAAAAACAAAAAGGCCCCCGAAAGGGGGCCTTTTTGTTTTGGAGACATTTTTGTGTTATCTTGTCACCATTATCTTCTTTATTTCGCTGGATCTTTCCGTTGAGATCCTAACAAAGTAAACGCCGCCTGCAAGTCCTCCATTGTAGGTTATATTGTGTTTCCCTGGATTAAGCTGGCCCCTGAAGATAGTAGCAAGTTCCCTTCCAGACACATCATAAAGGGTGATTTCAACTTTTTGTTTCTTATCAGAATTGATAGCAAATGTGATTACTCCCTTAAAGATCGTGGGCATAGAGACTGAAAGTGGCAGGTTTTCACCTTCGGTTACGCTTGATATGAAATCTCCAAAGATGAAGTCATCAATATACCAACCGGGTCTTGTTACGGAGGCGTCGGAACCGAAGCGGAATCTTATCCTGAAGGTGTCGTTAGTATGGACTTGAGGAAGGTCAAAAATGGCAAGTTCCCAGCCCGCCGTACTGCCGGAATAGCCGGGCTCATTTCCAAGGCCAACTACACTGTTTCGAGGGTAACCTCCCCGGGGAGTTATCAATGTATAAGGTCCTCCGTTGACAGATAACGCTAAGTTCCCACCATCATAAGCAGTAGTAGTATATGCCTCGAAGTTGTACCAGTGGTAGAAGGCAAAAGAAGGGGTGTCCTGGGTTGCTATAAGTAAAGGTGAATACAGGCTCCAGTTTGCACTGTTAGGGTAGTCGCCGGATAGTACCGTTGCCCAACATTTCTGACCAGAGTGTGCGGAGCCAGGACCGGACGTTGGGACTCCCCACTCCCATTGAGTTCCAGCATCAGCGGAAAAGTCTCCATTATGTTCTTCGAAGTCGTAAAGGGTAGTATAAACTATAAAGTTCTTGTTAATAGAGTTGTTAGTTGAATCGTCGTCGGTATAAAGGATGTTTAGAACAGCCTGATAGTCAAATCCAGTGGATGGTGGTGTAAAGAGCTCGAAAGTAAGGGTATCTATTACATTGGTGTCAATGGTAGCTATCGTTACAGTGTCTACATATATAGGTGCAGTTCCTTTTTTGATTAAAAGTTCGACACCTACATTATTTTCAGGGCTTGCACCAATGTTCCTTATAGTTGCCATAGGTGTAATTTGCTCTATTTGCATAAGATCCGGGATATTTAGAAATGCACCGGCGGAAAGGTCATGGCTGCTTATAGGTCGCTTCCAGTAAATAGTGAGGGAATCATGAACCACTGTCGGGTCACCATTATAAGTGTACTTCAAATACCAGTTGTTTTGCCCACCGTTACCCTGAATACCAATGGTAGACGAGTTTAGTGTGCCTACCATTGATAGGTAACTCATTGCGATGTCACCGTTGGGATACAGGATTACCTGCATATTATAAGTACCAGGTTGGGTTGTGCCGTAGTGTGGCACATTTTCAAAATGGATTACGGCGTAATCTGGGGTAGAAAGGTATCTTATCTGGCCTCCGGCGGATGGATTGAGGTCGTCCCAGAAGAAGGCGATCAAGTAAGGGATAGTGTCATAGGGCAAATCTCTGTTTGAGTACGATGTCAAAGTAGAAGTGGACAAAAATCCATTGGAACAGAGGTTTATCTGCGTTAATGTACGGTCGTAGAAGGGGAAAGCGAAGGGTAAGTTAATGGTTGTATAGGCATCGTCACCTAAACTAATAACTTGTCCCCCCTGAGTATCGTACCAAAGGAAATCTGGACCTGTGGGGTAATCGGAATCCTTGAAGGTATAGCCGAATCCATCAGGTCCACCTGCGTGAACGTTGGTTACAACGGTTATGGTTTGAGAGGGATCAGATTCATGGGGCGGTGTTTCATTATCCACAGCTGTAAGGTAAACGGAAACTCGCCCTGGAGTTACAACAACGGTGTCCCGAAAAGTTACACCCGTGTCTGAGATTGGGTATAGGTGATGGAATGAGTTGTTTATGTAAACTTTGATCCCCGACAAGTCGTCTAAGGGTGTTCCATCCCTTTGGGTTCTTGGAGTGACGCCAACAATTTCGATTGTTGAGTCATTAACTACATTTACTGCGTTCAGGGTTGGAGGCGCTGGCCATGGGTCTCCACCTGCGTACCAACTTATAGAAGCAGGTACGCTCAAAGAGTCATCATAAGTCCAGGTTTGGACAATGTATTTGTATCTGACACCATCAGTGAGTCCCGTGTCCACATATTGCTGAATTCCATTTCGTACAGTATCGACAAATACCGTATCGTTTGGATTAGTTTCTGATACCCTAAGGATTTTTATTCTGAAGCTGTCAAGTGGTGTACCATTCACGCGGGTTGTAGGGTCGGTCCAGGTAATTCTCATGCTTGTTGGCATGTTGCAATCAGAATAAGCCGTTAAATTCTCAGGTGGCAAGGGATCACCAGGGTCTCCAGGCAGTTGAACAATTGCCTCTATGTTCCAGTTGTAATCGAGGTTATAATTTCTCAATTCCCCCCATCCGGAGCTTGCGACATAGACAAAATCTCCTTTGCCTGCTACTGCCGGACCTTGGTCCACGGAAATGGGATACTCTCCCGCTGCATGGGTTATCTCAACGGATACCCAAAGGTCTCTTGTATTGTTTATTGTTACAGGAGTGGTAAGAGGGATTTCTATCCACCCCGCAATGGGTGCAGAATAGGCCTGGGTTGTGATAAGACTGCCAGGAGCAGAGGATGTACCCTGATCGTAGATCTTAACTTGACCATTGTGGCTACCCTGGTGGTGGTAAAATCTCACTTTTATTAACTTCCAGTTGTTGTAGGGGCCGAGCTCTGTTGGAGTTAGTCTTATTGCAGCTTCATAAGTTCCACCGTTAGTTAATCCTATGGCAGTGTAATTTACTGAGAGATAGTAGTATAAGGTGTCCGTTGGTTGTTTCCCAGAAAACTCGGCTCGTGGACGAACTATGACACTGCCTCTCCCAGCTTCGCTGAAGAGAGTAATTTCCTCCTTTTTTACTTCTGCCGGCTTTCCCGCAAAAAGGATGCCGGCTACTATTAGTGTGGACAAAAGAAATCTCATAACACCTCCCGTGTGGCAATTATAACGGGAATTATCAAATTTGTCAAGTTTATTATAAGTTATTGACTTTTAGAAACTTACGGACTGCACTATTGATTTTACTTCCCCTGAGAGATAAAAGGAACCAAAAACGAGGATTGTTTTACCTCTTTTCATTGCAATTTCAAGGGCTTGCTGTACACTTTTTGCACTTTCAATTTTTTCCCTTTGTATGCCGTTTTTTAAAAATACCTCAAGAAGCTCTTCACTTTGGAGTGCCCTTGGGCTTTGAGAGTTTGTAACAATGACATAATCTGGATCCACTCTTATTATCTCCCGTACAATTTTCTCATATTCTTTGTCTCTATTGATCCCAAAAATGAAGATACAATCCTTTCCCACTATTTCCAAGGTAGAACTGAGAAACTTTCTTACCGAGTCGAAGTTGTGGGAACCGTCAATTATAATGAGTGGATTCTCTGAGATCACTTCGAATCTTCCCTCGATTTTTACTTTTTCAAAGCTAAAGTTCTTAAAGCCAAGAACCTCAAGGGCCAGTGCGGAAAGTGCCATATTTTTTGCTTGAAAGGTGCCACCTTGATTCAAGGTGAGAATCTTTTCATCAAAAAGACCTTTGTATTTTATAACCGTTTTGTCCAATTTCGCTTCGATCAGTTTGTATTTAGCTTCTTGGTTTAATAGATACAATTTTGCGTTGTGTTTTTCACTGAATTCCCTTATAACCTTGTAAACTGCTGGATGCTGGGAGGCAACGACCACGGGGTTTGGGTTTTTAATTACTGCCGCTTTTTCCTTAGCAATCTGAGTCATTTTGTGTCCGAGAATATCCATATGGTCATAACTTATGTTGGTAATTATAGTTAGAATCTGATTTACAACATTAGTAGCATCGAGTCTTCCACCAAGTCCCGCCTCTAAAACGGCATAATCGACTTTTTCATCTGTGAAATAGAGAAAGGCCATCGAGGTCAAAGTTTCAAAGACGGTCTTAAAGCCCCTTTTGCCAACCAATTGAGGTTTTATAATTTCTACGTATTTTGCGAAAGTTTTTTCTGGTATCTTGATGCCATTTATTTTTATCCTTTCTCTGATATCTACGAGGTGAGGTGATGTAAAAAGCCCTACCTTAAAACCAAGAGATTCGAGACCTCCTGCGACCAGGTGGGCTGTGGACCCCTTGCCTTTAGTGCCAACGATTAAAATTGGTTGTGGGACCCTTAGGTGAGGGTTGTCAAATTCTTTAAGGAAATCGAAAAACGGCTCTAAAGATTCTACATACCCTTTCTTCTTCTCGTAGTCAATAAGAGAATAGAGAAACTGAACTGCCTCATTAAATTCCATGAAGTTTTTTGATGTATGTGTGAGCTTCCAGTAGGAGCTCCCTTGTGTTTTCAAATTTTAGTTTAATGTAGGCAAGCCTGAGTGGAAACCAACCAAAGTCTAAATGTTCCTTGGACAGTTTTATGGGTTCTTTTCTGAAGCAACGTGCAAGAAAATAATGAACATCCTTAGTAACCTCAACATTATCTTTTACAAAAGTGTAGCTTAGAACTTTGTGAAATCCATCGATGATCTCAAAGTTTTCAATCCCCGTTTCTTCAATCATCTCTCTTTTAGCGGCGGTAATAAGGTTATTATTGTCCTTGTGTTCGATATGTCCTTTGGGAAAACTCCAGTGGGTTGGGTGCCTTAATAGCAAATAGAGAATTCTATCTCTATCGATGGTATAAACTACAAATCCGCTTGATACTTCTTTTACCTTTTTCACTGGTTTCATGATTGGAAGAGCCTTTGAATCCCTATGTTGATTTTTCTAATGCAAACTTCCTTTCCCAGGGCCTCCATCAATTCAAATAAGCCGGGTCCAACGGTTTTACCCGTTAGTATGATCCTCAGGGGGTGAATAATGATTTTAGGTTCGATTTTCTCTTCATTCGCAAAGCTTCTTAAGGCAGTCTCTATATTTTCTTTGGTAAATCCTTCAATGTTTTTTAAGACTTCAGAAAACTTTGTCAGGTAAGTTTTGATTTCAGGACTTGAAAGGTACTTTTTGACACCTTCTTCATCATACTCGATGTCGTCGGTGAAGGCAAATTTGCAGGCGTCGGGGAGTTCTGATAAGATCTTTATCCTCTCTTTGTAGAGTTTAAGCAGGTTTTTCAGAAGGGTTGGGTCTATTTTCTCTATGTCAAATCCTTTTTCAACAAAGAAGGGCTTTGATAGTTCAAAGAGTTCTTCTTCCGTCTTTTGTCTTATATAGTAGGAGTTCATCCAGTAGAGTTTGTTGAAGTCAAATACAGATCCCCTCTTACCTACTTTTTTTAGGTCAAAAAGTTCAATCATTTCCTGGAGGGATATAATTTCCCTGTTCCCTCCAGGTGACCAACCGAGAAGGGCAAGGAAGTTGACAAGGGCTTCAGGGAGTACGCCCATTTTCCTGAACTCAAGTACCGATGTTGCTCCGTGTCTCTTTGAGAGTTTTCCCTTACCATCCGGTGCAAGAATTACGGGAAGGTGGGCAAAAATGGGTGGTTCCCATCCGAAGGCCTCATACATAAATACATGGTATGGAGTACTGGGTATCCATTCATCTGCCCTCATTACGTGCGTGATTCCCATAAGATGGTCATCCACTACATTGGCTAAATGATAAGTAGGATATCCATCGGATTTGAGAAGGACTATATCCTCCAGTTCTGAGCCATGCACTTTAATGGTTCCCCGCAAATAATCTTCAAAGACGATTTCCTTATCTAAAGGCACTTTAAGGCGTATCACGTAAGGCATTCCTTCCTTTGCCATTCTATCGGATTCTTCTTGAGTAAGGTATCTACATTTCCGATCGTATCCCGGTTTGAGTCCTCGTTTCATCTGCTCTTGCCTCAATGCTTCAAGTCTTTCTTCAGAGCAAAAGCATCGGTATGCATACCCTTTCTGCAGTAATATTTCCGCATGTTGCCTGTATATGTTTATCCGTTCACTCTGGAAGTATGGTCCTTCATCCCATTGTAAGCCGAGCCATTTCAAACTTTCCTGGATATCTTCTACAGAGCCCGGAACGTACCTTGTTCTGTCGGTGTCTTCTATGCGGAGTATGAAAACCCCTTTGTTTTTCCTCGCAAAAAGCCAATTATATAAAGCTGTGCGCGCCCCTCCTACGTGTAAATAACCTGTAGGTGAAGGTGCAAAGCGGACCCTTACCATCAATACCTTCCTTTTGTCTAAATTTTAAGGCAATGGCTTACGACATTCAATTCTTATTTGGTTTTTCGAATTTTGAAAAGTATAATTTAAACATGAAGCCATTCAAGAGAAGTGAGCGAGTTGCCCGTGAAATTATGAAGATTTTACAAGAGGCTATTTTGCTCGAAGTTAAAGATCCGCGTTTGAGCAGACTTACTATTGTGAGAGTAGATGTTTCAGGGGATTTGAAATTGGCTAAAGTTTATTATGAATCTTCCGTGGAGGATGTAGAGAAAGGTCTGGAAAGTGCCAAAGGGTTTTTAAGGAGCGTAGTTGCAAGGGAGTTAAATATAAGGTTCACTCCTGAGCTTGAATTTATTAGGGTCGAAAATGGATGGATTTCTCAATATTTATAAGAAAAAGGGCCCCACTTCTTACGATGTTATAAGAGCCATTAAAAAGCATTTGAAAATAAAGAGAATAGGCCATGCTGGAAATCTTGATCCGATGGGAGAAGGGGTTCTTGTTGTTGGCATTGGAAAGGCCACAAGATTTCTTGAATTCATAATGAATGAAACCAAAGAGTATCGGGTCAAAGTAAAGTTTGGCATTTTAACTACTACTCTTGACTCTGAAGGAGAAGTGATTCAAGAGATGCCTGTTCCTACCCTCGATCGTGAGAAACTTTTAAGTGTTCTTGCTCAATTTCAAGGGGAAATTAAACAGGTCCCCCCATCCTTTTCTGCCATTAAGTTTGAGGGGAAGAGACTTTACGAGTACGCGAGAGAAGGTGTATTTTTGGTCCCCAAACCAAGAAAGGTAAAGATCCATAAGATAGATTTGCTCGAGATAGGGAATGATTACATTCTTATTGATGTAGAGTGCTCGTCTGGAACCTACATGAGATCCTTAGCCAGGGATATTGGTCAAAAACTCGGGACTGTGGCGATTGTTGAGGATCTTACAAGGCTAAGGGTAGGGGATTACAGGATTGAGAATGCAGTGCAAATAGACGATGGTAAAAAGTTAATCGAATCAATTATCCCAATACACGAGGGATTACCTATGAAGACTTCAGTTTTCCTTAACCCCTCAGGGGCTACGATGTTCATGAATGGTAATAAGGTTCCAAGACGTTTTATTTCCAGGTTGTCGCAGGAAGCAAGGGCATTTTCCCTTGTAAAAGTCTTTGATAACGAAAATAATTTTTTGGGAGTAGGTTTCCTTACATGGGAAGGTTTAGAGCCCAAAAAAGTTTACATACCTGAAGAATGAAATATTCCTGCGTTACCATTGGTACTTTTGATGGAGTCCATATTGGACATAGGGAAATTGTAAGCACCACTTTTAAAATTGCAGGGGCATTGAATTATGAACCCTTGATTCTTGTGCTTAACTACCCCCCGAAGTTTAACCAGATAAATTCCGAAAGGTTTCTCATAACTACAGAAGAAGAGAAGGTTTCATTGTTAAAGGAAATTGCTGATGGGAATGTGGAAATTCTCGAATTTACGAAGCAGATAGAGGAACTGGAACCTGAGGAGTTTTTAAACCTTTTAAAAAAGCGGTATTATGTCAAACATTTAGTTATCGGATTTAATCACACTTTCGGAAAGAATAGAAAAGGGGATGTACACTACTTATCTCAGGTAATAGACAAATTTGACTTAGCAATGACCATTGTTCCACCAGTGAAGATCGAGGATAAGGTTGTAAGCTCTTCCCTTATAAGAAGTCTACTTTATGCTGGAGATGTTAAGTTGGCCTCTAAGTGTCTTGGCAGATTTTACTCTATTTCTGGCATTGTTGTTAAAGGTGCTGGAGTAGCAAGGGAACTTGGATTTAGAACGATAAACTTAGATATACCAGAAAAAAAGATAGTCCCAAAGAGTGGAGTTTATGCCGTCATTGTCTCCATAGGTGGTAAGAACTTTTCAGGTGCCTGTTATATAGGTGAGAGTCCAACACTGGGCCTTTCAAGGTTCAGCATTGAGGTCCATCTCATCAACTTTGATGGTGAACTGTACGGGGAGCTGGTAACTATTCAATTTGTTGATTTTCTGCGAGATGATATGAAATTTTCCTCTATTGACGAGCTTAGAAGTCAGATTTCAAGAGATATAGCTACTGCTGGGAAGTTAATTTCGCAGTTCCTTTAATCTTTGTTCTAAAATTTTCCTTTTTCCTTCTTCGGTAAGCATGTACTCTTTTCTAGCGATGACTGTTAATAACCGTGCCTTGATGTGAAGAGCATCTTTTTGATACTTTTTATAAGTTGCATCAGTATTGAAAAATTCAATAAGGGCACCTACGTAATGGTAAAGCACATAGGCTAACGCTACGTAAATTATATATCGCAGCAGTTTTTTCTTTTGAAATTTAGTCAAATCGTGCTTGATTTTTTACAGCGTTAAGTCCTGGATAAAAGGCGTTCTTTCCAAGTTCCTCTTCAATTTCGAGAAGTCTATTGTACTTTGCAATTCTTTCCGATCTTGATAGCGAACCGGTTTTAATCATACCGGTATTCATTCCTACTGCAAAGTCGGCAATTGTAGTGTCTTCTGTCTCTCCAGAACGGTGCGAAACTACGGCGGTGTATCCTGCTGAGTAAGCTAATCTCACAGTCTCAATGGTTTCTGTGACGGTTCCGATCTGGTTGAGTTTTATAAGGATGGAGTTTGCTATTTTTTCTTTGATTCCTTTTCTTAGAATATTTGGGTTGGTTACGAAAATGTCGTCACCTACTATCTGAATCTTATTTCCAAGCTTTTCTGTGATTTTTTTCCATCCTTCCCAGTCTTCTTCAGCCAGAGGGTCTTCTAAGCTAATTATTGGATATTCTGATACGAGTGCCTCATAATAGGAAATCATTTCATCTGAAGTCAACTTAGCGCCTTCAAAGTTGTATTTTCCGTTTTCGTAAAATTCGCTGGCTGCCGAATCTATTGCAAGATAAATATCCTTTCCCGCTTTATATCCAGCGGTTTCAATGGCTTCCAGCAGGGTTTCAATGGCTTCTTTTGCGGTTTTAATTTGAGGTGCGAAGCCACCTTCGTCACCGACGGAGGTGACTTGTCCCTTGGACTTTAAAATCTTTTTCAGGGTTTGAAAGACTTCAGCACCGTATCTGAGGGCCTCTGCAAAGGTTGGTGCTCCAGCAGGGACTATCATGAACTCCTGGATATCGAGTGGGTTGTCTGCGTGAACCCCACCATTGATGACATTCATAAAGGGAACGGGCAGGGTTTTCGCATTTATCCCGCCGATGTACCTGTATAACGGGATTCCAATGGAATTGGCTGCTGCTTTCATAACGGCTATGGAAACACCCAAAATGGCATTGGCCCCGAGTTTCGATTTATTCTCAGTACCATCTAAATCTATCATGAGATAATCTATTTCTGCCTGGTCAAAGGGTGACTTACCGACGATTTGTGGTCCTATGATTTTATTCACATTTTCAACAGCCTTTTTTACACCTTTTCCACCATATCTTTTCTCGCCGTCTCTGAGTTCCAAGGCTTCCCGTGTACCGGTCGATGCGCCGGATGGGACCATAGCTCTTCCGATGGTCCCATCATCCAAAATACAATCCACCTGAACTGTGGGGTTCCCCCTGGAATCGAGAATTTCTCTTGCTTTAATTGCCTCAATTTTTACCTTTTTCATTTTTGCTCCTCTTGTTTTCCTTAGTACTGATAAAAATAGCTTCTGTAATCCTTGATATCACTTATGTCTATAAACTTTTGCTGGAACTCTCTGAAGGTGAAATCCCAGATTCTTGAATAAGGACCTACGGAGTACTTAGAATTATTTTTGATTTCTTCCTCTGTAGGTTCTATTCTTTCCAGTAATTTTACAATGTAGCCACCGTAAGGCTTAGAGATGAACGGTCCATAAAGTTCACCGGTTTTCTTTAGAGAGTATATGAAACCACTGAATTTGATGTCTCTGCCGATGAAGGGCGATGGTATGGTTTTGGCTGTAAAGTAAGAAGTAGTTTCTACAACACAAGGGATAGAGAGTTTCCCGGGAATAGAGTCTAAATCTACACCGCTCCTAACAAGGTTCATTGCCTTCTGCAGTTCTGCAGAAATAAGTTCCATCTTTTTATCGGAAATGTACATGCCCTTTATCCTGGCCCTAACTTCGTTGTCTTCAAATTCTGGTATGGTGCCTTTGTCTTTCTTATAGAGGTAAAAAACCTTGTAGGTATTCTCGTCCTTTATTACATCGGAAATACTCTTCTTTCTCGATTCTTTAACGAATCTCCTAACGGTTTCGTTTCGGAAGCTGACATAAGGAATGAAGAATCCATCGACATTGAACTCTTGAGTATCAAAAACCTCTAAGTTAAGCTCTTTTGCCGCCTTTTCAAATCCCTTCTTTTTTGCTAACTCAAGAAATTCCTGGGCCTTCCTGTAGACTTCCGCATAGGTATTCTCCGAAGGCTTAATTGCTGCATATATGTCTTTTACTTTGATGCTATCCCTTGTTTTTTCTTCTACTTTGAATAGATAGAATCCGTCTCTGAATTTAAAGGGTCCCGCTACTTCATTAACTTTTAGTACTGTGAGCGCCTTGTAAATTGTATCGAATTTTGTATCGTTCTTTCTTATCCAGCCAAATTCTCCTTGATCATCGGAGAAATCCCTGATAAGGTTTTCAAAGGTTTCTCCCTGTTTGTAAAGGTCGAGGGCGGTATTAATTCTATCAAGGGCTGTTGCAGTATCTTCAGAAGTGGGGTTTACATTAAAGACTACGAGTTTCATTGCAGCCCTTGGAGGTCTCTTGAACTTGTCTTTATTTTTCTTGTAATATTCCTGGAGGTCCTTTAGTTCAACTGGTATCAGGCTGTCTGGAATCTGAAAGGCTTTAATGCCGAGATACTTGATTTTGAATTTTGTGTTTTCCAGTTTATAAAGTTCTGCTTTCTCCGCTTGTGAAATATTGAAGGACAGCGCTACATCTTGATTTGTCAATTCTTGTAGCAGATCTAACCTTATTTTCATAAGTTGGTTTACCACGTAATCCCTATTTCTCGGGTCCTTTAAAACTTCAATGTATTTGTTTTGATCGAATTTGCCATTTGTGTAAAAGTTGGAGTCGTTAAGAACCTCCGCTGGTGGGTTCATAACCAGGATCTGAGTGTAGACATCGTTGGAAAATATCATTTTTCTGTATTTTTCGTCAAACCTGGATAGCTTTATTCGCCTAACAACGTCATAGAAGTTGTATTCTCTAATGTTGTTAAGTTCGTCTGGAGTTAAATTTTTATTGGGCCTTGTTCTTAAGGTCTCTTGAACGGCAAAGGAAACCATTCTTTCAAAGTCGGTGTAATTGATTTTTACTCCTTCAATTTCTGCCATTACACCTTTTTGCCACGGCTTTTGCCTGCCGCCGAAGCCTGTGAGGGCAGCTCCCAATTCAAAGAATAACCATGCTATAAAGGCGATAACTACGATCCACAGGATAGTCTTCGTCGAGGCTCTCAGTTTTTGCATGAACATAAAAAATACCTCCCTTTGTTGATAAGTATAAAAAGAGAACGGCGCTTAATCAAGGAAAGGTTAAACTTTTTGTATTTTGATTCTGTTTTATTTCAACAATTCCTGGACGCCAAAATCCCTGTAGGGTGAGAACTCTTTTAAAATTGTATTTATTTCTTCGCTGGTTTTGCCTTCTAAGTATTCGCTAATGTAATATCCAAGTCCAGGTCCCAACATGAATCCTTGACCGCACATACCGACAAGTTGGAGGAAGTTTTTATAACCTTTGAATCCAACGATGGGATTCCCATCAGGGGTCATAGGATACACGCCTCTCCAGGTTCTTCTAACTCTTATGTGTTTCAACTTGGGCATAACCTTTATCATACGCTTTGCAACCATTGGGAGAAATGCCGAGGTTTCTCTCAGGTCTGTCCCCCATATCGGTGGGTCTGGGGTTAGGCAAAAGATGATCTGCCCTGTTTTGTGCTGGTAGAAGTAGAAGTTCTTGCTCCCTTTTTCAGGTTTAATATCTACGATCATTGGGTTTACAAATCTTTCTACGGGTTCAGTAACACCTCCTTCATGGGAATCGGGTGTAACAGGCAGTTCAACACCAGCGAGTTTTCCAATTTCTGATGCATTTCCCCCTGCACAGTTTATAACTATATCTGCATTGTAAGTCCCATTCGCAGTTTTAACGGCCTTTATTTTTTCTTTATCGGTTTCAAACCCCGTTACTTTTTCGCGAAATTTAAAAATTGCACCGTATTTTTTTGCATGTTTGTAAAAACTTTCAATGGCAAGGAGTGGAGAGGCACTTCCATCCCGCGGAGAATAGGTTCCTCCCAATAAGCCTTCTGGATTTAGGCCGGGAATGATGTTCAAAATCTCTTCTTTCTCGTAAAAATCAATTTCCAGGCCGAATTGTCTTTGATATTTGACCAGTTCCTTTAAAGAGTTTTTATCTTCTTCCCTGTAGGTTACGAAGGCATAGCCGCCTTCGTAGTACTCAATGTCGTCTCCCGTTTCCTTTTCCCAGTTTCTAAAAATTTCGAGGCTTTTGAGACCCACCAGAATTTTTCCTGGTGAAGAGTGAGTAGCCCTAATTCCACCAATGGCTGCTTTATTGGATCCTTGTCCAGGGGAAGCTTTTTCGTCAATCACTAAGGTTTTGAATCCTTTTTTGGCTAAAAAATATGAAAGGGGACCCCCCACACTTCCAGCGCCTATAATAACAACGTCGAATTTATTGCTCATTTTTCTTCTCCTTCGCACCTGCTAATGTTCCAAGGGTAACTTCCATAAAAAGAGGCCTTTTTTCCCATTCGATGAATTCTCCCTCTTTTACACCCTCTTCTTTGAATAACCTCTTGATGAGATTTGTGCAGGTTTTCCCCTGGCATGCCCCCATTCCTGCTCTTGTTAATGCCTTGATTTCGTTCATATCCCTCACACCTTCTCTAATGAGCTTTCTAATCTCACCCGCTGTTACCCTTTCGCATCTGCAAACGATTGCATCATCAGGGATTGCTTCAACTGGTTCTTCATCAAAGGTTGGTGTTTCAACAATTTTTATGCCGCTCACCTTTTCCGCAATTTCCCGTGGCACTTTTACCTTCACTAATTTGGTTTTCACGGGGATCGTCCTTACCTTTTCCACGAATCTGAAACTAATAACTTCTCCTTTTCCAAGGACATTTCCCAGTCTATCAGTAAGTTCTACAGTGTCACCAACTTTAATTTTGTCATCGCCAAATTCGAAAGGTAGCGTGACGATGGGGTCTTCACCTTTTCTGAAGTCAACGAGTGAAATCGCAAGGCCAGGGCATATAGCAACGCACATCTCACATCCTATACATCCGCCTTTATAAACAGGGGGATTCAAAATACTGCCTTCAATAACGATACTATTTTTGGGGCATATGGTGGTACAGGGGTTGCAGGGAATTTCTTGAACACAGTTTAAAACAGGGTAAACGCCTTCTTTGATTTCGGGGTATTTCATTTCATAGATCTTTCCAGGTCTCGACTTCAAGACCTTCTGGGTTTCATACAATTCCTGAGGAATTTCACCTTCGTATAAGCCAAGTTCTTTTAAGATTTCGTAGCCTTTTATCTTGCCAGAAAAGATCGCTGAAGAGGCCTCGGCAATTTCCTCTGCATCTCCAGCAGAATAAGCTTTAAGGCCAAATTTTATAGCCTTTTCGTAAAATTCGCTTACTGGATCAAGTCCAACGGCAACAAGAACAGTATCGCACTTAAAGGTTTTCTCTGTACCGGGAATTATTTCGGATTTTTCGTTTACCTTAGCGATGGTAATCGCTTCCACCCTCTCAGTTCCATGGACTTTGACAACGGTGTGAGAGGTGAAAACAGGAACCCCCAATTTGAGCAGTTTTTCTTTATGGACACTGTAGCCGCCCACTTCTGGCATTATCTCACACAAGCCTACCACATTGATTCCCGCCTGAAGGGCATGATATGCTGCAATTAGTCCTACATTGCCTCCACCAATTACAAAAAGGTTTTCGGCTGCCTTAACAAGGTCTCTGTTTACAAGGGTTTGGAAGGCTCCTGCCCCGTAAACCCCGGGTAGGGTATTTCCTGGGAACAATATCGACTTTTCCCTCGCACCTGATGCAACGAGCAAAATTTTGGGCTTCACAAGAACGTATTCTCTCTGGTCTTTCAGAATGCCGACTTTTTTATCAGAGAATACCCAGATAGCAACAGAATTTAACCATATATCGATAGATGGAAAGCTTCTTACTTCCTCTTCCAATTTTCTTGCAATGTCAATACCTCTCATCCCCGCGTAGCATGCTTCTACAGAACCGAAGAACTTGTGAGTTTGAAGCACGAGTTTTCCACCCAGCTGATTTTTATCGTCTACTATAAGGGTTTTTACATTTTTTTCACCCAGTACCGTTGCTGCTCTGAGTCCCGCTGGGCCCCCTCCAATGATCAGCACGTCGTATTCGTACTCCGGAATATCCTGGAATTCAACCTTTGCGTCAAAATCCCAGTCTGGCAATTTAGGCAATTTCTCCAAGGGATATACTTCCATTCCTTCCTTTACAAGAGTCATACAGGCTTTAACAGTGATTCCATCGGCAATAACTTTACATTGATCGCATTGCCCGTTGGCACAAAAAATGCCAAGGGGGGCCCCATCCTTTTGATGTTTTCCAAAAACTCTAATTCCATTGGCGTAGAGAGCGGAGGCAATGGTCTCTCCCTCTCTCGCTTCCAGCGTTTCGCCGTTAAATTTAAATTTTATGGTTTTTGCAGGGGTTATTTTTAAGATAGGATGTGCAGTTATCCTAAAGTTTTTCATTAGCTACCTTCCTTTTTAGTAAGCCAGGTAAGTAATTCTTGAGCTCTTTGCCTTACCAGGTGATAAAGTTAAGTGATCGTAACAATAAACCTTTTTAAACCCCGCCTTTTTAAGATATTTTTTAACTTCGTCCGGGTCATAGCCTCTTTCCCGGAAAACGGTGTAAATTTTCTTATAAGTGTCTCCTTTATCAATCCTCACAAAAAGGGTAAAGTAGAGATAGACGATTCCGTTTAAATATCTGGATTTCCAGATAGAGACGGTATTGGCCGTTTCTTCGACCCTGGTCATATTGTACCATTCTGTCTTGAAGGACCAATTGGTGTTGAGGTCGAAAATGAAGGGGCCGCCCTTGCGCAACACTTCCCTTACTTCCCTGAAGGTTTCTAAAAGTTCTTCGGGCTCCAGTATGTTGTTTAGACTGTCGAAAGTCGAAATTACAGCGTCAAACAGGTTTTTCCTGAAGGGGAGTTTACGGAAGTCTGCTATTACCATGTGCATTGTGAAAGGTTTATCCACGATCTTTTTCTTGGCAACCCTTACCATTCCTGTTGAATAGTCAAGTCCGAAGACTTCGTAACCTTGATTCCCCAGTTTTATTGATAAATTACCGGTACCGAAAGCAAGGTCAAGAACTCTCTTTATTGGCTTTAATGGCGCTATTGAGAAAAGGGTCTTTATGTATCGTGCCCATTCGTCGTAATCTACTTTTTCCATTACCTCATCGTAGTATTCGGCAATCAGACTGAATGGGTCATTCATTGCTTTAAGTTTAATGGGATTTGTAAGTATCTTCAAACCTTTAGAGGTTTTGTTTTAACCGTCTCACTTTTTCAAATCCCGTTGTTTGATTTTATAATTAAGCAATGATGCCATGTTTTGATGTTCAAAGTGTCCGCAAAGATTTTCCAATATTGCAAAGGAAATTGAGGGGCAAGCCCCTCGTATATTTAGATAACGCTGCTACCTCCCAGAGACCGGTTCAGGTCATTAAAGCACTGGAGGAATTTTATACACTGCACAATGCTAATATTCACCGTGCCATTCATACATTGTCGAGGGAAGCCACGGAGCTTTACGAAGAAGCCCACGAGAAGGTGAGAAGATTTATAAATGCGAGATTTTTTGAAGAGATTATTTTCACCAGGAATACTACTGAGGCAATAAATCTTGTGGCATATTCGCTCTCTTTTAAATTGAAGCCAGGAGATGAGATAGTTACAACGGTGATGGAACACCATTCCAACATGGTGCCGTGGCAAATGTTAAGAGACCATTTTGGAATTAAATTAAAGTTTGCGAGGCTTAATGGAAAGGGATATCTCGATTTAGACCATCTAAATTCACTTATAACAGACAGGACAAAACTGGTGGCGGTGACCCATGTTTCAAACGTGTTAGGAATCGTCAATCCTATTGAAGAGATAGTTAAAATGGCCCATTCAAAAGGTGCGTTGTGCCTTGTGGACGGTGCACAGAGCGTACCACACCTTCCCATTGACGTTCAAAAACTGGATATGGATTTTCTTGCCTTCTCTTCTCACAAAATGCTGGGTCCGACTGGTATTGGGGTTCTTTATGCCAAAAAAGAGATTCTCGAAAAGATGGAGCCTTTCCTCCGAGGTGGTGATATGATCTCTACGGTAACTATTGAAAGGCCTGACTGGAATAAATTGCCCTGGAGATTTGAAGCTGGTACGTCCAATTTCGCGGATGGTTATGCCTTTGGTGTTGCAATTGATTACCTTGAGAGGGTTGGAATGGATTGCATATTTGAACACGAAAAGGAAATTGCGAAACATACTTTAAACAGGCTTATTAATGAGGTAGAAGGAATTAAAATCCTTGGTCCTGTGGAAGATCGTATAGGTGTTATATCCTTTTATTTTGAAGATATTCCACCGGATTTGGTTGGATTGGCCCTTGATGAAGAGGGTGTAGCGATTAGAACGGGTTGCCATTGCGCTCAACCTCTGCACGAACATTTTGGAATCTCAGGTACTGCACGGGCGAGCTTTTATCTATATAATACCTTTGAAGAGGCAGATTATTTCGTAGATACTTTGAAAGCCATTGTCAAGAGGTATAGGAATCTTTAAAGGAGCAGGTCGTGCTTTATAGGGATTCAGGGGTAGATATCGATAAGGGCGACAGCCTGGTAGATTTTTTGAAAAAGATTATTAAACTGAAACCGGAAAATATAGGGCCCTTTGCGGCGATCGTAGACCTTAAAGTGCTAAAAGAGTATAGTGAGCCTGTGTTGGTGGCATCTACCGACGGAATCGGAACAAAGATCGATCTTGCACTTCAGTGGGGAAAACTGGAGGGACTCGGATACGACCTTTTTGCTATGTGTGCCAATGATATAGGGGTTTATGGCGCAAAACCTCTCTTTTTCCTCGATTATTATGCTACAGGGCATTTAGATTTAGAGGTTTCCAAATCGGTCCTTCGCTCTTTAGTAGAGGCATGTGAAAGTTTCAATTGCCCTTTGGTCGGTGGAGAGACTGCAGAACTTCCAGGACTTTTAGAAAAAGGAAAGTTTGATATTGCTGGATTCATTGTGGGCGTTCAAGAAAAATCTAAACTTCCTAATCCTTCCAAGGTAAAGCCAGGTGACCTTTTGCTTGGTCTTCCTTCTACAGGGGTTCATAGCAACGGTTACTCCTTAGTGAGGGCTATCATAGAAAAATGTGGCCTTCAGGCTGATTACAAACTGGGTGACGGGACTTTACGAGAGATACTGCTTAAACCTACAAGAATTTATGTGGGCCTGGCAGAGGAGGTTTTTAGAGAATTTGATATAAAAGGGGCTGCCCATATTACCGGTGGTGGAATCCCTGGTAATCTCTCAAGGGTTATACCAAAGGATTGCGATGCGGTCATAGATAAGAGCTCTTGGGAAGTTCCTGAGATCTTCAAATTTTTACAGGAGAAGGGTGAGGTTCCCGATGGGGAAATGTGGCGTGTTTTCAATATGGGAATAGGGTTTATTTTCATCGTCTCTAAGGACGAGCTAAAGGACCTTGCTCAGTTTTTGCAAAATAGAGGTGAAAGTTATTACATTATTGGTGAAATAGCGGAAGGGTCAGGTAAGGTGGTTCTGAAATAGTTAGTGGCTGAATTTTTTTAACTTTTTGTGCGCAAATTTTCAAAACTTTATTGTTCAATAGGGCAATTCAGGGTGCTTAAAGCCAGCGATTTTCCTTATACCACATTAAGGTTTCGTAAAGTCCTTCTATGATGGAGTAGTTCGGCTTAAACCCTGTTTCTTCGTAAAGGGGTGTGGGATCTCCGATCCAGTATTTCTCAGCGAGCTCATTGGCCTTGTCGCTGTTTGCGATGGTTGGAGATTTTGTAATTTTGGCAATAGTTTCGCTTAATTTTAACGCGGGTCTAAAAATCCATTCAGATATGGGGATTTTCAAAACTCTCCTTTTCCCAGATAGAGATTTGATGTTTTCGATTATCGAAGATAGGGTAGTGTATTCAGGATTCGCCACGAAATATATCCGATTTATTCCGACGTCTTCTTTTTCTAATAGCATGAGTATAAGCTTTACAACGTCTTTTACGTAAATAATGCTGAGATATTTTTCCCCGTTTGGCATGGGGAAAACTCCCCACTTTACGTATTGGAAAAATCGCAAAGTTTCTCTATCGTGGGGGCCGTAAACCGTGGAGAGTCTCAGGATTGTGTAGGGATATTGAAGGGAGTTTATTATATAGTTCTCTGCCATTAGCTTTGATTTTCCGTACCAGCTTACGGGTTCGGGGGTTTGCTCCACTTTTCTTGGCATTAGCTCTTTTGATGGACCCTGGGCACTCTGGCTCGAGAGGAATATGAAACGTTTAAAATTGTTAGGTTTAGCAATATTTATAGCGTCAACGAGATTTTTTGTTGCATTGTAATTTCCCGTTATAAAATCCTCTTTCCTCAGTGCCTTTATTACACCTGCACAATGAACTACGGCCTCAAGGTCTTTTACAAAGTCAACAAGAGAAGATGGGTTAGAAAAGTCGCCGTAATAGGCTTCAACCTCAGGCCAAAGGATCTTTTGATTTTTGGAACGTACCAATATTCTAATTCTGTGTCCGTTTTTTATTAGTTCAGGGACTAAGTTTTGACCTATGAAACCAGAAGCACCAGTAACGCCTACTATCATTAATGTTTACTTATTATATTGGGTTTCCCTTATAATTCAAAATATGCAGGGCTTTATCTTTGATACAAAGGAGTGGGAAGTTGTTGGAATTGATGAAAATGGGTACGGACCACTGCTTGGGCCAATGGTGGTTACAGGCATCAAGGTCAATGTCAAAGGTACTGATCCACTGACAGCTTCTGAAGTAGAAGGCTATAAATTCCCAATCCCTGTAAGGGATAGCAAGGAGCTTTTTAAAAGGAGTAAGGGTAGTTACCGCATAGGGGAATCGGTGGTTTTGACTATACTCAAAATGCTCGGTAGGGAGGTGAGTAGTTTGCGAGGATTGATTAATGAGTTCTCTTTGGATCTGATCGACCTTTCATCTTATGGCATAACTGATATGCAAATACCAATCTTTGGTGGTTTTGCTAATGAGAGGCTTCTCAATTATTTTGAGAATTGTCAAATAAAGTTCACAGATTTGAAGTTCTTAGTTTTGATGGCCGATAAATTTAACCAGCTGATCAATTCTCTTGACAACAAGGCATTGCTGGATTTTAAACTCTTTACTGAGCTTATGGAGAATTTTGATTCTTCTCATTTTTTAATGGGCAAAATTGGTGGGACTTCGAAGTATGGCAGATTTTTTGAAACTCTAAGTTATGATTATGTAGTATTCGAGGAGAGATTCGATTACTCCGCTTATGAAATTAAGGGCTCGAGGCGTCTCTATTTTATAATGAATGGTGACCAAAAGTATTTACCCATTATGTTTGCTGGTATTGTGGGAAAGTATGTGAGGGAAGCCCTGATGTTTTCATTGTCAAGAACCTTAGGATACGAAGATGAAATCCCTTATGCTTCAGGATACTTCCATGATTCCAAAACCTATGAAGTCATCGAAAAGCTTTCGCCTGAGCTCAAGGATAAATGGATAAGAATTCGTTAATTCTATATTAGCCCTTCAGCCCTGTGCTTTTCACCTACGGTTTTTGCCAGTTTTTGGAGGGATTCGTATGCTTTTTCATCGGGTAAGCCTTTGAAAGAAATCACATCAATAATTTCGCCTTTAAAGTTGGAGAAAATATTTTTTAGGTCTTCAGCGGTTTTTCCACCCCATCCATAGGAATTTACAATAGCCAGATATTTAGTTTTTGGTCTAAGGGCATTGGCGAGATAGGTGTAATAAATTGCAAGTGGGTGGGCACTCGCAAGAACGGTTGGAGTTGCAATGATAAGAGTAGCTGCGTCTAATAGAGCCATAGCTATTTCGCCTGTGTCAGCCACTGGTAAGCCAAAGACCTTTACATTAACACCCTCATCAATGAGTTTTTGTTCCAAGAATCTTACCGCCCTTTCTGTGCTGTGATGCATTGAAACATAAAGGAGTAGCACCAGGTTTTTCACCTTGCTGGAAGCCCATTCTTTGTATGCATTTATTATAAATCGTGGGTTAGTGTGGATCGGCCCGTGGCTTGGACAGATCATTTCTGGTCCAAAGTCCTCTATTTTCTCAATGTTCTTTGGGATCATATTTCTAAAAGGCGCCATTATTTCGGCATAGTATCGTTTTGCAGCCTTGTAGAGTTCGGGAGTACCATTGTTTAAGAATTCTGTAGTTGCAAGGTGAGAGCCAAAGAAGTCGCAGGTAAAGGCTATTTTGTCCTCGAGGAGCAGCGTGGTTTGAGTCTCGGGCCAGTGAACCCAGGGAGTCATAATAAATTTTAATGTTTTTCCACCGAGGTCAATGGTGTCATTCTCTTTAATTACTAAGAACTTTTGGGATGGTATTTGAAGGTGTGTTTTAAGGAGTTCGGCACATTTTTCGTTTGTTACCACAACGGCTTCCTTAAACTTTTCGAGGACTGAAGGGATTGCGCCCGAATGATCCTGCTCTGCATGGTTCGATACGATGTAGTCTATTTTCTTTATCCCGATTGTGTCCAAATCCCTTAGGAATTCTTCAGCCTTTAAGGTATCAGAGGTATCGATAAGGGCTGTTTTATGCTCCCCGATTATCAGGTATGCATTGTAGGTAGTGCCATCGGGTAATGGTATTAATTCGTCAAAGAGCCTCCTTTCCCAGTGTAGAGTGTTGATTAAATAAAGCCCTTCTTTTATTTTCTTTACCGCCATTTTTTACTCCTTCTTTTCCTCTTTTATGTAGGTTGAAGCCGTTTTGGGGGTTTTCCCCTTGACTTCTTTATGATAATAATCGTAGGTCATCGGTGGATTTTCTGATAATATGTCGGCGTCAATAACTTCTCCAAGAAAGATAGTGTGTGTTCCGGCATCAAAGCTGTTTACTACCTTACATTCTATGTAAGCACAGGTGTAGTCAAGAACTATTGGTAAGCCGTTGTCAGAAATTCTATAATTTACGCTTTCAAACTTATTTACATCTCTTCCTGTTTTAAAGCCGAACTTTCCGATGAAGGTAAAGGGGGCTTCCTGTGTTAGCACCGAAACGGAAAATTTGCCGGTCCTTGAAACCATTTCATGGGTTAAATTTAGTTTATTAAGGGCAACTGCAACTTTAATCGGTTCTGCAGTGACTTGAAAGACTGTGTTGGCTATTTGCCCATTTATTTTTTCACCCTCTTTTGTTGCTACAATGTAGAGGCCGTAACTTAATTTTGTAAGTGCAAAAGGGTTCATATTTAATGCTCCTTTTTTTTGCAAAAAGGCTTCAAGTTTTTTCTTATATTCACCTAACTCCAGTTCTGAATCCTTTAAAAAGAGGAAATTTTCTGGCTTATTGCCAGTTATTTTGTAAATCTGGTCAACTATCTTTGCGTTCTTTTCTCCAAACCCTGATACCGAAATTAGAGTGATTATTTTGTTTTTTAAATTTTCAGAGTATTTCCTGAGGAAACTCACCACGGGAGCGGGAAGATGACCAGCCCAAACGGGCGTTAATAAATAAATTTCATCGTGTTCAGTACTTAGCTCTGTAGATAATTTGAATGGAACATTTTTCTTTGTCAGAGCATAAAAGGAGTCTCTAAAAAAGTTCCTCTTTAAACTATCCTCGATCTTTGCAATCTCAATGCCTTTTAAACTTGCGATCTCGTAGGCTATCTTTTCATTATGGCCTGTGCCCGAAAAGTAAATCGCTATTTCGCTCATTTTCTCTCACTCTTTTTTAAACAGCTATTGCAGATGCCTTCGAGATAAAGATCTTGAGCCTTTACAAGGTGACCATCTCCCACCTTTTTGTTGATATAATCAGGCATTTCTATTTCGACGTCGTAGATTTTGCCGCACTCCATGCAGCGGAAGTGGGCGTGAGGTTCGATAATTGCGTCCACTCTAAGTTCCCTTGAATCTATATTTAAAGGCTTTATTATCCCCTTTTCCACAAGCGTTTCGATGGTGTTGTATACAGTAGTCTTCGAAAGGGTTGGGAGTTCAGCGCTGAGACTCCTGTAAATTTCATCAGCGGAAGGGTGGGTTCTGTTTATTAACAGATATTCGAGAATTTTTATTCTTTGAACAGAGGGCTGAATTCCGTGTTTCTTTAAAATATTTTTTGCCTTTTCTGTAATTTCGTTTTTCATTTAAAAACCTCCCCGGCTTCCTTCGCCCATAGAAGCATGTCTAAATGGGCGAAAGGAATGCCAATTTGATTTGAAAAATCCTTCATTTTCTCTTCTATCGCTAAATAGTTTTTTGTGCTTAAGCTTTCTGGAACTTTTTCGATAACCCCGAGTTCAAGAAGGTTACGAAGGATATGCCTGTCGAGGATAGCAAGGTCGAAGTGCCCCGTATTCCGGAGGAAGTGGCTTGCTTCCTTCATGCCAAAACCTTTGAAGTTTTTAACGAGAAACATTCTCTTTTCCTGTGAAGGGGTAGAGGAATTTACAAATTTTTTGAGATCGAAATGGTCCTCTTTTATTTTTCTGAGGTTGTTGGCGACAAATTCTGCTTTGTTATTAGGGAATCTGACCCCCTTCAGGAATTTTTTTATGTTTTCTTCCGTTGGATTTACATAGACCTTGTTATTAAAGAGATTTTCAACTGCTTGCCAGCAGACCTTTGCCTTTGATTGGGGTGTTAAAGTGCAGAACACAAATTCTTTTAAAATCTCAATTTCGTTATCGTTTTTTTTAGCGGTGAACTCTTGCAGTCTTTGTTCTATCTGTTTTTTAAGCTTCTCATAAAGCTTTTTAAGATTCTCTATTTCATTCATGTTTTAACTTTGAATAGATTTTAATGTCAAAAACAGGTTGATTCAAATTCAATTTCAGTTTTATGGCGTAAAGGCCCATGTCCGTGTCCGATGGGCGGAGCATTTTTGATAGCCTGTTGAATGTATCTCTTTGCTATGCATACCGCCTTCTGAACACTGTAATTCATAGATAAAAGTGCAGCTATTGCTGAGGAAAGGGTACATCCCGTTCCATGGGTTGAAGTGGTTTGGATTTTTTCATCTTTAAATTTGAAATGGCCTTCTTTCCCAACGAGGATATCAATTACTTCTTCGCTGTCTAAATGTCCGCCTTTGACTAAAACCCATTTTGGCCCCTTTGAGAGAATTTTTTCGCCGGCTTTTATCATATCCTTTTCCGAAGAAATTCTCATTTCTGCTATTATTTCGGCTTCTGGAATATTAGGGGTCACAAGGAATGCAGTAGGTAACAGGGTCTTTACAAGGGCATCGATTGCATCGTCTCTTAGCAGTTTTGCTCCACTCTTCGCTACCATAACGGGGTCTACTACTAATTTTTCCACATTGTATTTTCGCATACATTTAGCAACAACTTCTATTATTTCTTTTGTGAACAACATGCCAGTTTTTACCGCTCCGGGAACTATGTCTTCAAAAACTGTTTCTATCTGAAGTTTTACAAACTCAGGGGTAACGGGATAAATTCCCGTGACGGAGTAGGTGTTTTGTGCCGTTAGAGCGGTTATTACACTCATCCCATAAACGTCAAAGGCTTCAAAGGTCTTTAGATCTGCTTGGATACCTGCTCCACCTCCCGAGTCGCTTCCTGCAATTGTTAGAGCAATACCCTTGTATGGCTTCATTATCACCTCCCGATTTTACGAGTTTGAAGTTCTGGCAAACTGAAGCATATATAGGTGGTAATACATCCCTCTTTTCTCTATTAGCGATTCATGATTACCTTCTTCTACAATTCTTCCATCGTAAATTACAATAATTTTGTCAGCATCCCTTATGGTTGATAATCTATGGGCAATTACAATGGAAGTTCGGCCCTTTAAGACTTTTTTGATCGCCTGCTGAATCAATTTTTCAGTGTATGAATCTACATTTGCGGTTGCTTCATCAAGCACGAGAATCTTAGGGTTAAAGGCCAGTGCCCTTGCGAAGGAGAGGAGTTGCCTTTCACCGACGGAGAGGGAGGCACCCCTTTCTCCGAGGATTGTGGAGTATCCATTTTCCAGTTTTTCAATGAAGGTATGGGCATAAACACTTTTAGCTGCTTCTATAACTTTTTCATCGCCAATTTTCTCATTGTACAATGTGATGTTCTTCTTAAGTTCACCAGAAAAAATGAAAACATCTTGTAGCACCAATCCCATTTGGGATCTAAGATAATCAAGGTCGTATTCTTCCAGTGGAATATCGTCGATAAGTATTTGACCTTTCTGGTAGGGGTAGAATCCAAAGATCGCAGATATAAGGGAGGTTTTCCCTGCTCCCGTTGGACCGACGATGGCCAAAGTTTCTCCGGGGTTCACAATGAAGCTTATATCCTTCAGGACCCAATTTCCAGAGTTATAAGCTAACCAGACGTTCTTAAATTCCACTTTACCCCTGATTTCCTTTCGTAAGCCTTTTCCTTTAAACTCTAAGGGCTCGTCCAGGAGTTCAAAAATCCTGTCACCCGCAGCCATTGCTGATTGCATTATGTTATATTTTTCTGAAAATTCTACGATAGGCTGGAATAGCATATCGATGTAAGATAAGAAGGCAACCAATGAACCGAAGGTTAACATATTCCTGATAACTTCTCCACCACCAATCCAGATAACAAGGGCGACGGTAACTGCCCTTAGAAAATCAATGATGGGCCTAAAGGTTGCGAAAACATAAAGTTGTTCGATATTCGCGTCGAATAATTCCTTATTGTGCTTCTGGAATTTTCCTTTTACAACATCTTCGAGGTTGAAAATTTGAATTATTCTTATTCCCGAGATGCTTTCCTGTAAGAAGGCGTTAAGTTGCGCCAGCTTGGCCCTCACTTTTCTGAAGGCGTTTCGCAGTTTTAATCGGAACACTATCGTTACGATAAGGAGAATTGGAGATACTGTTAGAACCAGGAGGGTAAGTTTTAAGTTCATTTTGATCATAATTATCACGACTCCGATAATGACAAGGAAGTCCTTTATGAGGTAGATTAAGACCGAGCTAAGCATTTCTGCAATAGCAGAAACATCGTTGGTAGCCCTTGTTACTAAGCGGCCAGTAGGGTTTTTGTCGAAGTAGGAAAGGGGAAGGTTCAAAAGATGCTTTGTTATAGCCATCCTCATATCATACATAACCTTTTGGGTCACGTACTGGAGGGTGTAGCCCTGCAAAAAGGAGAAGATAAAGGATAAAAATAACAGTAATACGAGGAATGTTGCAAGTTTATAGACTTCCTGGATGTCTTCCTTTCGAATTTGGAGTAACTGGAGTTTTGAGAATATGTTGATTTTGCTTTGCTCAACGGCGTAAAGTCCATTTAAGGTTTTTACGAATAGGCTCTCTTTCCCTGGGATTATGTTCCTTGTTAAAATGTATCGCGTGGTTCCAAAGGCCCTTACTCTTTCGAGTTCTGCGGAAATTACCCTTGAAAGGGCTGGTCTTCTTATCAAGACCTTTCCGTTCTCCAACCGCACTACATATTTTTCTAAGTTGTATTTCTTGATTAAAGTCGTGTCGGTAAGCTCTACGTAGGATGGAAGGATATAGAAGTCAATTGCCCTTCTGTTAATAGCAGGTATGGCGATCTGAATAGCGCTGGTTATCATTAAAAATAAAAAGGCTAAAACCAGATTCTTTTTGTAAGGCTTTACGAATTGAAGGGTTCTTCTGAGTACCTTTCTATCGAAAAATTTTCCTGTTACTTCTGCTTGTTCACCGTGACCGTGACTACCGAACAAGTCCCTCCTCCAGTTTTTGTAGTTCGAAGATATGTTTGTAAAAACCTTCTCGGGATATTAATTCTTCGTGGGTTCCCCTATCAACAATCTTACCGTCCTCTAAAACGATGATTTCATCTGCATCCATAACAGCTGAAACTCTGTGAGAAACAATGATCGTAGTTTTATCGCTTAAAAATTCCCTTAGATTTTCAAGAATTCTATTTTCAGTTTCAGTATCTACCGCTGATAGAGCGTCATCGATTATGAAGATAGGTGCATTTTTCACGATGGCTCTTGCTATAGCTATTCTTTGCTTTTGCCCACCAGATAGGGTGATCCCCCTTTCTCCTACTAAGGTATCAAGGCCATTTGGCATCTCCATAACTTCATCGTATATTTCAGCGAGTTTTAGTGCCTTTACAATCTCTTCCTCGGTAGCGTCTGTCTTTCCGTAGGCTACATTTTCTCTTATAGTAGCTGAGAATAGGAGACTTTCTTGTGGGACAAAACTAATGGCATTTCTAAGATTGGTTAAATCGTGATACCTTACATCTACATCTTCGATAAAAATTGAACCTTCTGGTGGATCAAAGACCCTCGGTATGAGGTAACAAAGGGTGCTCTTTCCCGATCCTGTTCTTCCAATAATTCCGAGTTTTTGCCCCTTCCTGAGGGTAAAGTTGATATCTATAAGGACAGGGCGTCCTTCAACGTAAGAAAAGGTTAGATTTTTAACCTCTATGCTTCCTTCTATTTTTACTTTTCTGGGTAGTTGTGGGTTTTTGATTTCAGGTTCAACCTTTAATACTCTTTCAATACGATCCATGGAGGCCGAACCACGTTGTAGCATATTGACCAGGAAGCCTATAGCAATCATTGGCCAGATCATCATTCCGAGATAGCTGGAGAAGGCCACGAAGTCTCCAAGGGAAATTTCGTTTAATATAACTTTTCTTCCTCCGAAAAATAAAAGAATTGCAAAAGATAAAGTCGCACCTAACTGGATGCCAGGTTCAAATAGGCTCGAAACTTTTGCGAGTTTCATATTATTTTTAAAGTATATTTCATTGGTGACTGCGATGTCTTTAATTTGGCCATCCACCTGCGAAAATCCCTTAAGAACACGAATTCCAACTATGGACTCCCTTATCTTCTCAGTGAGGTAGGAGAAAGTTTCTTGTACTTCTTTGAAATATTTGTAGTTTAGCCTACCAGAAAAGGATATAAGGAGACTTATAAGTGGCAATGGCAACAAGGCATAGATTGTTAACATTGGCGAAATCTTGAACATTATTGCCAGGGAGAATGTTGAATAGACAATTATGTCGGTAATCTGTACAAGTCCCATACCTGCTGCCATTCTGACAGCATCAGTGTCGTTAGTTACGAGGGCCATGAGTTCGCCAGTTCTTTCTTTGTTGAAGAAATTTGCTGAAAGTTTAACAAGATGAAAATATATTTCCTCTCGGATGTCCCTTTCCACCTTTCTTGCCGTTCCCATAATGAAGTATCTCCAGAAGAATCTTAGTATGGCGATAATTAGCGTCAATCCAAGGATATAGAGTGCGTATCTGCCAAGAATCATCATTGTAGCGTGGCCAGATTGGATCAGATTGATGCTTTTTCTAATGACAAGCGGGATGATTAGTTGTGCTCCATCAACAATAAGGAGACTAAAAATTCCGAGGAAGATAGATAGCTTGTACTTCCAGAGCCTCTTCAGTATCCCTTTCATAGTAAGCCTCTAAGGATTGCAATTGTCTCAATTACTCCAACTGGTAAAAGGATCGTTGAGTAAACATCCTTGAAGGAGATTTTGTAGTACTCTTTGGTAGTTATAAGGCATAGATGGAAGGGTGAGAGCAAGACGCCAGCGATGGCGGAAATATAAGCCACATAGGGGAATGCAGGATTTTGGGCAAATAATATTGATAAAATTGGTGCTGTAGCGCCGATCCCTGCGGAGGTGATACCTGTTAAAATGGCCATGATCATTGGTAAAATTATAACGGGGACGATAGTTGGTACATTATGCATTGATAAAAAATTTGCAAAACTGCTAAGAATACTTGTATTTTCTACTACTCCTTTGAAAATCAAGACAACGAGGACGATGAGAGTTATCTCTGAAATTATTGAATTTTTAACGGTGTAGATTATTTCTTTGAATTCCACTCTCTCGAAAAGGAAGAGCAATAGGAGAACAACAAGGAGGGTTATTTTCATGTCCACTTTCATGAAAGTTAAGGTGATTATTAAAATTACAGGCCAAAGGGCAGAGATTGAGTATCTTATTATTTCGGAGCCTTTAGCCTTTACTTTTTCACCATTTCCATTTCCTTTTACTCTTGTAAAGAGGAAAAATAGACCGATAAGGAGGGCGAGCCCCATATAGGGTAGTGTTGATACAAGGAAGTCCTTGACGGGAATATTGGCAAGGCCCGCTGCAATGATTAACGCGCCGTATAAGGGCCAGGAGAATTCGCAGACGTGCCTAAACCAGTAATTAAAGAAAAATACCCATTTCCTTTCCGCTTTAAGTTCTTCACCCACCTTTCTGCTGAGGTCCGCCGTTAGCATTGCGCCCGCAGGCATTGGCAAAAGTCCAAAGATAATGGGCGGCACAAGTAATGAAAATCTGATGTCGCCGGAAAGAGATGAGATCAGTTTTAGTACCTTCAAATGAAAGTTCTTAACTTTGAAAGTGGATGTAATTGCCTGAACAAGGATCACAAGAATCAAAAGATTAAAGAATGTGTAGTTAAAAATTTTGGGGGTGTCTGAAACTTTAAAATGTCCAAATAGGGCGAATGTCAGTGCTAAGCCGAATATAAATAAAGTGGTGGAAAGAATCCGTCTGTTTTTTAACATTTTTTGGCAGAGGAATACTCCGGCAGTTTATTCTTCATTTTTGTTAGGAGTTCAAGAAATTTTTCCTTTTCTTCTTCCGTAAAATCCATCATAAGCTTTCTTAAAAAGTCAACTCTTTTATCGATAACCCTCTGGATTACTTCTTCCCCCTGAGGGGTCAGAATTACAATTTCACTTCTTCGATCTGCCTCAACCTTCCCTCTTTTTACAAATCTTCTCTTTTCCAGTCTTTCAACGATACCTGAGATGGTACTTTTTGCGAGATACAGGTCTTTTGCCAGGTTAGTTTGGTTGAGTGGTCCACAAAAGTAAAGGTGAACCATCAGGTTGAATTGAGGCGGTGTGAGGTTGATCTCTTTTAATGCCGTTCTACCTTCCTTCGTTATCTGGGAATAGACTTCCCTCATGACCTTTTCAACTTCTCTTTCTATCATAACTAAGCCTCCTGTTCGTATTGCTAACTATTTTAGGTTAAAATTGGTGGTCAGTCAAAATTTGACTTCTAACTAAACAATTTATCCTTGGCTTTGGATTTTTAATCCATTTTCTGAGTTTTATAATTTTTCAAAGACATGGAGTCGATTAAGCTTATTTTAAAGATTGGATATGGCCCTTCCTCTTCCCATACCATGGGGCCCGTTGAGGCTCTTAGGCTTTTCTTGAGGGAATTTCCCGATGTGGTATCTTTAAAAGTCACTCTTTTCGGAAGCCTTGCCGCCACCGGGAAAGGGCATCTTACTAAGGAGGCACTGAAAAAAGCTTTTAATGGTGATCTTGAAATTATCGAGAAACCGGATGTCTATATGACTCTTCATCCTAATGCTTTAAAGTTTGAAGGTTTTGATAGAATTGGAAATTTTGTAGCCGAGAAAGTCTATTACAGCGTTGGTGGCGGAATCGTAAAAACAGAAGATGATTTCTACAAGAAAAACGATGTTTATCCCTCAGGTACCATGGAGGAAGTCTTAGATTGGTGTGAATCCAATGGAAGAAGTTTGTGGGAATTTGTTGAGATCAATGAGGGGATAGAGATCTGGGATTATCTTAAAGAAATCTGGAAGGTAATGGAGGATTCAATAAGTCGTGGCTTAAAAAATGAAGGTGTCCTACCTGGAGAGTTACATCTTCCCCGGAAGGCATGGTCTTATTACATAAAAGCGATTAATTCAAAAAACATAAACTATACAAAGGGAAAGATTTTCTCTTATGCTCTGGCTGTTGCGGAGGAGAATGCAGCTGGGGGCTTGATTGTTACTGCTCCTACCTGTGGTTCCAGTGGTGTTGTTCCTGCTGTGCTCTTCTTTTTAAAAGAGGAATACAATCTTCCTGAAGAGAAGATTCTAAGGGCCCTTGCTACCGCTGGCCTTATTGGGGCACTTGTCAGAGAAAATGCTTCAATTTCGGGGGCAGAGGTAGGGTGTCAGGGTGAGATCGGGGTTGCTTGTGCTATGGCTGCTGCCGCAGCGACGCAGATTCTTGGTGGAACGATATTCCAGATAGAATATGCTGCCGAAATGGGAATCGAGCACCATCTTGGTCTAACGTGCGACCCGGTCCTTGGGTATGTTCAAATTCCCTGTATCGAGAGGAATGCTGTTGCTGCTGTGAGGGCCTTAGAATGTGCAGTTTACGCGCTACTCTCTGATGGAAGACACATGATTTCCTTTGATTCGGTATTGAAAACGATGATGGAGACGGGTAAGGACCTACCATCGGCATACAAGGAGACTGCCAAAGGTGGACTTGCACTCCACTGGAGAGACAAAAAGAAGAAATGAGTTTTCTATTGGCAATTTTTCTTAGCTATTACATTTTTATTCCGATGGACGGATCCCAATTTGACCACCTTAGGGCCTACGGGGTGGTATATAACTCTCTACGTGCTGGAGTCAAAGCCGAGTGGATACTGAATTACCGTGGAGGCTCTTTTATCCTCGAGGATACGAAAATTGTCCGCGAACTTCTATCCATTACAGGGGTCTCCTACGAATTAATGCCCGAAGAAGAAGTGGTTGACCTTAAAGAACGTTCTAAAAATGAAAACTTTGAGTTTGTTATCCTCGAAAATGCACCAAAGATTGCTGTTTACGCGCCTCCATATTATGAACCCTGGGATGACCCAGTGATTATGCTCCTTGAGTATGCACAAATTCCTTATGAGAGGATATATGATGAAGAGGTTCTAAGTGGACGCCTTAAGGATTTTGATTGGGTTCATTTGCACCACGAAGATTTTACTGGTCAATTCGGAAAGTTTTATGCTACTTACGGAAACGCGGATTGGTACAGAAAGCAGGTAGAATTTAAGAAATCACTGGCCTTAAAGCTCGGATTTAAAAGTGTTGCGGAACTGGAAAGGGCGGTTGCTAAAACCTTCTATAACTTTGTAAATGAGGGTAAGTACCTCTTTGCGATGTGTTCTGCTCCGATCACTCTTGATATTGCTCTTGCCTCAGAAGGTGTTGATATTCTTGATGTTCCCTTTGACGGGACTCCCTTTGACCCCGATTGTAATTCCAAACTGGACTATTCAAAAACTATGGCATTCAAGGATTTTAAACTTTTTCCTCAATTCTACATCTATGAACATTCTGATGTGGATATGACCCAGGAGGTGGCACAACTGGGCGAAGAGAACGCATACTTTGTTCTGCACCAGTTTTCCCCCAAAACAGACCTTATTCCCTGCATCCTTACCCAAAATCACAAAACGGTCATAAAGGATTTTCTGGGCCAGGATACGGGTTTCAGGAGGAGTAAGTTAAAGAAGAACACGGTGGTTCTTGCTGATGTCCTGGGTACCGAATATGTCAAGTATCTTTATGGTGAGCTGGGTAAGGGATTTTTTAGCTTCTTAGGGGGACACGATCCAGAGGATTTTCAGCACTTCGTTGGAGATCCTCCCACTGATGTTGCGAGATATAAAAACTCCCCAGGATACAGGTTGATATTGAATAACATACTATTACCTTCCGCTCAGAAAAAGAGATTAAAAACTTAGTCCCAAATCAAAATCTGGTCCTTTAGAACAATTTTTCTCAGTTTCTTCGTTGGATTTACCGCGTAAAACTTTCCAGCAGCTTCAAGAAAGTGTATGTCTGCATGATGGTCTGCGTAAGTAATGGAAAGGGTAAGGTCAATATTTTCCCTTTTTGCTATTTCTTTCATAATGGTCTCCTTATTTTTACCGAAGGGGACCATTCCCTTTATTCTACCAGTATACTTTCCATTTTTAATTTCAAGGAACGAGGCGTAATATCCGTCAAATTTTAAATGATCATTTATTACTCGAGCGATGAAATCAGGGGCCCCTGTGATAATAAAAAGCTTATAATTCTCTTTCCTTCTCTGTTCTACATGATTTTTTGCCTTCTCCGAGATTGCTTCTATTATTTGATTGTAACTTGCTTCCAGGATTTTTTGCAAGTCTTTAACCCTTATTCCTTGATAGTATGCCTTTGAATTTTTGAAGTTCTTGTATTTGAACAAAGATTCCAGAAACCAGATTATTATTCCTGAGGGTGAGAGGGGGATTTTTCTAAAAAGTACTTTTAGAAATCTTGTTTCTGAGGAGGGATTGGGTATCAAAGTACCATCGAGGTCGAAAAAACAAGCCTTGTTCATTTATTTTTAAGGTATGGCCAGGCGTCCAGAATCACGGGTAGCCCACGCACTATGCAGATTAGGAGAGAGAGCCAGGCAAAGGCAAGGGCGAAACCATGGATGTTGAAAGATAACTTTCCATGGATTGTTAATAGGTCCACCCCCAGAAGGGTGAAGGCAATCGCCTTCGACAGCGCATATCCTGTCCTAAAATAGCCCGATGTTACAATGAAGTTTGCTATCCTGTTTTTGTGCATTTCATAAGGTTTTACGCCTTTCTTAAAGGCCGAACTTCTTATAGTGTCGACGAGGACATCCCTGGTAATAACAATCACTGGAAACCAAAAAGAGATTAATCCTTTCGACGCGAAGAAGATCCAGAAGATGAATTCTACGATTCTGTCGCCAGTTATGTCGAGGATGGCACCGATTTCCGATTCTGCCTTCAGGGTCCTTGCGAGAAAACCATCGAGAAAGTCGGTGAAAATTATGACTACGATTAATATGCACGCTGTGAAGGTTGTCCCATACCTCCCCAGGTCCAAAAGGTAAAGAGTTAAAAAGCTAAGGAGGATTCTAACAATACTTATTATATTGGGCAAATTTTTTTTCATCGGACTACCACTACCTTTTGGGTTGTTTCAAAGTTGTCAGTGTGTATCTGGATAAAGTATACTCCAGGGGTTGCATTTTCAAAAGGAATGGAGGTGTTGAAGTTTTTACTATTCAACGGAATTTCTATCTTTTTCAGGACTCCACCATAGGCGTTGTATATTGTGCAGGATATGGTGCCTGGAATTGAAGATGACAACCTTAATTTTAAAGGCTGGCCCGCTTTTACAATGGAACTTACTATTATTTTTTTCGAACTCAGGCTGTCACCCACATAGGATGAGTCAAGGAGAAGTTGGTAATATTCGTCCGATTCGATATCGCCGTTTTGGGTTCTTGGCATTGGTACCTGCCACTGGAGAGTTCCACCATCTTGAGTTGCGTAGGAACCCACCGCAATGTAAATTACACTTGGATTGCCAAAGGGTGAAAGGTTTATTACTCCTTCGAGGTATCCCTGGTCACTTACATAAGATGCACATTTAAAATTTACTGTGTCTGTAATTAGAGTTCCCGTTGAATCAAACCAGCCAACAAAATCATTGTTGTCTTCGTCGGCAAGGAAAAAGTTAAACCTCCCAACCTGTCCCTGCTTTGCCCAAGGGGCGTTTACCATAGCGCTTGGGTTAAAGGAGATGAAAATGAAATGGTCGTTGTAAAAGTAGCCTGATTGATTAGCTGATGCATTGCCTGCCGACTCCGTTGCCACGTAGAGCCTCTTCGTGTTTCTATCGTAATATCCATAAAGGTGCATATTCTCGTTCTGCGATAAAAGCACGGCAACCCTATCAAGTGCCCCATCCATCACAAAATCCTGAAATCCAACAGTGTATGAATAGTTTTGTCCATTGTTGTTGTCCCAGCTTTCATTTTGATAAGGGGAGTTGTCTTTAGCCCGAATTGCAAAGTACACCCTTGTCCCATTTGGCTGTGGCGGGATGAAAACACCATAAAGAGAAGGGTCTGGTTCATGATTTCCGTTGTAATCTCTACCGAGCCCATCATCAGGTAACATTTGAAGGTCTGTAAAGCTCTGCCAGTTATTGTTTGTGTATCTAACCCACACACCGAGTATTCCAGAGGGGTCTAAGACGTTAGTTGTCACAAGAACACTATCGCTCTCAAGAATGTTGAAATTTGGGCTAAAAGTGGTATTCCAGATTCTTGGCCCTTCTCTATCTCCCGGCCCTGTAAGGTCTATATCAGGACTACCTTTTCCTGCGTAGAAGTAAATAGTATAAGCACCGTTTTTTCCTCCAATTTCAATGAGCTCCGCGCCTGAAGACATCTTACCGAGGAAGTTGAAGGTTAGACCAGTGCCTGAAGGATATAGGAAAACCGCTTTTACTGAATCGTAAAGGCTTTCGTATCCTCCGTAAGTCCAACCATTCTGACTCACCCCGTAAATCGGCCTCATATTGTAGCCTTTGAGTATCTGTTTGTAAAGGGAAGGAGTTACACCTGCCTTAGTCCAGTTGGTGTATGTGGAATTATACGTGACGGAAATGAAGTTTTTATTAGGTGTAATCTTTATTGTTTTCCTTAAGTCGCTTTGAGGATTCCCGCTCCAGTCGTATCTTTCAGTAAAAGTAAGAATCGCCGTGTCTCCAGAGTAAGAAACATTCACGTCAAACCATGAATTTTCACCCTGAGAATCGTTTAAAAGGCCTGGATGACCCCCATCATTATAATCGCCTTCACCACTCCAATTACTCATCAGATTGCCTACGACACAAGATGTATCCGATGTGAAGACCGCAAGGGCACGTCCACCTCTTCTGTCAAAAATCAAACACATTTTGTCATTATAAATAGTGAATTCTTTAACGCCGTCTGCATCAAGGTCTAAACTGTCTATTTTAGGAACTTGTTGAAATCTCAAAGAGTCAAGCCAGATTGCACCGTAGGAAAAGATTCCTCCGTACCTTGCGTGGTTCCAAAGATTTTTTCCCCAAAAAACCAAATAGCCGCCAGGGCCCGTGTGCCATGCAGTTTCGTAAAGCATAGACGAGAGGGTAGTCCAGCCCAGTTTAGCAAACTCGTTGTCGGGAACGTTCATGAGCTTGTTGTAGGCAAATTTCCACAAGTCTTCGTAATCCCCTGTCACTCCGTTTCCGTTTAAATCTGGACCATACTCACATCCCCAGCCTCTTGTGTTTTTAAAATCATTATACCAGTTGTCATAGTTACCACCGGTCCAATCGTGAAGTTCCTGATAAGCTGCATAATTGATAGTAATTACTGGGGGGTCATTATTGGGATCGTTATCATAAATTTTGTCAACCCCCCACCATTTTACGGCTTCGGCTATGTGAACAGGCTGAATCCAGGATTGTTGTTTAATGAATCTGATATTCCAGTCGTAACTGGAGGCTGGTGCTCCCGGGTTACCGAAGTCCCATCCTGCAACTCCCGCTGCCTTTTCCCAATCATCACCGTATATCACTAATTGTTCTTGATCTGGATCGTTTGCAAGGGACAATAGTAACTGATGCAGAGGGTTTGAGGGATTGGAGACATCGTTCCATACCATCTGGTCCCGTGCAACCTTTTGTATGAACACAACAAACACATAGTTACCCTCGTTGTCAAACATCCGGTGTACCTTCCTTGAATTATGACATTCCGTTCCATTAGGATAGGTGTGAGAAAACCACTCGTGGACGTTATCGTCTAACACAATGCATGGTGCAAGGTATCTCCCTTGTGAATCGTATTTCCCATATTCTTCGTTTAGAACCTTTATTAAAGAGTAGGGCATTAATAGTTCTGATTTGAAAACCCTCTCTGGAATCCATATCACATTTGGATAATCCGGCCATCCCACTCCCTTAATCGAGTTTTCGTAAAGGGTTTTTGCATACCAGAGGGAAAATTTGTTTAAACTGCTATCGACATAGGGCATTATATGCTCTGCATATGTTCCTCCCACGATATAGACCAGGTCTCCACGAAGTCTATTTAATAACCCCCTGTCATTTTGCATCCAGGTGTAGGACTGGGTAAGGGTTCCCGAGATGTGGATGTCAATGGGACAATTGTAATATTCGTGAGTATCGAGGGTTCGATGGAAAGAGTTGCCATTGTAACCGTAATCTCCAGGCCTTAGAACATAGGCACCGTTGTCGGAAAAATGTTGATTTCCATGGTGTAGGAAGGCTATTTTTGCGGTTCCACTTAACAACAGTACCTTTATTAACAGATACGTCAAAAGCATGAATTTATTATGTTCCATCGCATGTAAATATTCAAACCCCAAAGCCCGTTTAAGGTTTTTTAAACGCTCGTTATTATGAGCACCTTAGTGCGTATTTTGAATTTTTAAGGTTTTGTTTTAAAATTTAGTACAGGAGGTCCTATGGAGGATATTATCAAAAAGATCAAGGATGCCGAGAAGGAAGCCGAAGAAATGATTAAGAAAACTCAGGAAGAGGCGAATCTAATCATAAGTGAAGCCCAGAGACTGGCAACGCAGAGGATTGAAGAAGCTTTAAGCAAAAGGAAGGAAATTCTCCTTACGGTTGAGGAAGAGGCCCAGAAACAGGCGCAAGAGAAGATAAAAGAATTAGAAAAGGAGTTGGTAGTTGAGGTACAGGAATTGAAAAACAGGGCCGAGAGAAAAGAGAAAACGGCCATTGAATTTTTGTTAAGTAAACTTTCTTGATTTATGGCTAAAATACCTTTAAAGAAGGTTGTTTTTTACGTCCATTATTCGGAGAGGGAGAAGTTACTGGAACGGCTTCAAGACGAGGGACTCATTCACTTCACGGAAATAAGAAAGGATTTAAAAGAGGAATTTGGTGTTACTCATTTGTCTGAAGTTGAGTTTGAATCTCACCTTGAAGCGGTTATCACAAGGCTTTCCAATGCCATAAATTTTCTTGAGAGCTTCGCGAAAAAGAAGTCGTTAATTGAAAGCTTATACGAAGCAAAGAAAGCCTTTGAGAAGAAAGAGTTTTTCAAAATTGCCAACTGTGTTGAGCCTGGTACAATTTTAGTTCAGGTTGAGACCTTAGAACAGGAATTGGCTCAGCTGGCTCAGGAGGAATCTAATCTAATTGCACAGAGGAATTTTATTTTGCCCTGGGTAAACCTGAATTACAATCTTGAAGAAATTAAAAGTACAAATGAACTCATAATGCTCCCTGGTTCTATTCCCAGTAATAAACTCCCGTCTCTTGAGGATTATCCTTTGGCTTACCAGCTCGTCTCTGATGATGGGAAGAGGGCCTATGTTGTTATAGTTTACCATACGAAAGATGAAGATTTAGTTCGTCCTATATTGCAGGAAAAAGAGTTTGAGCAGATCGAGTTTCACGGTTATACGGGGCGTCCTGCAGATATTCTTGAAGAAATTGACAATCGAATCAAAGTTCTTGAAGAGGAAAAGAAAAATTTGAAGCAAGCGATAGAAAAGGTCTCTGCGCATTATGATTCTCTTCTTGTACTTCACGACTATTACCTTGCAATATATAATAGGGAATTGACAGATAATCGAGGGCTTAAGACCGCCTGTATTTCAGTCTATCAAGGCTTTGTGAGAGAAAGAGATCTCTCGAAACTTGACAAAATTTTTTCTGAGTTTGAAACCGCTTATTATGAGGTAGTAAATTTGGAGGACGGTGAAGAACTTCCCGTTGAATTAGAAAACAGTAAGATTTTTAAGCCCTTTGAGGGATTGGTGAGGATGTATGGACTTCCGTCCTATATAGATCCCGACCCCACTGCTTTGATAACTCCATTCTTTGTTCTATTCTTTGGTATTTGTTACGGTGATGCTGCTTATGGACTTCTTCTTGCTATTTTCTCGATCTGGTTAATGAGAAAACTAAAAATTTCGGCTCCTCTTTTGTGGATTCTGTTTAGTGGCGGGATCGTTTCGATGATCTTTGGGGCTTTAACTGGTGGTTGGTTTGGTGATTTCTTTGAACGAGCTAATATTGGACCCCTTAATGCTTTCCGGAAAAAGATGATGCTATTTGATCCCATGACCGACGTAATGACCTTTTTCGCATTGACAATTGCTTTAGGATTCATTCAAATAAATGTAGGGCTTGCAGTAAACGCTTATAAGAGAATAAAAGAGGGTGATACCCTTGGTGCCCTTTCTCAGCCCATCGCCTGGATTGTGATTTTACTCTCCCTTGCGTATATGGGGCTTTTTGCAGGAAAGGTTTCAAACCCGTTATTAAACAATGCAGTGAAAGGGGTTGCTTTGCTCTTTGTTTTATTTATGGTCTTGTTTAGTTCGAGACATAGCAGGAATTTCATCATACGCATTATTAAAGGTGCCTATAATGTATACAATGGAGTAGGTTTTATTGGAGATCTTCTCTCTTATGTTCGTTTGATGGCTCTTGGTCTTACCTCTTCGGGAATTGCAATGGCGATTAATATTTTAACTTTGCTTGTCTGGCAGATCCCAATTGTTGGTTATATATTAGGTCCGATTGTTTTTGTCTTCGGTCATTTGTTTAGCTTTGCGATAAATATTCTTGGTTCTATTGTTCATCCTCTACGTTTGCAATATGTTGAATTTTTCAAACAATTTTATGATGATGGAGGAACACCATTCCTTCCATTGAAGTGGGAAGGGAAATACACTGAAATTGTAGAAATTAAAAAACAGGAGGTGTAAGTTGACTGCAGGACTTTGGTTATCAATACTTGGTGCTGGACTGGCGACTTTTTTACCAGGCCTTGGTTCAGCGATCGGTGTAGGAATGACGGCCAGAGCAGCCGCAGGTGTGTTGTCTGAAGACCCGAGCAAGTTTGGAAGGTTGTTCCTATTAGTTGCGCTTCCGGGTACACAGGGTTTTTATGGATTTATTGCTGCCCTCCTTGTCATTATTAAAGTTGGACTTCTTGGGCAGGTTAAACCTCTCGAGTTTATGCAAGGTCTCCAAATCCTTCTCGCCGTTATTCCTGTGACTTTTCTTGGATATTTCTCGGCGATCCATCAGGGTAAAGTGTGCACTGCAGGTGTTGAAATGGCAGCGAAGAAGCCGGAATCTTCAATGCAGCCTGTGATTTATGCAGGTCTGGTAGAGACCTATGCCGTTCTCGGGCTTCTTGCAACAATATTTATACTAATTGGAATCAGGGTCTAAGGAGGTCGATATTGGGCCTTCAAGAAATATTGAATAAAATAAAAGAAGAAGCTGACCTTAAAAGGCGTGAAATTCTGGATAAAGCAATATCTGAAAGAGACAGAATTCTTCAAGATGCGGATAATAGGGTCAAAGAAATTCTTGCAAAGGCTCAACAGGAAAAGGAAAAGCTGGTTATCCAAAGGCTAAATGCCCTTATCGCCGATTATGAGATAAAGTCGAACGTTGAGATTGCAAAGGTTAAAAGGGATATTTTGAAGGAGATATACGGAAAGGTCCAAAGACACATTCTTGAAGACAAGGGTATTTATAGTGAGATCGTGAAGAGACTCTTTGAAATTGTTGATCTTAATGGTGATGAGGAAATCTTTGTGTCAGAGAACGAGCCTGTGATCACTAAGGATTTTATTGAGAAACTAAACAGGGAAAAAGGCTGGAACTTAAGAATTTCTGAAAAACCGGTAAAAATCAGCGGTGGATTTATTGCGAAAGGATCCCACTCTACAATTGATGCATCGATAGAAAAGTTAATGGAAATTTTGCAGGAAGAAACAGAAGTTCACGTTTCCAATATCTTGTTTTTCTAAATTATGCTAAGACTGCCTTTTACAAAGTATCCTTCCTTTGGAAGGGATAATCCTGAATACGCTTATGCCTGTGGAAGAGTAAAAGCCCTCGAGACTAAACTGTTTGATCGGGTTAGATTTGAACGTTTGGCTTCCTCTAAAGATATAGAAGAACTTTTCAAGATGCTCCAGGATACCGATTATTCTAAGTACTTAAGTGATATACACAAGCCGTCGGACTTTGAAATCCTCCTCAAAAAAGAAAACGAAAAACTTCTGTCCCTGATTTCTGAATTAGCGGTTGAACCTTCTTTAGTCAAGGATTTAAGGTTACCTTATGATTTTTTGAACTTAAAAGTGTTGGTGAAGTCCCTTATATTTGAGCGTGATTTTTCCTATTCATATTCTAAGTACTCCTATTACCCTGTAACCCTTTTCAAAGTTGCGCTGGAATCTGGTAAAGGCGAAATGCTTTCAAAAGAGATTTACGATGCGTACGAAAGCGCCGTTGACTCTTATTATGAGTCAAAAGAAATTTTCAGGATTGATGCTGCTATTGATAATGTGATGTACAGGTATTTTGTCAACTCTTCTGGTTTTGAGTTTTTAAGAGTTTATTACAACCTAAGTGCTGACCTCAAGAATATGTTATCCTTTCTCAGGCTTGAGAGAATGGGTAAATTATCCATTCTGAAAAATGTGCTTCTTGACGCTGGTTACTTACCAAGGGAATTATTCCTTAAAGCTCCTGACTTTAATACCCTTCTATACGAAGTGAGACAAACCGTTTATTACCAAGTTCTTCAGCCAGGATATTCCCTTTATCAGAAGTCAGGGAGTTTTGTAAAAATGGAAAAGGATATCTCTAATTACTTGAATGGGCTTATAAAAGAGGCATCTAAAAAGGACCTCGGGGTGGAGGTTTTGATATCATACTTTTTCAGGAAGAAAAACGAAATATCTTTGCTCAGAATGATTATGGTATCGAAACTGAACCAGCTGCCCAAGGAGCTTGTAATAGAAAGAATTCCGGAGGTGTTATGAAAAAGGTAATTTGCCTTGGAAAATATGAGACCGTTTTCCCTCTAAAGGCAATAGGGATGGAATACAGAGTGTGTAACACCGGAGAAGAAGCTAAGGAAGCATTAAAAAGTCTTATTTCTGAGAATTATGGTTTGATTTTTATAGAAGAGGATTATTTTCAAAGTGTTCAAGAGATCGTGGAAAGCGTGAGGGAACAGGCATCACCTGCAATTACTTTTATACCTGGTGCAGGTGGTAGTACTGGCCAGGCGCGAGAAAAGTTGAGATCAATTTTACTTAAGGCCATTGGCATTGATATCTTTTAGGAGGTAGAAAATGAAAGCTGGAAGGGTTGTTAAAGTTTCCGGTCCCCTTGTGGTAGCCGATGGGATGCTTGGAACCAAGATGTATGATGTTGTTTATGTTGGAGAAATGAAACTTTTGGGTGAAGTTATCGAATTAAAGGGGGACAGAGCGTATATTCAGGTGTACGAAGATACCCATGGAGTAGGTCCTGGTGATCCCGTTTATGGAACGGGTTATCCTTTAATGGTTGAGCTCGGTCCCGGGCTTATTGAGTCTTTCTTTGACGGTGTTCAAAGGCCTCTTGATAAAATAAAGATTTTATCAGGCGATTTCATTTCACGGGGTATCCATGTACCTGCTTTACCAAGAGATAAGAAGTGGTTTTTTGTTCCCAAGGTGAAAAAGGGTGATATTGTAGAGGAAGGGGATATTATAGGCGAGGTTGATGAAACCACTTTAGTGAAACATAAGATAATGATTCCACCGGGAATAAATGGTGTGATTGAAGAGATTAAGGAAGGTGTATTTACTGTCGAAGACGTTGTCGCAATAGTGAAAGATAAAGAGGGCAATTTGCACGAGATCAGGATGATGCAGAAATGGCCCGTCAGGATTCCAAGGCCCTATAAAGAAAAACATTTACCTAATGCCCCTATGTTTACTGGTCAAAGGGTTATTGATACCTTCTTCCCCATTGCCAAGGGAGGGACTGCTTGCGTTCCAGGACCTTTTGGTTCGGGTAAAACGGTCATCCAGCACCAGCTTGCTAAATGGTCTGATGCGAATATTGTTGTTTATATTGGTTGCGGTGAAAGAGGAAATGAGATGACGGATGTACTTATTGAGTTCCCAGAGCTAAAAGACCCTTATAGCGGTGAACCACTGATGAAAAGAACAGTTCTAATTGCCAATACATCTAACATGCCAGTGGCTGCAAGGGAAGCGTCCATTTATACCGGTATTACTATTGCAGAGTATTTCAGAGATATGGGATATTCAGTGGCCCTTATGGCCGATTCTACTTCCAGATGGGCTGAGGCGTTGAGAGAGATTTCAGGGCGTTTGGAAGAGATGCCCGGTGAGGAAGGTTATCCTGCATACCTCGCAGCGAGGGTTGCCAGTTTTTATGAGAGGGCAGGAAGAGTTACGTGTCTTGGAAGTGAGAATAGGGAAGGTTCTCTTACAGTTATAGGTGCAGTCTCTCCACCGGGAGGCGATCTTTCAGATCCAGTAGTTCAGTCAACTTTGAGAGTTGTTAAAGTTTTCTGGAGTCTCGAAGATAAACTTGCTTATCGAAGGCATTTTCCTGCGATTAACTGGTTGACAAGCTATTCACTTTATAGGGAGGATTTGAAAGCTTACTATGAAAGGAATGTGGCCCCTGATTTTTATGACATGGTCCTTGAAGCAATGAAGATACTTGAGAAGGAAGCAGAATTAGAGGAAATTGTTAGACTCGTAGGTGCAGAAGCGCTTTCTCAAGATGACCAATTGCTTCTTGAAATTGCAAGGAGTATACGCGAGGATTTCTTGCATCAAAACGCTTTCCATGAGGTAGATACCTTTGCCTCCATTAAGAAGCAATACCTCATGCTTAAAGTCATTTTGAAACTCTACGACCTTTGTAAGGAGATTATCGCTAAGGGTGAAGCCACGGTTAGAGATTTGAGGAAAAGACCCATCTGGGAAAAGGTAGCAAGGATGAAGTATTTCTCTGAACAAGAATTAAAGGAGATTGAAAAATTGTTAAAGGAGATGGATTATGAAGTTAGACAGCCAGTTAGTTAGGAAGAGGCTCTCTAAGTTTAATACCGTTACAAATATTTCGGGCCCGTTAATGCTTGTTGAAGGAGTTCGTGGGGTAAAATATGGAGAACTTGTGGAGATTGAGCTACCTTCCGGTGAAAGACGTAGAGGCGAAGTTTTACAGGTTGAAGAGGACAAGGTCCTTTTGCAGGTCTTTGAAGGTACTTCCGGGATTGATATTCCTAAAACTTCTATAAGGTTCCTTGCAAAAGGTCTTGAAATAAATCTTTCCTTAGACATGCTGGGTAGGGTTTTTGATGGTCTCGGTCGTCCCATTGACGGCGGTCCCGAGGTTGTTCCAGAAGAGAGGGCGGACATCAATGGAGCCCCTATAAACCCTTATGCCAGGGATTATCCAAATGAGTTCATTCAGACAGGTATATCCGCAATTGACGGATTAAATACTCTTGTAAGGGGACAGAAACTGCCGATATTCTCAGGTTCTGGTTTGCCTCACAACAGGCTCGCTACACAGATTGCAAGGCAGGCAAAAGTGAGGGGAGAGGGAGAAAGCTTTGCGGTGGTCTTTGCAGCGATGGGAATTACTTTTGAGGAAGCCGAGTTCTTTATAAAAAGCTTCAGAGACACCGGAGCTATTGGAAGGGCAGTTCTCTTTATTAACCTTGCAGATGACCCTGCGATCGAAAGAATAGCAACCCCAAGAGTTGCTTTAACAACTGCGGAGTATCTTGCCTTCAAGAAAGACATGCACGTGCTTGTTATCTTGACCGATATGACAAATTACTGCGAAGCGCTGCGTGAAATTTCGGCGGCGAGGAAGGAAGTTCCCGGAAGGAGGGGGTATCCTGGATATCTTTATACTGACCTGGCAACGATTTATGAGAGAGCTGGTAGAATTAAAGGTAAAAAAGGTTCTATTACATTAATCCCAATCCTCACGATGCCCGAGGATGATAAAACCCATCCCATTCCAGACCTTACTGGATACATCACTGAGGGACAGATTATCCTTTCAAGGACCCTTCACAGAAAGAAGATTTACCCACCTATTGATGTATTGCCTTCGCTTTCAAGATTAAAGGATAAGGGTATTGGAAAAGGCAAGACAAGGGAAGATCATGCGGATGTTTTCAACCAGCTTTTCGCCTGCTATGCGAGGGGTAAGGAAGTTCAAGAATTGGCAGTTATTCTCGGTGAAGGTGCGCTTTCAGAAATTGATAAGATTTATTTCAAATTTGCTGATCTTTTTGAGGAAAGGTACGTCGGTCAAGGGGAATTTGAAGATAGAAGCATCGAGGAGACCCTTGACCTTGGGTGGGAATTGCTATCTATGTTCCCAACGTCGGAGCTGAAGAGGATAAGGCCTCAATTCATCGAAAAGTATTTGAAGAAGGCGGGAAGTTGATAAACTTCCTCACGCTACTTACAATTGTGAGGTTTTCCCATGCTTAAGCTATTTTTGAGTTTGTTTATATTTGTGAAGTTTGGATATGTCGTGGAGCTTGATTCCACTTATGAAGTCTATTATCAGAGTGGGATCAGTGAGAGGTTCGAATATCTTCGATACAAAATTTTAAGCGACCAGGTTCCTGAAGGATTAAGTTCTTTAACTGTTTCTTACACCCCTTACTATAACACCGCTGATTTTGATTACGTGAGGATTATAAGGGGTAAAGACACATTGTATCTGGATACGAAGAACATTGTTGATGTTTTAGCACCACCTGATCTTGGTGGAACTATTTTCTGGGGCGAAAGAGAAAAAATTCTTGAAGTCAAAGATTTGAAGAAGGGTGATATCCTTGAGAGTAAAGTAAGAAAATATGGAGGAAACTGGCTCGGGCCAACGGGCAGTGAAAAATATAAGACGCCCTATTTAGGGTATTTTAATCAGATAATGCTCTTTGGGTCACCGGTCCCGATAAAAAAGAAAGTTTACGTGCTGGAGGAATTAAAGGAAAAGCCTGTGAGATATGGAATTTTCAATGGTAAAATTAAGCACCGTATCCTGAATAGGGATGGGAAAAGACTTCACGTGTTTTACCTGAAAAACATTAAACCATATAAGTCGGAGCCTTTTTCGCCAAGTCAATATGACTACCTGCCAAAGCTTATTGTAACTAACATCCCTTCCTGGAGGGAAATGTCCCGCATTGAATTCCAAAGAGCGGAGCCCAATGTTACTCCTGATGAGAGGGTAAAAAGTTTTGCTGACAGCCTATGCCAGGGGATTACCGACGAAAATGAGAAAATAAGGAAACTATTCTATTTTGTAGCGGATGAAATAAGGTATCTCGGTTTGATGGAATCGGAGATGGAAGGGTATGAACCCCACCCGGCCTCCTTGACTCTCGAGAAGAGATCGGGGGTTTGTAAAGATAAGGCCGCTCTGCTTGTTGCACTCCTCAGAGCTCAAGGTTTTAAAGCATATTATGCAACCACAGCAGCGGGAATGAGGATGGAGAATATCCCCGCAGATCAGACTAATCACGCTATTGTGGCTTTGGAGAAAGGGAATGACTACGAATATCTGGATCCAACGATTGGGGCTGGTGGAAGAGACTTGATGCCAGCATCGGAAGGTGGGCAAAGTGTTTTGGTGTCAAGGGAAGAGGGAGATACTCTGAGGACGATTCCCTTGTCCTCTTCTGACAGCAATAAGGTCTCAATTTTCCTGTTTACTGATATAAAAGGGGATACTGTTTATTTTAATTATCTAATGAAGTTTAATGGTGGTTTTGATCAGCAGTTTCGTAGAATTGCACAGGGCGGCAGAAAAGGGATCGAAAGATTTGTCCGTAACAGTTTGAGTAATGTTTATACCGGCACCCTGGTGATCGATTCTCTTAGCTTTACAGAGCCTCAGGATTATTTCGATTATTTCAAAGTGCAGATTTTTGGCAAAGTTTTTAATGAGATTGTTAAGACGCCTGATTTCAAGCTTTACAGGCCAGTAAGTTTTAAAATTGGCAAGAGTTTTGTCTATTTCTTAGAATTCTTAACATTGGAAAGGAAACTGGATTTCAAGATCAGATTTCCCCAATCGGTTGAAGTGACAGAGTATATACCTTACAGCAAAGTGGAGGAACCTTTTGTAAAACGTCAGGTTCTTGGTAAAGAGAATTCTTACCGGTTAGAATTCGTGAGTCAAAAGGCCGATGAGAGAGCCACCAAGGAACTAAAAAATGTTGCAGGGAACAACGGGATCCAAGATTGGTACCTGGTGTCAACTATGCTTAGGTTCGACAAAAGGCAATACTCTCCGGATGAAGTCAGGACAATGTACAGAGATTATAGAGATTTTCAGGAAAATGAAAGCCTTTGGCTGATTTTAAAAGGAGAATAAGGTATGGTGCTTTTTTATATAATTTTGTTTGGGCAATTTATTGCAGGTAGAGGAGATCTTGTAAAGTACAGCTACAAGGAATACCGGCTTGGGGACAGTTTGCTAACTATAAAAGAAGAGAAGAAGATCTTGATAAAGACCGAGGATGCAAAAGAAGAGTTCGGTACTTTGGTTTTCCCTTATGACGATTCAACAGAGAATATCAAAATAATTTATGCTCGCACTATTAGTCCAGATGGTGACACGATAAACGTTCCTGAGAATGCTATAAACAGAGTGGCAGATCCCACCATTGATGCTTATCCTTTCCTTAAAAGCAGAAAAGAGCTTCACATTTCCTTTGTCTCTATTAAACCTGGTTCAACTATCGAATATTGCATAGAGAGAACTGTGCGAAATTTCGAATATGTTGATGGAATCGAGTATTTCAGGACTACTATACCCGTTGAATATAGCAAAATGGTTTTTTACTTTAGTCCTGATGCAGGTTTAAGGTTTCAGAAAGGTAATGTCGAGGGTTACGACCATTCCGAAAGATTAAGAGACTCATCAGGGTGTAGAATCTATGAGTTTGAAGTTAAAGATCTCCCTGAAATCTTTAGAAACCGATGGGGTGGATACCCTCCACAATATTTAATATCGCCCTATGTGATCTTTTCTACTTTTCCCACATGGGATTCCTTAGCCCATTATTTGCTGGCACACTACAAAAGGATTGAGTCTATAAAACCACAGAAATTTGATCTTTGCCGGCTTGAAGAACTAAGTAAAAAGATAAATTCACCTGAAGATGAAAGCTTCAAGATCCAGGGATATGTTCCTTTAAATAGGGAACGTTCTGCATCCTTTAATTCTATGACCTATCCCGAGGAAATTTTAAAACTCATCTCCTCCTTTGAAGGGCTTTCCCCTGCTTTTGTATTGCGTTATGGGTTTGACACTTTAAAGGTAATTCCTGCTTTGTCAGCCATAGAAAGTATAATTCTTTATGATGGTAAAAGCTTTTTATATCCCTTTCAGGGAGAAAAAAAGATACTGAGCACCCCTTACGAAGGCCATGTTGCGATTGTACTTTCCCCCGACTTAAATAGCTATTCTGTTCAGGAAGTGGAAGGAAAAGATGTGTACGCTGAAACACTAATTGTTAATATTCCCAAAAAATTGATCTCGTTTTCCAAGTGGATCCCTTCTTATAGGTTTCTCGGCTCCTTCTCCCGCAGTTGGAGTGAAGAGGAGGAAGAGCTTGAAAACATAAAAAACTTTGTTTCGCCTAATGAGTTTGCTGAATATGGTGTTATCAAAGATTTTAAGGCTGTTCTAAGAAACCAGAAGGATGTAGAGAAACCCTATTATATTAACGGGAAAGTCAGGTTAAAGAGCATTGGTTCACAGAGTGGAAGATATCTAATTTTAAACATCCCGGAAATGCCCAAAATCGACCCCGAGTTATTTAGAAATGGCTTCTATTTGGGCTTTCGGAATGTTTTAAAAAGAGAAGTTTGCTTCATTGTCAAAATACCCAATGGGTACATAATAAAGTATGTTCCTCCATCCGTTTCTTATTCGGATAGAAATCTATCCCTGGAAAGAGATCTGAAGGTTGACCAAGACAGGGTCACGATACAACAGCGTATCAGGTATTTGAAAAGGTATATTGGCTATAGCGATTTGATTAAAATCAATGGGACACCTGAAGTTAAAGATTTTTGGTCGACACACGTGGTTATTCTCGAACGTAAACATTGAATTCAAGGTGATTTAGCATTAAAATTATTTAGTTACCTAAGGAGTATGATATGGCAGGAGTTTCGGTGGAGAAAGTTATAGAGGAGTTTAATAGTAAGAGAGATTTGAGGTTAAAAGCCGAATTGATGAAAGTTGAAAGTTATCGGTTGACAGTAACCTTTTGTACCAAGGGCAATCATAATAACAGTAATTTCGATGAAGATATCGTGGAGTTTGGAAATATCTTAAGCTCCCACTCTGGTACCGACTATGATCTTGTTAGGCTTTTCAGATTGGGAGATGGTCGATTTGTCGGAGTTTTTGTCCCCGATGGTGATAGAATGAAAGAAGTGGTTGATTTTGGGTTCGACCCCTTTGACATGCTTTTATGAGCATCAATTTTTTCCTTGTCCTCCTTTTGAATTTTTCTTTTTATGATCCGGTTTTTTTGAAGGACTATTCTGTTCAGTTTTTTGAGCTTAGGAGAAACTTTCTGTTAAAGGGCACTGATACTTATGTTTGGACCTTCGACGATACCGCTGATAACAAGCCCTTTCTGAAATTTAGTCCGGGCTTAAAATTGGTAAACATAACAAAAAGTAGTGTAAATTATACCAATAGTTACCTTGATCTCGAGTTCGATGCCGGGGTTCGTTTTGACAGCATCCTGGTTTATACACGAGTCAATTTCTTCAATTTCGTAACCCCATACAAATTCAATTTTTACGAACCATTGTCAGATAATAGGTATAACCTCTATAGTTTTGATGAACAGCCAATCGTGGGTGGCACAAGCCTTTTTGATATAAATGTTGAAAAGGCTTACATCAAATATGCCAATGATAATTTTGGTATTCTTGTGGGTAGAAATAATGTAATGATAGGCGAAGGTCTACTCTTTAGTGGGCTTTGCTACCCATTAGACCATGTATACCGCTTAAATTTCCGGTTCAGTAAATTTCAGGTAGTTTCAGCCTTTGCCGTTACCCAGGATACCTTTCCTGAGAAGACCATTTCTTATCAAACCTTAGAGTGGAAACCCTTTAGCAATTTCATGGTAACTTTTTATGAAGCCGTATCCCATACAGGAAAGGATTATTTCAAGTATTTTAATCCCGTTTCCCTTTATTACGAAAGACAGAGAAGAGGCATTTCTAATTCCGATAACCTATTAGGTGGCATTGCCTGTAAGCTTAACTTTAGTAAAAAGGTTAGTGTCTTTTTAGATTTTCTAAACGATGATTTTATCGTCTTCAAGGGAGGGACGAGCAAATACGGAATCTGTGCCGGGGTGGAGGCTTCACCTAACTCCTGCTCCTTCTTGAGATTTTCTTTTGTGGCTATCCCTCGTTTTACCTACACCCATGTATCTGATACCAATGCCTGGCAATTTATGGGGCTCCCGATTGGCTATCCAAGAGGAAATGACCTCCTGGATTTTTATTTTAGCTATTTGAGAAAGTTCAATAATGATGATTATGTGATTCTGAGGGTTGCTCAATTGAATAAGGGAGAGGGAACTTTAAAAGAGCATTGGGAAAATAGCGGCTATCCCAAGAATATGCCTTTCCCTACAGGTAAAGTGGAAAGAGAGCTATTCACAATGCTTGGCTATCAAAGAAAATGCATTTATGCAGGTTTCTTTTTAGATTGGAAATATAAGCTTTCCAGTTCCTTTGGTGCCTTCCTTTATTTTAAGCCTGATGTGTTTAAGGTGGCTTTTTAGTTGATGGATCCCATTCTTCTCGAAAAATTCATTAAGGCCGTGAAGAAGTACAATATGATTCAGAAAGGGGATAAAATTTTAGTGGGTTTTTCAGGGGGGCCTGATTCTGTCTTCCTTGTGGAAATCCTGAAGGAAGTTAGGGACTACTTTGGTATAGGCTTTAGCTGTCTTCATGTGAACCACATGCTCAGGGGTGAAGAATCTTTTAGAGACGAGGCCTTTTGCAAGGAATTTTGCAGTAAGGAGATGATGGATTTGTTTATTGAAAGAGTAGATGTCAGGAGTTTAAAAAGAGATAGAGAATCCATTGAAGAGACTGCGAGGAGGCTCAGGTATGAAAAGTTCAATGAATATTTGGAAAAGGGTGGTTTTGATAAAATTGCTCTCGCTCACACTGCCTCAGATTCCGTCGAGACTTTTCTCATCAACCTTTTGAGGGGCACGGGGGTTATGGGATTAAAAGGAATTCCGCCTGTGCGTGGAAGAATTATTAGACCTTTGATATTTATAACCCGGAAAGAAATTGAACAATACCTTGAGTCGAAAGGAGTTCCTTATGTAATAGATTCGTCAAACCTTGAGACAACTTATTTGAGGAACCGCATAAGATTGGAACTTATCCCTTATTTGGAGACCATTAGGCCAGGGTCCTTTGACAAAATAAGGGAAACTGCAGAAATTTTGGTGGATTTTACTAATTTTCTCGAAATCGAACTGGAAAGGATGGAAAAGGAGGCCCTTAAGAACACCTTTCCATGGGCCACTTTAATTGATTGTTCGAAGTTTAGAAATTATCATTATTTTCTGCAAAAACTTTTTATTCAGCGGAGGTTAAATTTGAGTTTTCAGGAAGTGGAAAACTTTGAAAGTATAATAAATCAAGGGAAGTCTGGAAAAGTGAGAGGTTTTCAAGTTTTTGCGAGTTCAAAGGAAATCTTTGTTGGTCCTGAAGAGAAGAGGTTCCCAGAACTGCAAATTGATTTGGAAGATTTACCTTTAAAACTTTACGATTTCAACCTTGCGATAGAGCGTTCTCAAAGTTTTTCAGCGGGTACTTTTGTGATGGGTTTTAGAAAGGCTGACTTTCCTCTTACAATTAGGGCCTGGAAAGAGGGTGATGTTTACAATGGAAAGAAACTTTCCGATTTATTTTATTCTAAGGGAGTAGAGGCCTGGAAGAGACGATATTATCCCGTTTTTGAAAGTAAAGGCCAAATTCTGTGGGTCCCCGGTTTTAGAAAGGAGGAGGTCGTAGGCGACATTTTTTTGGAGGTAAAGAAAATCCATGAAGGAGAATACTGGATTTTTGATAACTGAAGAACAAATCAAGAAAAGGATTAAGGAAATAGCTTCACAAATAAGACGAGACTACGAAGCCACTGTTCCTATTCTTGTCGGCGTATTAAAGGGGTCTTTTATTTTCCTTGCCGATCTAATAAGGGAGTTAAAGGATATGGCTTTAGAGGTTGATTTCCTCGCCGTTTCGAGCTATGGAAAATCTACAAAGACTTCTGGTATTGTGAAGATTTTGAAGGACCTCTCCACTTCAATCGAGGGTAGGGATGTAATCCTCGTGGAGGATATTTGTGACAGTGGGTTGACCCTGAAGTATCTGATCGAATTGTTGGAGGGAAGAAAGCCGAATAGCTTAAGAGTTTGCGTTTTATTAGACAAGAAAGAGAGAAGGGTGGTGGATATAGAGCTACACTACGTGGGATTCGAGGTCCCGGATAGATTTCTTGTAGGATACGGCCTTGATTACGCCGAGAAATATAGAAATCTCCCTTACATAAGGGAACTTATGCCGGAGGAAATAAGAGAGGTGGAGAATAATGAAAAGTGACATTGTTAGAAATTTGGTTGTTTGGATATTGATTTTTCTTGTGTTTTTGACTCTTTACAATTACCTTTCATCGGAAAAGGACATTGTAGAAATATCCTTTACCGATTTTTATACCCAGGTTGATAAGGGTAATGTATCCCAGGTTCTTATATCTGGAAAGAGCGTGGAAGGTCTTTTTAAAGAGCCTTTTAAAGTTGACAACAAAGAATACTTGAGATTTAAGGTTACATTGCCCTTTGAGGATGCAGAGCTTGTTAAACTTCTTGCCTCGAAAAATGTTCAAGTTTATTCTAAGGAAAAAAGCCTTGGCTGGAATTTGATTGCGGGTTCAATTCCCTGGCTTCTAATGCTTGCCTTTTTCTGGTTTTTCTTTTTTAGACAGATGAATGCAAGTCAGCGAGAAGCAATTCGATTTGGAAAGAGCAGAGTGAAAGTCCTGAAGGAATCAAAGCCTCAAGTAACCTTTAATGATGTTGCAGGTTGTGATGAAGCTAAAATCGAGCTACAGGAGATCATTGAGTTTTTGAAAAGCCCTCATAAATTTGCAAGAATCGGTGCGAGGATTCCCAAAGGTGTTTTGCTTGTTGGACCGCCTGGTACCGGTAAGACTTTGCTGGCAAAGGCAGTTGCGGGAGAGGCAGGAGTGCCTTTTCTTTCAATTTCTGGTTCTGAATTTGTAGAGCTTTTCGTAGGTGTTGGAGCGGCAAGGGTAAGAGACCTTTTTGAGCAGGCTAAGGCTAATGCACCTTGTATAGTTTTTATCGATGAGATTGATGCCGTTGGAAGACTTAGGGGTGCAGGACTTGGTGGTGGACACGATGAAAGGGAGCAGACCCTAAATCAACTTCTTGTGGAGATGGACGGATTTGACTCTTCGGAAGGTATTATTGTCATGGCGGCTACTAATAGGCCTGATATCCTTGACCCTGCGCTTTTGAGACCGGGGAGGTTTGATAGAAGAGTTTATGTCCCCATTCCGGATGTTAAGGGCAGAGAGGAGATTTTAAAGATACATACGCGAAAGATCCCCCTTGGCCCCGATGTGGACCTTAAGTTAATTGCTCAATCTACACCAGGTTTTACTGGTGCTGATTTGGCTAACCTTGTCAATGAGGCTGCTCTTCTTGCTGCGAGGAAGAACAAGCAAGTAGTTGAAATGCAGGACTTTGAAGAGGCCAAGGACAAATTAATAATGGGAATCGCGCGAAGAAGTATGGTTATTTCTGAGGAGGAAAAGAAAAGGATTGCTTATCATGAAACGGGCCACGCACTTGTTGCTAAGTTTTTGCCAGGTGCTGATCCTGTTCATAAAATAACTATAATTCCTCATGGAAGGGCCTTAGGAGCGACCCAATCTCTCCCCAGTGAAGACCGGTATCTTTATACCAGGTCTTACATTCTGACCCAGCTATCTGTACTTCTTGGTGGCCGAGCAGCAGAACTTCTTGTATTTAACGAAGAATCCACCGGTGCGGCCGATGATCTCTCAAAGGCTACCGAGATCGCGAGGAGAATGGTTACCGATTGGGGAATGTCGGAAAAGATTGGACCTGTAACTCTCGGGAAGGAAGAAGAGGAAATCTTTCTCGGTAGAGAGCTTGGTGTGAGAAAGTATTATTCAGAAGAGACTGCCAGATTGATTGATAATGAGATAAAAGAGATTGTAAAAAATGCCTTTGATAAGGCAGTGGAAATTCTCAGGTCAAAAATGGAGCTACTTCATCAAGTAGCAAATTATCTCCTTGAGAAGGAAACTATTACAGGTCAGGAACTTGACGAGATAATAAGTAAGAGTGCTGCTTAGCTTTTAGTGCTCAGCTATCCCGCTCTTATAGAAAGGTTTACGTGGCTTACTTGACATTTTATTTTTCTACATCCATAGTATATGACTGACTGGTCAGTCAGGGGTGTAAATATGGAAACAAGGGAAAAAATACTTATTGCAGCAAGGGACGTCTTAGGTAAAAAGGGGTTCTACGAGACCAAAATGGAGGATGTCGCTAAGGAGGCTGGGGTAGCGAAGGGAACCCTTTATCTCTATTTCCAGTCCAAGGAGGATCTTTATCAGTGCTTGATAAAAGAAGGTATTAAATACTTCATTCAGAGGCTAAAAGAGGCTCTTGAGACTCAGAATTCTTTTGAAAATAAAATTAGGGCGCTTATAAAAACCCTTGTGTTGCTAATCGACGAAAACAGAGATTTTATCATACGAATGATGTATGAAATACCATTGGCAAACTTGTGGAACGAGAGGATAAAAAACGCAATTATTGAGGAACAGAAAGAATTTACGCGGTTTATAAAAGATCTGTTTGAAGATGCAATCAAACAAGGGATTGCCTACGAAGGGAATGTAGAGGTCTTATCTAATGCTTTCGTGGGCATGGTTGTGAGGCCCATTTTTAATAGTGTAATAGAGGGGACGCTTTCTGAAAGCGTCGAAGAGGAAGTGTTTTCAATCTTTAAAAGGGCATTTATTAAAAAGTAAAGGAGTGCACTATGGTTGCGCTAATTCTTCTTATAATTTCCATAAGTGATACACTGTACCTCACTCAAAAAGGTGCAGTAGAAATAGGACTTCAAAGTAGTCCGCTTCTCCAGGCTTCAAAGGCACAGGTCAAAGCTGCTGAATCTCAAAAGTTGCAGGCTCGCTCAGTTTTTCTACCTCAGGTAAAGCTGGATGCAAGCTATAGAAGGGTATCCATTGTTCAGGAGATGAAAAGCTTTCAGCTCGATAGTCTTGTACGAACTCCCTCTGGTGCCTTCATCCCCGTTGGTCATAGTGTTTCGATCCCCTTCGGTCAAAAGGACAATTACAATATAAACCTGGGAATAAGCCAGGTCATTTTTACCTGGGGGACTCTCCTGAGAACCTACAAAATTGCGGCATTAAATCTCTACGATAAGATTCTGTCTGACTCTGCGAGCTCAGAAAATTTGGCTTTCCAGATTAAACAACTCTACAGCTATGCGTTGGTTATGAGGGAGTTTGTCAATCTCTCAAAAAAGGTCGATGAAGAGCTCCTTGAACATTATGAGACAACTAAAAGAAAATACTCCGTTGGAACTGCAACGGAAGTGGAACTTCTCCAAGCCGAGGCTAAATATAAGAACAACAGGGTTCAGGTGATGGATGCTGAGAGGTCTTATAGAGATGTTCTTGATATGCTAAGATTGGTCATAGGCCTTTCTGACTCTGTCGAGATAGTACTCGTGGATTCTCTTACCATTGACACAGCTTACTTCAACACCCTTCTCGGTTCAGAGCTCAATGTAGACTCAAGGTACGATTTAAGAAGCCTTGCCCTAAAAGAAAAGATTCTTGATTTAACAATGAAAAACTATTCTGCAGCCAATCTTCCCAGCGTCTTTTATTCCTTCAATTATCTTATGCAAAAACCCTTTGGCTTTGAAAATATATGGAAAGACTACTGGGCCTTTACCGTCGGTTTATCTTTCCCTATCTTTGACGGTTTAAAGGGTAATTATCAGATGCAAGAGGCTTACTATCAGAAGAAGGCCCTTTCTTACACGATGGCGTATCAAAAGAATGCTGCTGTTCTCGAGTTTGAGAAAGCAAAGAGGAACTTAAAGATAGCTTTAGAGAAGTATGAGGCTCAGAAAGAAAATCTTCGGGTGGCTGAAGCCCTTTATAACACAGTTAAGACGCAATATGAGAGGGGGCTTGCTACGCAACTTGATTTTGTTGATGCTGAAACCAACTATTTTTCTCAGAGGACGTTGCTATTACAGTCTCTTGCGGATTGTATCTTTAAGGCAATGGACCTGGAAAAAACCTTGAAAGGAATAAAATAAGGAGGTAGCTATGAAGGTTTTTAATAAAATTGTAATGTCTCTTCTGATTCTTGGGGTTCTTCATGCCCAAAGTGAAAGTGTAAGGAAATTTCTTGTGAAAGCTGATAAGGTTAAGCTTGGCGAAATTAGCGAGTATATTTATACATACGGTAGAGTTACTGGATTGGAAGAGGCTCCAGTTTTTCCCGTAATGCCTGGAAGAGTTGTTAGCATATTGAAAAATGAAGGTGATAGGGTGAAGAAAGACGAAGTGATTGCCCTTCTTGATAGAGAAATACCCGGTGTGAAGACTGAATACTTGCAGATTACTTCTCCGATTGATGGGATTATTACCTTGATAAATGGTAAGGTAGGGCAGATGGCTTTGCAGACGCAGCCCTTTGCCTATATCGTATCTGAGAAGCAGGCTATTGAAGTTGGGCTTTCCTCGGAAGATTTGGGCAAAGTGCGAGTTGGATCCCTCGCCTATGCAGTTCGTGATAATAAGGTTGTTGCAGGAAAAGTAGTTACGAGGTCTCAGGGGGTTGATCCAATGAGCTTCACAGGGAAAGCGAGGATTGCTCTAAATGAAAATGCTTTTGAGTACGGTTCCGTTGTAAAGGTTAAAATTGTCGTAAGAAGAAAATCTCAGGTTTTAATCGTACCTGAAACTGCTCTGGTGCAGAAGGGTAATAAAACCGTCGTCTATGCTGTCAAGGATGGCATAGCGAAAGAAATTCCTGTCGAGGTTGGTATTGTAAGCGAAGGACGAGCAGAGGTGAAAGGGGATCTTAAGCCGGGTGATTTTGTTGTAACTCTTGGAGCCGAAGGCCTCTACGATGGCGCACATGTTGAAATTGGAGGGAAATAAGTTATGATTAAATTTTCTGTCAGGCATCCTGTAACGATTTTAATGTTCATTGGCGTCCTTTTAGTTCTCGGTGCAGTTTCACTATCGAGGATGGGCCTTGACCTTCTGCCTCAGATGACCTACCCTGCAGTGACTGTCGTTACTCGATATGAAAACGTTGCTCCGGAGGATATTGAGCAGTTAGTAACAAAACCCATAGAGAGCGTGGTTTCGACGGTCTCTGGCGTAAAGAAGGTAACTTCCCAGTCCTTAGAAGGCATATCATTAGTTATAGTGGAGTTTGAATGGGGAACGAATCTGGATTTTGCAGCTCAAGAAGTTAGAGACAAAATCGGTCTAATTGAAAGGTATTTACCACAGGATGTCCAAAAGCCGATTGTTTTTAAGTTTGATGCCTCAATGATGCCAGTGGCTCGTTACGTTGCTACCTCTGACAGATACACGTTGACCCAACTTAAGAAGCTCCTTGAGGATGATATAGCACCCTATCTTGAAAGGGTCGAGGGCGTTGCGACAGTTGATGTTCTTGGTGGAAGGGATATTGAGTACTGGGTCGAAGTAGACATACCAAAGCTCATTGAGGCTGGTGTTTCCTTCTCCCAGATTTCACAGATGCTCCAGCTTAACAATTTCAACTTTCCGTCAGGGAAGGTCGATATAAGACAGAAGACACTCTTGATAAGGACCATAGGAGAGTACGGTGGAGTAAAAGACCTGGAAAATCAGGTGGTTGGTTTCAGGAAAAATGGACTTCCTGTATTCTTAAAGGATATTGCAAAGGTATATTCCACAGAGTCGGAAAGGCTGGGCTTTGCGAAGTCCTTCAAAAATGAAGCTATAATTGTCTCTGTTTATAAGAGGTCTGGTGCAAACACGGTTCAAGTTGTCCAGCGGGTGGATAAAGCGATCAGCAGGCTTTCGAAATGGTATAAGGATATAAAACTGGAAAAGGGATTTGACCAGTCACGTTTTATAACAAAATCTGCTTCAGAGACTATAAACAGCGGGATTATTGGTGCAATTCTTGCTGCATTGATGATTTTCCTTTTCCTCATCGATCTTAGGCCAACGGTTATCATCAGTTTAGCAATTCCTTTCTCGGTTATCATATCTTTTACAATTCTTTATTTCTTAGGCTATTCTCTCAATATGATGACCCTTGCAGGAATATCACTGGGTGTTGGAATGTTAGTGGACGCGGCCGTTGTAGTAGTTGAGAATATTTTCAGACACGAAGAGCTCGGTGAAGACAGGTATAGTGCCGCTATTAGCGGTACTGAGGAGGTCTGGACCGCAATATCTGCGTCAACTTTAACAAATATTGTAGTATTCCTTCCCCTCATTTATATTGGCGGTTTGATAGGACAGTTCACAAAACCCCTTGCAGTAACTGTTACTATTACTCTTCTGGTTTCACTTCTTGTTGCTGTAACGATTATTCCGGTAATAACTTCAAGCTACATTACTCAGACGGTCGCCCTTAAAGAAATGAGAAAGCGTTACTGGTTTACTCCTATCAGAGAGTTTTACCAGAAATTGCTTACAAACTTCGTTTTGCCAAAAAGAGGCCTCGTTTTAATCGGCACTATTGTTCTGTTCCTGGCTTCCATTCCCCTTCTTAAATTCATTGATAAAGAATTTTTGCCTCCAATGGATATGGGAACTGCAGTAATCTCCATTGAACTTCCTCCGGCAACCAATCTTAAGGAGACGGAGCACTACGTGGATCAGATTATTGATATTGCTAAAGAATACCCTGAAGTTCAGAGAGTAATGGCGACAGGTGGATCTTCGGAAACAGGGATGATGTTTGGCACCTCGCAGGGGAGCAACTCTGCAACATTACTTATTAGACTTGTTGACGCTTCAAAAAGAAAGAAGAGCGCAATGCAGATCGCAAATGAGATTTTAGAGAAAGCACCCGTTTATCAGGGCGCTACTGTAAAGTCTATGGATCTTGTTAATATTTTGGTCTTTGGGGGCGCAGGTAAACCGGTGGAAATTTCTCTTTATGGTGAAGACCTTGAAGAACTATCATCCCTTGCAAACAGAGTGGCTGAAGAGATTGGAAAAATCAAAGGGATAACAGGCGTTGAGATTTCACTTAAAAAGGCGAAACCTGAATTAAGAATGAATATTCTTAGAGACAAGGCGGCGTACTTTGGGCTTACTCCCATTCAAATTCAGAGGGAACTCCAGATCGCCCTCCAGGGAATGACCACAACAAAATTAAGATTGAGGGGGAAGGATTACAATCTCGTTTTGAAAGCCGATACGACCTATTTGAAAGAAAATGTCGAAAAGCTCTATTACTTCCCCATACTGACTCCGACAGGGGCTGTAATTCCTTTGAAGGAAATAGCAGATTTTTCCTATGATTATGGGCCAGTACAAATTGATCATGAGAACCAGTCGAGGGTCATAAAAGTTCTTGCTGATATTCAGGGTAGAAAGAAAAGCGAGGTGTTCACTGAAATTAGGGATCGGCTGTTTAAGCTTTCTCTTCCGGAAGGCTACAGCTTACAGATTAAGGGCGAGTTTGAGCAGGTTCAGGATATGATAAAGAACCTTGGAATATCTATCCTTGCAGCAATAGTTCTCGTTTATATGATTTTGGCGGCCCAACTGGAATCCTTAAAAGATCCGATAATTATTATGCTAACTATTCCCCTTGCTTTCATCGGTGTGGTTCTGGCTCTGTGGATATCAGGCACTACAATTTCGGTTTCCTCAATGGTTGGCGCTTTGATTCTCGTAGGTGTTGTGGTAAACCAGGCGATTGTCATGTTGACATTCTATAAGGAGCTAAGGGAAAAAGGCGTTGATCCGCTGGAAGCGGTTATTCAAGGTTCAGTCGTAAGATTAAGGCCTGTACTTATAACAAACTTAACTACTATTTTTGGATTAATACCAATGGCTTTGTCTGGTCATACGGAAGGTGGCGCTTTAAGGCAACCCTTGGCCGTGGCCATGATTGGCGGACTCACCGCTTCAACAATTATGACGTTTTTCGTTGTACCGGTGATTTATGCCTATTTTGAGAAAATCAAGGCGAAGAGGGAAGAGTAAAGAGTTGGCTTGTCGGAGGCTTTGATTAATTGGAACTGGGGCCGCCCCGTGAAACGGGGCGGCCCCAATTTATTAATCTAAGACAAGTTTTTTAAAATTCCTAAGTTTTCTCTTCGGTGGGAGTTTTCTTGAGTTTATTGATTTTAAACTTTTGAAGTCTAACGGGGGCTCGCTTTTCAAAATTCTTTTGAATCATCGAAACCAGTTTGGTCTAAAAAAGTTGTAGAGCTATAAATTTTTACAGTTCAATGTGATGTTTTTAAAAATTTAGGATTTTTTAATTGGTCCGGAAATAAGACTGGTGGAGGTGGCGGGAATTGAACCCGCGTCCAGGGGCCTTGAACCATAGAGCCCTACATGCTTAGCCTGTCTTTGAATTTCTCCCTCTCGCACCGACAGGCAGGTGCTTTGAGGGATAGCCTTCTTGGTTCTCGACCCGAACCCTGAAGGCGTGGGCCCGAGTCCAGCTCCTGTGTATCACGCCCTCTTTTCGGGCAGGAGCACCCCGAAAAGGGACGGCTGCTTTAATTAAGCAGCGTATGCGTAGCTGTAGTTGGCAGTTGTTTTTTGTGGCCTTATTAACGAGGTGGCCACACCCCGGCATGCGCTCTATGATTCAAACCGGCCCTGTCGAATCCAATACACCCCCTCTTGAGTAAGAACAAGTATATTATAATTGCATAAGACCGAAAAGTAAATAGTCATCCCTCGATTAGTTCATAATACGAACAATCTGCCTTACAATAATCATGTGGAGAAGCAGACTGCGTTTAAACTCTATAGCCTTGCGGTGATTCGTGGATTGCAATCTGCAAGCTATGCGATCAGTATTCCCTTTTTAAGCATTTATCTTTACAACGTACGGGGCGTGCCCATGAGCCTCGTTGGTTCTATTATCGGTTTTGCGTCTATACTGGGATCCTTTCTAAGATTTTACGCTGGTAAACTGTCTGATACCCTGCCCACTGATACCGTGATGAAACTTGGTTTGCTTTTCAGGGCAACAGGCTTTTTAGGTTTTTCAATTTTGATTCTACTAAAGGCGAATCCACTTTTGTTTTTCTTTTTCTTTCTACTCAACTCTGGTGGAGCCAGCTTTTTTATGTCTGCCTCCGATGTCTTTGTGGCGAAAAATATCGATGAGCCAGATAGGCCTTTTGCCTACAGCGTGATAAGAGTGGGAGGTAACTTGGGGTTTGCCATTGGTCCATCCATTGGTGGATTTATTTCTCGCTATTCATACGCTCTAACTTTCTTTGCCTCTTTTTTGCTCCAAATAATTTGTGTTTTCTTGATTGTGTACCTTGTCTCCTCTAAGGGAGAAAGTGTCAATGTTGATGTTAAAAAGGAAGTTTCCTTTGGTGAAGTTTTCAAACACAAAAATTTCATTGTATTTATCGCCGGAACTTTCATTCTTTCTCTTCTCATGGGCCAGCTTATCTCTACCCTCTCTGTATATGCCAAGTCTAAGGGTCTGGATAACGTTCAGATCGGTTATCTTTACAGTATCAATGGTTTTATGGTGGTCTTCTTCCAGATGCTCATTATCAAAATTGTTGATTACGTTGGGTACAAAAAGGGCTTGATCCTTGGCTCGCTTCTATATTCTGTGGGGTATTTTTATTTTACCTTTTCAAGGAATTTTGTAAACTTTGCGGTTGGAGTCGTCCTTTTGACCCTCGGTGAAATGCTGGCTATGCCCCTTTTGACCACTATAACTTCGGCAATGGCGCCAGAAGACAAGAGGGGTCTATATATAGGTTTTCTCGGGTTTATTGAAGGTCTCTCATGGGCGGTAGCACCCTTTATCGGTGGAGTTTTAATTGATATGTTCCTTAAGACTCCCATTTTGATCTGGGGTACGGTTGCCTCCTTCGGCCTTTTATCCAGCCTTATATTTATGAAGGTAAAGTTTAATTGACGCACACTTTCCTTTATAATCAAGGAAAGGAGTCAGCATGAAAAAGTTAATTTTATTGGCGCTGTTATTTTCTATGTCCTGTCAAGCAAAGAAGGCACAGCCTCCTGCAACTTCAGATTACCTTTTCAGAAGAGCTAAAGAATATTTTGATAAGAAGAAGTACAATCAGTCTGCGGAGCTCTTCAAGGAGTTTGTTTTTAAATATCCGCTCAGTGACAGCGTTGACGCAGCTCAATATTACCTTGCCAAAAGCTATAAAGAGGCGAAAAACTACGATGATGCAATAACTGAATATATCTTTTTAATCAATACCTTTCCTACCAGTGAGTATGTGGCGGTTTCTTACTTGGAGTTAGCAGAGTGCTATATGGAAAAAAGTAAGACGATCTCAAGGGATACAGAATCCATCAACGAGGCCAAGAGGTATATTGAAGAGTTTAAGAGCAGGTTTCCCGATTCTCCAGAGATGGCAAAGGCAAGAGAACTCGAGAAGACACTATACAGGCGTAAGGGTCTGAAATATTTATACATAGCAGATACTTATTTAAAGATTGGCCAACCAAGGGCCGCCGATGTTTACATAGATCTTGTTTTTGAAGAGTTTCCTGAGGATGACAGTCTGATTACTGCGGCGAAAATCCTAAAAGTAAGGAGTTATTTATTAAGGAAAGAGTGTGATTCAGCGAGGGTTCTCTTTGACGATATTGGAAACTTAAAGGATAAAGGTTTTCAAAAGAGTATCAAGATCTTAGCAAAGGCAATCGAAAAATCATGCAAAAAATAGGTATCTTTGGTGGTGCCTTTGATCCCATTCATATTGGACACATTATTCTTGCTCAAGATGTTTGGGAGAATGTGAAATTGGACAAAATTGTCTTTTTAGTGAATTACAAGCCGCCCCACAAAGGAACCTATGCCTCCTTTGATGATCGCTTTAATATGGTTAAGCTCGCTACGTCCGGCTTTGAATATTTTGAGGCTTCAGATTTTGAAGCTGTGGAGAATATTGTCCCATCCTATACTGTAAATGTGCTGGAAAAATTGAAAGAAAAACTTAACGAGGCAGAATTCTATTTAATAATCGGTGCGGACCAGTATCGAGCTTTGCCAAGCTGGTATAATTATGACAGGCTTCTTGAAATGGTGAATTTTATTGTTTTGAAAAGACCTGGCTGGGAGCTCAAGCCCATATTCTCAGAGAAAGTCATTTTTTTGGACGAAAGGCTCATTGACATTTCTTCAACGGAAATAAGGGAAAGGGTTAAACAGGGCAAAAGTATAAGATTCTTTGTCCCGGAAAGGGTTTCTGATTATATTTTAAGGAAGGGATTGTATCGTTAGTAGATTAGAACACCGGCAGAGCGACAAGACCATAAGCACCGGGACCTACATGAAGGGAGAGTAAAGGTCCAGCCTCATTTACAATTAGTTTTCTGACTGAAAATTCTGATCTTACGAAGGCCTCTAAACGCTCAACAAATTCACTTTTCCCAACGTACGCGATTCCAAAGTCATAAGTCTGGAAAGGATTAAGTCTTTCCTTTGCAATTTTGACGATCTTTTTAAATGCCTTTTCTTCTCCTAAGGCTGTTCCGATGTTTTCCAGTTTACCTTCAGAATTTACTGCGATAATAGGTTTTATTTGCATTAGCTCAGCAATTCCGCCTTTGAGGTTAGAAATTCTACCAGATTTCATAAGATATTTCACGGTTTTCAAAGTGAGGATGAAAAGCGATTTCTTTTGAACTTTCCTGAGGTATTCCAAAATATTCTCGATGTCATAACCCTCTTCAAATTTTTCCAGCGCCCTGAGCGCGAGGAGGGTTGTACCGAGGGATGCCATTTTTCCATCGAAAAGGTATACATTTGGGTGTTTTGAAGCTACTATTCTTATTGCGTTGAAGGTTCCAGATAGTTGGGAACTAAGGGTTACGATCATAATTTTTTCGTGTTTTGAAAGTGCTTCCTTTATTGTTCTTTCAATGGAAATTGGGTCAGGCTGAGAGGTAGAGAGTCGGGTTTTGCCTTCTACCAAAAGTTCAAGGACCTGTTTTTTGTCAATCTCAATCCCTTCCAGATAGGTTTTCCCATTCATAATGAGTTGTAGTGGAATTATATTTATCCCGAACTCCTGGGCGATATCGAGAGGTATGTCCGCTGTTGAATCCACAACCACGCCAAATTTTTTCTTTCTGGCCTTTAGATTCATCTCTATCATATCATCAATCTTTTGTTTTAGTATGATGCCCTTTCCCTTCAGAGCTTCAAAGACCTTGTGAGGCCAATTAGTATGGATGTGAATTTTGAAAAGTCCCCCAGCACCTGCAATCAAGAGGGAACTTCCCAGGGCCCCGAGAATAAGGGCCAGTTTTTTCTTGTCGAGTCCTTCACTTTTGATAACTGCTTCTGTGCAGTATCTATGTTCTATGTTCTCTTCTTCTATTATTTTTCGGGTCTCTTTTGAAGGGACTTTGCTGAGTTCGATTTTGCCTGTATCTATGTACTCCACAATACCTTTTAAAATTAAAACAAAACCAAAGGCTCCGGAGTCCACGACGCCTTTCTCTTTGAGTTTTGGAAGCAAATCAGGGGTTCTGGCTAAGGACTTTTCTGCCTTATTCAGAAGCAGCCTTAAGAATTTGATAAAATCCCTTTCCCTCTCGGAAATTTCCACAGCGTATTCGGCAACTTCTCTCATCACCGTTATGATAGTTCCCTCTACGGGTTTCTCTAAGGAGGCGTAGACTGTGTCTGTTGCGTGTTTTAATGCTTCAGCAAATTCCGAGGTGGTAATGCTCTCTTTTCCTTTCAAAGCCTCGGCAAATCCAGTAAAAAACTGAGACAAAATTGTACCTGAGTTGCCTTTAGAGGTAAAAAGAATTGCCTCTGCGAATCTTCTTACTATTTCACACAACTTGAGACTTGAAGACTCGATTAGGATGTTTACACCACCCGCAAGGGTTTCAGCGAGGTTAGTCCCAGTGTCACCGTCGGGAACAGGGAAAATGTTGATCTTGTTTAATTCATCTTTAAGGTCTTGAACTTTTATGATTCCAGCTAATAGTGCCTTTTTTAATTCCTTTCCCCTTAGCCTTGTTAACTCCATAATGCTATTATTTTAACTTTTGCTCCTCAAATTTTTTAGTACCTTTTATTTCTGGTAGGAAGTCCCAAAGGTAAGCGATTAAGAGAAAGGTTGCGGTATAAAGGAAAAAGCCTGCGGTAAGCCTTTGTAAGGGGGTACGCAAGTGTATGAAATAGCATGGTAAAAGGGAAATTAAGCTTGCCACCATAACCTTGATTACTTTCTGTAAATATTCCGGCGTCATAGGGCTCTCTTTAGAGACCGTTGCAGTCAAAAAGAGTGCCTGCGTTGACATCCCAGCAGATACGGCAAGGGCAAGGGCTGGAAAATCAAGGTATTTTGAGAGTGTAAGTGCTATCGTAATATTTACTATGGTCCCGAGAGCCACGCTTATATTGGGAATCTTGATTTCTCCCTTAGAGAAGTAATAGTTTAGAAATATCTTTGATACACCGATAGCGAATACGTGTGGTGTGTATAAAATCAAGGCCTGGGTGGTGTTGAGAGTGTCAAGATATGTAAAGGCGCCTCTTTGAAAGAGTATTTGAACTATTTCACCGGAGTAAAACATCATGAAAATAGAGGAGGGAAGGGTTAAGAACACTGCATAGAAGAAAGACTTCCATAAAGCTTCTCTAATTTCTTTGTTCCTTGCGACGATCCGTGAAAAGGAAGGCATCGAGACCGTTTGTAGTCCCACTGCAAAGAGGCCTACCGGTACCTGCATCAAACGATAGGCGTAGGTCAGATAAGAAATTGAGCCTTCTCTTAAAAAAGTTGCTATAAGAGTGTTTATAAAGGGTGCAATCTTAGAAAAACCAACGCTTATTAAAACGGGGATGAGTAACTTTCCAAAATCCCTTAAATATGGATGGTGGAAATTAAAGGTAAGTTTCGGGTAAATGCGGTGCACCTCGAGCCTTTGTGCTAAGTATAAAAGTTGCAGCAGGCCACCAAAGAGGACAGAATATCCAAGCACTCTCGTATATTCTTCTACTGGGATAAAGTATTTTGCAGCGATTGTAATTACAATAATTCCGAGGCCGAATAAGGCAGGGGAAAGTGCAGGGTGGAAAAATTCGTTTTTCGAATTTAAAACAGCCTGAAAGAGGGCGGAAATAGAAACGATAATAAGGTAAGGAAAGGTTATCCTTGTGACTTCAACGGTTTTATAAAACTTTTCGGGTATGCTGGTATAGCCGTATGCAGTAACGAGCACGATCTGCTTTGAAAAAATAATACCAAGAACAGTGATTAGGAGCGATGCGAATAAAAAGATGGTGAATATTAAGTTTAAGAAGTGATCTGGGTCTTCGTTTTTTTCTAAGGCCCTTACGTAATTTGGTACAAAGGCTGTTTGCATTGCGTTTTCCGCCAGCATATCCCTCAGAAAATTTGGAATTCTAAAGGCTACGTTAAATATGTCTGCAAATCTCCCTGCGCCTACTAAGTATGCGATCGATGCATCCCTGATAAATCCGAGAATTCGGGAAACAAAGGTTGCAAT